>JBGAJY010000069.1:0-23779 GCA_044224705.1 Saprospiraceae bacterium
TTCAAATCCTCAAATCTTCAAATCCTCAAATCTTCAAATCCTCAAATCTTCAAATCCTCAAATCTTCAAATCCTCAAATCTTCAAATCCTCAAATCTTCAAATCCTCAAATCTTCAAATCCTCAAATCCTCAAATCCTCAAATCTTCAAATCCTCAAATCCTCAAATCTTCAAATCTTCAAATCTTCAAATCTTCAAATCCTCAAAAATCGGTCGATGGAAGCGGCGATTCGTTCGCTCGCGTGCCCGTCGCCGTACGGGTTTTTTCCGGACCATACCGGGGCCTCGTTCGCCCAGTCGAAATGGCTCAAAATATCGTCGCCCGCCAGCCGGGCAAAACCGGCCGTCACGCCTTCGGGGCGTTCGGTGAAGGTACGGCAGACGAGAATTTTTTTGCCGAAAGCGCCGCATTCCTCCTGAATGCCACCCGAATCGCTGATGACCAGCCGGGCACGGCTCAGCAGTTGCAGCAGCTCGGGGTAGGGGAGCGGCGCCACGACTTTTACCTTCTCCAACCGCTTACGCAAAACCTGCACCGCCGGGTTGGGGTGCATCGGAAAAATAAATTCCAGTTCGGGATGCCGTCCGGCGAGGGTTTCCAGTTGGTCGGCCAGGTGTTCGAGCACGGCGCCGTGGTTCTCCCGGCGGTGCAGGGTGATGAGCACTTCGTTGCCGTAAGCCGGCTGAAAACCAAAGCTTTGGCAGATGTCGACAATTGTGTTGCCCGTGACCTCGGCCGTAGTGATGCCTTCGCGGCGCAGGTTTTCGGCAGCCTGTTCCGTGGGCGCCCAGTGCAGCGTCGCCAGGCGGCTCACCTGCTGGCGAATGGCTTCTTCCGGAAAAGGATGGTCGAGGTCCCAGGTGCGCAGTCCCGCCTCGACGTGTCCGAAAGGTATCCGCCGGTAAAATGCCGCCATGGCCGCCGCCAAAACCGTGCTGGTATCGCCCTGGGCGATGACGAGCCGCGGCATTTCTGCGGCAAAAAGATCGTCCAGCCAGGTCAGCGAGCGGGCAAATGAAGCGCTGAGCGACAAGGACTTGTCCGGGAAACCGGGCTGAAAATCGGGCTCGGGCACCAGCGCGCGCACGTCGCGGTACAAATCCGGGTGCTGTCCGGTGAACACGGTGCGGAACGGTATGCCGGCCTTCTGCAATGCCGTGATCACAGGGGCGAGTTTGATGATTTCGGGGCGGGTGCCGTAGGTGAGGAAGGTCATTTTTTTAGTGGCAGTAGCAGTCGTTAGTTGCAGTAGCAGTAGCAGTTGCAGTATCGCGTTGACTGCAACTGCTACTGCAACTTATTTAGCTCAACTACCAGGTGGTTTTACTCTTTCGGCTCCCCCATATCCTTGGGTTTTAAAAACTGCTTGCCATCCCAGCGCATCGGCCGCACACGCGTCCAGCTGTCCTGATTCCAGCCTTCGTTACCCTCGCCCAGCTCTTCCTCTTCGTAGTGTTCAATGCAGAAGTAAATCAGACTGTCGTCGCCGCTGTGGCCGGGGATATCCTCGTAAGGGCTTTGGGGAAAAATGTACCGTTCGCTATGCGCAAACACGCCGGCATCGGCAATCGAGGTACAAAGGGGCAGCGGCACCAGTTTTTGGCCGTCCCAGAGGATGTACCAGGACTCCTGCGGGTAGCCGCAGGCTTCGAAACCGATATCCAGACACAGCAAATCGCGGTAGCCTTTGAGGCCGCGCGCGCCGGGCTCGATGCTGATGGGATGCACGCTGCCTTCGTTCTGGATTTGGGTCGACACTTTGTGCAGCACCGTTCCGTTGCGCACGGCCCGGACCTCGAAAGTGTAGGTTGGCACGCCATCCTGGTCGGCGCGTTTGCCGTCGCTTTGCAAAACGCCCGCGACAAACCGCACGTCGCCGTCCTGCTGAACGCCCCAAAGCGAAAGCAAACCACCCCAAACGAAGCCCGTTTGCCCGGCGAGGGTTTTGATCTTGTACCAGGGCAGGTCGATTTTGTTGAGCGTGCTGCGCTCCGTGCTCTCTTCCAAAAGGATCACCAGATCGCCTGCGACCAGTTGAAACGCCACGGCCGCGTCAGTTTTGGGCTGCGAACGGACGTTGATTTTATCCCCGAAAATGCAGGTGGTATCGTTGGCTTGAAAGTAAAAAAGCTGGGCGTTGGCGCTGTAGGAGCCAATCGCCAGTAGGAGGATAAGGGCGTATTTCATTGTTGAAAAATGGTTGTTCAGCGGTAAAAGTAGTACCCCTGAGTGCGCCCTTGCATCCCTCGCCGCTATTTTACCGGATCAGTGCGACAAATTTCGAGATGCTGAAGGCCCCGGTTTTAACCTTCAAAAGATACATCCCCGCCGGTATTCCGCTCAGATCGATCCGCGCATCCCCGCACAAACGGGTTTTCTCCAAAAGCAAAACGCCGCAGGCATCGAAAAGACGGATATCGAACGACAGCGACGGATCTGGCAGGCGAACCGCCAGGTAGTCTTTGGCAGGCTGGGGGAAAACGAGCACTGTGGGTAGCGACAGGTGTCCATCACCCGTCGCGCTGGTTCCACAATCCGGGTCGAAAGCCGTACCCGGCGAGCCGCCGTAGCAGCCTGAAAACCAATTGGTTCCGGCATTAGGATTGGCGTCGTACCCGGCATTTTCCAAAGTAAATCCCTCGCCGTCGGCACCTGCCGGCCAGGGCGCGGCGTCGTCGAAATGCAGGCTGAATTGCAAACGGCCGCTGGGATCGAACAAACGGATGAGGTCGCCGTTGCCGCTGAGCCCGAAACCGAGCGGGCCCGAAATGTTGCTGACTGCCGGAAAGTGGTCGATGAATTTGGCTTCATCCTGAAAAAACACGCGGTAGCCGCCCGGCGGCAGTACCGTGCCGGCTGGAATGACAAATTCATGCTGATCATCATCGTCGCGCGCCCGCCAGCCTGACAAATCGAAATCTTGCGCCGAACGGTTGAACAATTCGAACCAATCGCCAGCATCGAAGTCGGGCGAGGATTTATAGTTGATTTCCGAGACAAGCGGATTCTCTTCGCATGGCGTATAGGCCTGGGCCGGCGACCCGCCCACACAACCGTCGAACCAGGAATCGGGCTGCCCGGGATCGTTGTCCGGCGCCGCGCGTTCGAGGGTGCGCCCGTAGCCGTCGGGCGTCCGGGGCCAGGGTTTTTTGTCGCTGAATGCGAAGGCTTCGATCGGGTGGCCGAAGGCGTCGTGCAGGTGCAGCGAGTCTCCCTTGTCGCTGAGGCTGAAACCCAAAGGGCCCAGTTTTGGGTCCAGGCCGGGATGTTCCGCGGTGATAAGCCCTTTATTTTCAAATAAAACCAAGCGCCCGTCGGGTGGCAGCACTGTGCCGGTGGGCAACACAAACCGGTGGTACCATTCGCTGTCGCCGATGGAGCAATCAGACAAATCGAGCGGCGCTGCGCCGAAGTTGAGCAGTTCCAGCCAGTCGCCGGCGTCGCGGGTGGGATCGGAATGGTAGTTGATTTCTCCCACGGCGAGGGTCATCGGCGCGGCCGTTCCAATGAAATTGGCCCTGAAAACGGTATCCACGCTGACGTCGGCTGTGAACGATTTTCCGGCGGGGTCGGTGATGAATGAACTCGCGCTCCAGTTTGAAAACGTGTAACCGGGCGCCGGAATAGCCGTCAGGGTCACCGGATTGCCGTGGAAATAAGTACCCGTCCAGGGCAGGTCTTCGGGGATGATGGTCGAGATTTTGATGTGGCCGGCGCCGGGAGGGTACACTTCCAGCGTGAGACTCACTTCGTCGGGCAGGTCGAAATGGTCGCGCAGGTGCTGACGTTGAAAAGCGGGACGTTGGCTGTAAAAGTCTTTGAGCGTCTGCACCTGCCAGCTCCACGCGGCGAGGTCGCCGGTGGCCCAGCGGCCGTTATGGCGATCGATCTCGGGCGCCATTTCTGCTGCGTTCTTATCGATCAGGGCATGCACCACTCCGGGCTGGAACGAGGTGTTCAACAAATCCGCGAATCGGTTAATAAAGAAGCGTTTGTACTCCGGATTATTGAGCAGGCTGTCGAACATGGCCCCGTAGCGGCTGCCAAACGGGTTGTTGATCGTACTGCCCAGCACGTCGCAGGCCGCGCAGCCAGAAGCCCCGCCGGAAGAGTAGGACACGTCCCAAAGCAGGAAATTCCAGCGCAGATCGGGAGTGCGGAACAGCCGGATATTGTTGAAATAATCCTGCAGCCAGTCGGTACTGGCCACGAAAATTTCGGTGGCGAAGTAGTCGGTAAAATTGTCCAGATCGAGGCGCTCGCCCACAGCCTGGAAGTTGCCGGGCAGGCTCATATCATGGCCCGTAATGAAATCGGATAGCTCGAAAAAATCGTCGGTCGTGCCGTATTCAGCGATATAATTGCCTAATCCCCAATGGGTTTTGATCATGTTCACGCTATCCGGGTCGGCGCCGTAGTTGTCGCGGACGAAGTAGTTGTCGAGGCGTTCGCGGGCGGAGTACAGCCCCCAGTATTCGCCGTTGATAAAGGCGACGACGTTGCGGAAAGCCGCCTGACCGCTATGGGTCGGTCGCGCCAGGTCGTTCACGATCCGGTCGCGCATGCGGGCGCCCCAGGCGTCGTCGTCCTCGTTGCGGATGCGGAAGGAGTGGAAGCGTTCGATCGGCTTGTCGGGCGCGAAGAGCGGATAAGCGATCTCGCCGAGACTGCCCCATTCTTCGTCGATGTCGAATTGCAGGGATTTTTGCGGGAAGGCGACCGACCAGTTGCCCACCACGTATCCGCAGGCTTCGGTGGCAAATTGCCGCTGCCGGTTCTGGTCAAAAAACTCCACGTTCACCCGGCCTTTGTCGCTGTAATTGTCATAAACGGCAGGAAAATCACCGGGGTCGAGCGCGATGGATACGACGGAAACCGTGACCGGTTCATTCAAAAAATAGCTGGCCGTAGTGGTTCGGGAAGGCAATTTGCCCGTTTCAAAACGCCGCGCCCGCAGGAGGGTTGTGGCGCTCAGGTCCAGGTTTTGCGAAAAAACCGGAGCGTTTTGATCCGGCCAGCTGCCGTCGGTGGTGTAGCGTACGATACCCGGGCCGCCCGGCACGAGACCCACGGTATGATCGCCCGTGTAGAAGCCGGCTGCCAGCGTGAATTGCGGCGCCTGGGCGTAGCCGCTGAGGCAGGCCGCGCCGTTGGGCAAGCCCGGGCTGGGATTGTCCGAGATGCACCAGGGCCCCGTGTCGTTGAGACGCATTTGGCTGTGACCGGGCTCCAATGTGCTGACGGTCAGGGAGTCCAGGATACTTCCGCCTGCGTCGAACAGGTCAATTTTTTCCCGGAAAGCGATCTTGAAATTGGTGTGCAAATTGGCGCTTCCGCCCGGGTTGCCGGCGTTGAACCACGTCGGCGTCGGGCTGAAAAAAGTCGCTGCCGAACCGATGCCGAAGCTCAGCCAGGCCCGGGCGCTCAGGTCGCTCGAGCCTGCTTCGATGTTGTGGATTTCGATGGCCAGCACGTTCTCGCCGGGCTGCAGCAAGGCTGTCAGCGCATTTTTTTCGATCAGGAATGCCTCCGGCAGGCCGCCGTTGTACATCAGGGCTTCGTGGTCGATGCTGGTGAGGGCGTCCCATGCCGAGCCGGGGGGAAGGTTGGCGCTCCGGGCGATTTCCGTGCCGTTCAGGTAGGCGGCAAAACCGTCGTCGTAATCGAGGTGGAGCAAGGCTTGAACCAGTTGAGCGGTATCGGAAGCGGTGAAGCTTCGGCGCAGAAAAAAAGACAAAGTGCCGGCGGGCAGTTCCGTGGTATCGTCGCCGTCGCCGTACCCGAAACCGCCGGGCGCCGTGCCCCAGCCGCTGTCGTCGAAGCCCTTGGCGGCCCAGTCGGCCGGCGGTTGGGTACTGGAATAATGCCAGGTGTCGCCTTCGTAAACGGCTGTTTCCCAGTGATTGACCGTGTTTGGAGCCACCGAACCCCGGTTTTTGCCCGATGCGAATACGAGCAGGCGTTCGCCGGGTGCAAGGGTGGCAGCCGGGAGCGGCCATTGGCCGGTCCGTCCGGCATCGCTCAGGCTGAGGCCGTCGAGACTGGCGGCGCTGGCGCCAGCATTGATCAGTTCGATCCAGTCGGGGTGGTCGCCGTCTTCATCGGTGATCTGGCCGGTGTTGGTGGGAGCGATTTCTGCGAGGCGGATTTGAGCGGAGAGCGAAGCACCTGACAAGCAGAAAACAAACGCGAAAAAGACCGGACGTAAAAAGGAGGGAACCATATCAGTCGATTGAATGCCGGCAAGTTTACAGGAAAAATGATAAAGACGTTTTTGAAAGAATTGGATGGCGCATCGGGTTTTCATATACGGGACTATATCGAAATATATATGCGCGAAGGTTGATGCAAGCCTCAAATTTGTGCTATACTTATTCCTCATTTTCAATACCAACCCATCGATCTTATGAATTTTAAGTATTTCATTCCTGTTGCCCTCGGCGCCGACGCCATGGTCGCGCTGGAAGTGGAGCCGGCCGCTTTCGTCAATGTTTATACGGGTGTCCGCCCCGATATCCGGCCTTTCCAGCCCGGCCCTGAGTTCCAGAAAGTAGGCGTGGCCCCCTGCGATGTGCAGTTTATTTTACACTTCTGGCGGCGGCCCTGGCGATTTGAGATGCGACTGCCGAACGGATCGCGCCTCGCCAAGGAAAATACGGGCAGCGGTATGCTCCTGCGTCCCGACAGGGTCATTTTTACGGTTCATTTTTAAAAATTAATTCCATGAAAATCAAAGGATTAATGCAGGTTCTCGTTTTCGGAAACCTGTTTGTCGCGGCAGGCTATTCCCTTTCCGCCCAAACGATTGACCCTCCCGTTGTGGCGCCTCAGACCGCCCAAGAGCCCGTGATTGATACCCCGGTGGTGACCAATGGCGTGTTGCTCCAGGGAGGTGCCGGCAACTTCGAAGCTCCGATGACGGATCATGGTTTTTCCCTGTCCATGAATGGCGGCGTAGGACTCACGGCGCCCAAATCCGTTCCGGGTTACGATGCATTTACGATCGATTCCCGGTGGGTGCTCGGCACCAACAACATTGGCCGTCGGCTTGCCCTTTCTTTCGGCGCTGCCAACTGGTATGTCCCTGCCTTGGCCAGTGTGTATTCGGATACCGTCCTGACCCCCGATGAACGCAATGTCGCCGCTTCCACAACCGGCAGTGTCATGGCCGGTTTTGCCATCAGGCTCTTGTGTGACCGCGAGGTGAGCGATGAAGAATTTAAAGCCATCCAACCTGAATTGGAGCAATTGGGAAAACGCTACGAACAGGCCGGCGAGAACACCCTCGCTCAACGAAGCATAGGGAAAGAAATGGAACAAAAACTCTGGAAGCTCATCCGTAAAGCCTCGCGTGAGCCCGTATGGACGATTGGAGCCGCCTTTCGGCTGGTCAATGTCACCGGCGACCAGGCCGACATCGATACTTACGACCTGTATTCCAGCTTCGCGGCCGGTAAAAAACGCTGCGATTTCGTAGTGGCTACTCACTATCTCCGCCCTTTACAAAAGGATTTGCTCCTGAAAGATGCATTCACCCTCAGAAGTGGCTTGTTTATCGATCTCGATGATGACCCGCCGGTGAACACGCTCGGCTTTACCATGGGGATCGGCTGGTATCAGTTTCAGGAAAAACAATTGCTGCGACCCGGCATGGACCCCTTGGCAGAACAACCCCATGCGGAGCGATATGATATTACGGTTACATTCTCCAATTTGTTCAAAACCGGCGATTTGCTGGGTACGGGACTGGCAGTTCGCTATGCCTGGACCATGCAAAAAGACCGTCCGACGCAACGACAATTTGCGATTTTGCTCAATACGGCCATATTTAAAGACAAGAAGAAGCAATAGGAGACTGTGGAGGATTTTTTGTGCCGCAGACACAACCCTCGCCGTGTTACTGTGTTTCAAGGCGCTACTTTTGCCCCGTGTCGAACATCAACCACCTCCTCGAACGCTACCGCGATTTTGCCCGCATCCGTGACCTTGCACAAATCCTGACCAAGGACAGCGAAACGCCTCCCCGTGTCCAACTGAGCGGCCTCAGCGGCGCCCAGCGCGCTTTCGTGATTGCTGCCACTGCACAAAAAAGCCCGAATACCACCCATTTGATCATTGCTGAAAGCAAGGAGGAAGCAGCTTACCTGCAAAACGACCTCGACAGCCTGCTCGATAAAATCCCGGTCTGTTTTTTTCCCGACAGCTTCAAACGCCCGGCTTTTTTCGATGACCTGAACGCCACGCAGGTACTGCAACGAAGCGAGGTGGTGAGTAAAATGAGCAGCAGTGGCACTGGCAGTAGCAGTCAACGCGATCCAGCCACTGCAACTTTAATCATCACGTACCCCGAGGCCCTGTTCGAAAAAGTCGTCAACCCTTCGGTACTCGCCGAAAACCGTATCCTGATCGCCGCGGGCGAAAAGCTGGATGTGGATTTCGTGATCGAAGTGCTGGTGGAATACGGCTTCGAGCGCACCGATTTTGTGTACGAACCGGGTCAGTTCAGCATCCGCGGCGGCATTGTGGACCTTTTTTCCTGGGGCAACGAACTGCCGTACCGCATCGAGTTGTTCGACGACGAAGTCGAGAGCATCCGCACTTTCGACCCGCTAACGCAGTTGTCCAACCAGAATATCCGCTCGGTCAGCATCATCCCCAACCTGAACACGCGCTTCCGGCAGGACCAGAAAGTGTCGCTGCTGCGCGTACTGCCGCCCACGACGGTGATTTGGGTCAAGGACTTCCAGTTCGTGCTCGACCGGCTCCAGTTTTGTTTTGAAAAAGCCGAAACGTTTGCCGGCAAGCTCTCCGCGCTGGACACGGCCGAACTGCGGGAAATTTTCCGTGACCGGGCGTTTTTGTACCCGAGGGAGGTGGTGGAAGAGGTGAGCGCGCGCGGGATGGTGTTTCTGGAAAAAGGAAATTTGAAATTGGAGATGGTGCAGCCGGCTCATTCCGGAAAGCCATTTCCCATTTCCAATTTCCAATTTCTGACGAAACCCCAACCCTCTTTCAACAAAAACTTCGACTTGCTCATCCGCGCCTTGCACGAGTGGCAGGCGGCCGGCTACGAAGTGTTCATTTTTTCGGAAAATGCGAAGCAGATCGACCGTCTCAGCGCCATTTTCCGCGAACTGAAAGCGAAAGTCAACTGGCACCCGGTAGAAGCCGCGCTTTCCGAAGGCTTCCTCGACGACGACCTGAAAATCGCCTGCCTGACCGATCATCAGATCTTCCAGCGCTACCACGCGTACAAGCTCCGCCAGGGATTCACCAAAGAACAGGCCCTGAACGTCAGGCTTTTACGCGAACTCCAGCCCGGCGATTTCGTCACGCACATCGACCACGGCATCGGCAAATTTTCAGGTTTGCAAAAAATCGAGATCGGCGGCCAGGTGCAGGAAGCCGTGCGGCTGGTGTACAAAAACAACGACACGCTCTACGTCAGCATCCATTCGCTGCACAAGATTTCCAAATACGTGGGGCAGGAAGGCGTGGCGCCGCAATTGTCCAAACTTGGCTCCGAAGCCTGGAAACAACTCAAGGCCCGCACCAAAAAGAAGATCAAGGACATCGCGGGCGAGCTCATCAAACTCTACGCGAAACGCCGCGCCGCGCACGGGCACGCCTTCCCGCCCGACAGCTACCTGCAGGACGAACTGGAGGCCTCTTTCGTGTACGAAGACACCCCCGACCAGTTCAAGTCCACCCAGGAGGTAAAGGCCGACATGGAAAAACCCTACCCGATGGACCGCCTCATCTGCGGCGATGTGGGATTCGGGAAAACCGAAGTCGCCATTCGCGCGGCGTTCAAAGCCGTGGTGGACGGAAAGCAGGTGGCCGTGCTCGTGCCGACGACTATCCTGGCCTTGCAGCACTGGAAAACCTTTTCCGAGCGCTTCAAGGATTTCCCCGTCACGGTCGACTACATCAACCGCTTCCGTTCCGCCAAAGAGAAACGCGAGATCATGGAAAAAACAGCCGCCGGTCAGATCGATATCCTGATCGGTACGCATGCGCTGTTGAACAAAGACATGAGATTCAAGGATTTGGGCCTGCTCGTGGTGGATGAGGAGCAAAAATTCGGCGTAGCCGCCAAGGAAAAACTGCGCGCCATGGCCGTGGCTGTCGATACCCTGACGCTCACGGCCACCCCCATCCCGCGCACCCTGCAATTCTCGCTCATGGCTGCGCGCGACCTCTCGGTCATCCGCACGCCGCCGCCCAACCGGCAGCCCATTCACACCGAAATCCGCGTGTTCGACGACGACCTGATCCGCGATGCAATTTACAGCGAAGTGAACCGCGGCGGGCAGGTGTTTTTTGTGCACAACCGCGTGGCCGACCTCGGCAAGATCGTGGAAGTGCTCGCCGGCCTCTGCCCCGACGTCGACATCGCCGTGGCCCACGGCCAGATGGACGCCGAGAAACTGGAACAGGTGCTGGTGGAATTCATCGACCGCCGCCACGATGTGCTGGTGTGCACCAACATCATCGAAACCGGCCTCGATATCCCGAATGCGAACACGATCATCATCAATCGGGCGGATATGTTCGGCCTGTCCGACCTGCACCAGTTGCGCGGCCGCGTGGGCCGTTCCAACGTCAAAGCCTACTGCTACCTCTTCGCGCCACCCATGTCGGTACTCACCCCCGAAGCGCGCAAACGCCTGAAAACCATCGAGGAATTCAGCGAACTCGGCTCCGGTTTCCAGGTGGCCATGCGCGACCTCGACATCCGGGGGGCGGGCAACCTGCTCGGCGGCGAACAGTCGGGATTTATCGCCGACATCGGATACGAGACTTACCAGAAAATCCTAGACGAAGCCATCCAGGAACTCAAAGAGACCGAGTTCAAGGACTTGTTCAAAGAAGAACTGGCGCAAAAAGGCTCCTACGTCCGCGACGTCACGATCGAAACCGATGTCGACATGCTCATCCCGGACGAATACGTGACCAATACCCAGGAGCGCCTGAACCTCTACACCGAACTCGACAGCCTGGAAACGGAAGATGACATCGTGGCTTACGCCAAACGCCTGGAAGACCGTTTCGGCAAGTTGCCCAAAGCCGTCAGCAACCTCTTCGAGGCGCTGCGCCTGCGCTGGATGTGCAAAAAACTGGGCTTCGAGCGCCTCATTCTGAAAGGCGGGAAACTGCGCTGCTATTTCCTGAGCGACCCGCAATCCTCGTTTTTTGAAACGGATACTTTCCAAAAGATCATGGCCTTCGTGAGTACGAAAGGCCGGATCATGGGCATATCGATGAAGCAGACGAACAAGGAGTTGATTTTGGTGCAGGATGAGGTGCGGGGGATCAAGATGGCAAAGGGGACGCTGGAACAGTTGTTGGGGGTGGTAAATAAGGAACTGTCGAAGCCTCAAACTGGTTAATAAAGCTTAGTTTTGTAAAAAAATGCCATGGTATTCATCGATGACGAAATACTCAGGGCTGCTAACATGACCGAGCAGGAACTGAAACTTGAATTGGCTATCCTGCTTTTGCGCCAACGCCGGTTGACATATGCTCAGGCCCGCGTTTTGTCCGGTTTAAGCCGAATAGCATTTGACGATAAGCTGTTTGACGCTGGCGTACCATCCGGCTATACGACGGAAGATTTACATGATGACTTGCGCACATTGAACGAATTGCGCCGAAAATATGGTAGTCATTAGCGATACGTCGCCAGTCAGCAGCCTGTTCAGGATCGGACGGATAGGCTGGCTTCCTGCTCTTTATGGAAAAATTCTAATTCCCGGAGCGGTGATGAGCGAACTTTTGGTCTTACAAAATTAAGGCAAGGATATTTCGGAATTGTTGCATGCAGAATGGTTGGAAGTCCAAAATCCGCAACCCTCAAAATTTTTAACTGCATTAAAATTAGAATTGGATATTGGAGAGGCTGAGGCTATTGCCTTGGCCAAAGAAATTGGCGCAGATTTGCTCATTATTGATGAACGCCTTGGCCGGGATGTAGCTCGACGGGAAGGATTGAAAATTACCGGCGTGCTCGGCATTGTGCTGGAGGCCAAACAGAGTGGGTTGATTAGCACTGTCCGGCCAATTTTGGATGAATTGATTCAAATTGCGCGTTTTCGCATTGATCCAAAATTGAGAGACGAGGTAATCCAATTGGCAGGTGAGTAAAGTAGAACTCCAATACATCCTGATGAAAAATTCTCTTACCTATATTTTGTTCGGTTTATTAGCAGGTTGTATGATTTCACTCGCTGCTGGGCACAAACCGATTGCTCCCCTCGCCTGCATTTCGGTTCAAACCAATCCAGATTATTTATTTCAACGAATGTATAATGACGTTACCATCGTGGCACAACAAAAACGGCCTGTATCCCTGGATCAAATCAGGGTAACTGGGGGAAAAATTTCAGGCGATGAAGGGCAATTTTGGATACATCCCGATACCAGTAAAATAGTCAACATTACAGTTGCAACTCGAAATGGAACCTGGTCCAAGTCGCTTCGAACAAAGCCAATCATTCCTGTCGCCCGATTGGGCGGTAAATTCACAGGAAACGTTCAAATGAAATGGTGAATTGAAGGCGCAAAGACTGGGATCATGGCGGAATGTAGAATGTTGCGGCTTTTCCGCCAGATGTGATATCGTTTCATTCACCGTGTTCAGAATTACCAAAGACAACCAACTGTTTCGTGCGGAGAATAAAGGAGATCGTTTTGGAGATGCCGTTCTTCAACTGACACAAGCAGCCCGGCCTGGTGATCTGTTTCTGGTTTCACAATATTCAGGCACGTTGTCCGGGAGAGGAGACTGCCCAACCTTTGGAAGATATTTCAGTTGATGTAAGATAATTTGGTCTTTCCGAACACCCTATGCCCACATCTTCGCCGCTGGCGCGAGGCTTGCCTCGTGCCTTACATCAGTTGAGCTGTGCCCAACGCTCAGTCGGGCACAGCCCGACAAGATTACACGGCACGAGGCGAAGCCTCGCGCCAATAAGCGAGTGGCAAAAGTTGCACTGCATCTGCAACTTTAGGAGCACCTTTCGGTGTCCAATACTCAAATCCGCTCTTCCATATTCTCGCAGCAATGCCCAACATCTTCTCCCCCGGCTACCGCATCCGCAAAGCCTACTGGACTGCCACCGTCGTTCTCACCAGCTATTTATGGGCTTCTTTTTTGCGCCGCTTCCGCGGCCGCAAGTGGTACGAGCGCCGCCTCGAAACCCTGCACGTAGCCAACGCCCAACGCGTCAAAAAAGCCGTGCTCCGCTTGCAGGGCCTGTTCATCAAGATGGGCCAGATGCTTTCCGTGATGTCCAATTTTTTGCCGGAAAAATTTCAGGAACCGCTGAGCGAGTTGCAGGACCAATTGCCCGCCCGGCCGTATGAGGAAGTACGCCTGCGCATCCGGGAGGAATTCGGAAAGGAGCCTGAAGACCTGTTCCTGGATTTTGAAAAAACGGCTCTCGCCTCCGCCTCCATCGGGCAGGCGCATCGCGCGACCCTGCCTGACGGCACACGCGTGATCGTCAAAGCGCAGCATTACGGCATCGAGGAAGTGGTGCGCGTCGACCTGGACATCATTCGCCAGCTGTCGAGGGTCATGGCCTGGTTCATGGACATCAAAGGCATGGACTACCTCTATTCCCAGATCCGCAAAATGATCGAAGAGGAATGCGATTTTTCCAACGAAGCCCGCGCCATGGCGACCATTGGAAAAAACCTGTCCGCCGAGCCGGGCATCGAGGTGCCCGAGGTCCATGCGCAATTTTCAACGTCGAGGGTACTCACCACCACCTATTTCCAGGGAGTAAAAATTTCGGATACCACCACCATCGAAACATGGCAGCTCGACCGCCGCGAACTGGCAGCCCGGCTCCTGCGTGCCTGGTGCCGAATGGCTTTGCAGGACGGTTTTTACCACGCCGACCCGCATCCCGGCAACATCCTCGTCGACCAGAACGGTACCCTTATGCTGCTCGATTTCGGCGCCACGGCCGTACTGCCCCTGAATATGCGCGAAGGCATCGGCCAGCTCATCGAAGCGGCCATCAAAAATGACCCCGATGCCATGGTGGAGGCCTGCCGAAAGATGGGTTTCCTGGCCGAAGGCCCCGAAGCGGAGCGCATGGCCAAAAAAATGATCGCCGCTATGCGCAATTTCCTCCAAAACGAAGTGAAGTTCGAAGGCCTCAACTTCCGCGACATCCAGATCAACCCCTTCAACAACAGCCTGGCCGACCTGATCAGCGACATCGGCCTGCGCGGTATATCGGGTACGATTCAAATTCCGAAGGAATATGTGCTGCTGAACCGCACCGTTACGCTGCTGCTCGGCATTTCCAATACCCTCGACCCAACGTTCAATCCGCTCGATGTGATCCGGCCGTACATGCAGGATTATGTGCTGAAAGGCAAGGGCGGTCTCCTCGGCTACCTGCGCCATTACCTGCAAAATACCCTGACGACTGCCCTCGCCCTCCCCGATGAAATGAGCCGGACCCTGCGTAAAATCCGCTCCGGCGAACTGGAAGTACGCACACCGGATGTTGAAAACGGCGCCAGACGCATTGCGCGCGCATTGCAGCAATTTGCCATGGCGATACTGGCCGTAGGCACGGCATTGCTCAGTCTGCAATTTCGAAAAATGGGCATGTTGGAGGAAAGCCGCTGGGGGTTTTGGCTGGCTGGGGGGCTTGCGGCGCTGGTTTTTTTTCGACGTCCCTGAAACACGCAATCAAACCTGGAATTGATACGTTTGGGCAACTATTCCAGGATTTCTATTCTCGTAATTCAATAAAATCAAGTCCCTTAATTTAAAATCTCAATAAGGAATGAGTTCGATAAAAAATGGCAAGGCAATCATGTGGGCGGCAATAGTGATTGCCCTCGGCAGCATCATTGTGATCGTTGTTAAAAAACCATTTAAAACTCCCGTCAAATCCAAAGCCGACAAGGAGATTTCTGCTGACTCCTCGGTGGACTCCTCCCGGACTTCAGCCATTGGAAAACATTCCGGCTCACAGGGTATGAAGACCTTGTCGACCTCCGAGGCCTCTTCGAATGCAGTTTCGCAAGAAGGGGAAAACTTTCAAATTCAAGGCCTCGTCGTGGATGCAAAGGACCGGAACAGCGCCGTATCCGGCGTGCAAATCAATTGCATGAACTGCGTCAGTTCGGGCGTAGTGGTTACCACAGATGCTTCTGGGCATTTCAAGCTGCCCTATCGGATCAAAACAAACGGTAGCCCTCAACGCATCGCTCTTCGACTGATCAAGGATAAAAAGACTGTAAAAACGGAGGAACCAGTCGGTCAGACCAATGTGACCATTGGTTTTTAAGCATGAAATCCGGCTCCCTTTTTCTGCTTGATACCCTTTGCAAGGCTGCCGGGATGACTCAGTTTATCGGTTGAATTCAGCGCCAGGCGCTCAAAATCCCGCCCATCACCGACAGTGTCACCAGCCAGTAGCCCAGGTTCACAAACACCCAGCTCCAGCCGCGTTTTTCAAAAATCGACTGGGTGCCGAGCACAGGCAGCAGGACGGTCAGGGAAACGAGCACCCCGTGCGCTACGCCGTGGCCGAAGGTGACATAACTGTGGCCGTCGGGGGCAACATCCTGGCCGGGGCCGGTAGTGTTGAGCATCAGCCAGAAAGACAGCAGGAAAGACAGCACGAGAGCAACGACAAACATGACAGGCTTCGGGCCTTTGCCAATGCTTTCGAGGGTAAAACCGTTGGCCCGCATCCATATTCCGCCCAGTACTTTGGGGTGATAATAGACAAAACCAAGGATCATGGGAACAAGTGCGGCAAGGCCGACGGCCATCCAGTTTGGATTCATGTTGTTTTAATGTTGAAGTGAAATAATTGACAAACCTACAAACGGAAAGAGAACAAAAAATTCATTCTGAAAAATTTATTTTGGGGAAGGCCGGTGATTTGCCAATTGAAATATCATTTTCCGTAAAAATGACAGCATCTGTTTGCGACGAATGCCGCCGCGATTCGGAAGGCAGCCGGCCGTTTTTACTTTTCCACAGGCGGGCAAACTGCCGGGTACTGGCAAACCCGCAGCGACCTGCAATTTCCTTGACCGACATTTCCGTGTGGCGCAGCAATTTTTCCCCCTGCTCCAGCCGCAATTGGTCCCGGTATCCCTGAATGGTTTGGCCGGTGTGGCTTTTGAACAATCGCGCCAGTTGGCGGCTGCTCATGTTGAGCTGCTGCGCCAGATCGCCGATGGTAAAACGCGCATCCAGGCGGTTGGCCAGGATTTCCTGGGCCCGGTACACATCGGCGTTGAAGTGGTTTTGAAAATCCAGGAATATATTCTGCTGATCCTTGGTATCGGCCCGACGGATGTTGATCACCATTTCCTGCGCGATGGTGGCCGCCAATAGTGGATTCGTCCATTTTTCGACCAGACTGAGCGCCATGTCGATGCCTGCCGTCATGCCTGCACTGGTGAAAATACCCTGATCAAATACGTACAAGCGGTGGTCAATAAACCGTGCATCAGGGAAATGCTTTTTAGCATAAGGAAAACATTTCCAGTGGGTTGTGCACTGGATATAGTCCAATATTCCCATTTGTGCGAGTACGAGCGCGCCCGAACAAATGGAGGCGATGTAGATACCTTCCGACCGTTTGCGATGCAGCCAGGGAGTGACCTTTTTGATGGCCCCGTTCATTTCTCCGCGGCAAAAACTGTTGAAATCGATCCCCGGTACACAGATGAGATCCCCTTTTCGAAGCTGCAGTTGTTCGGGTGCTTCAAGATTGGAAAACAACAAACCCTGCTCGGTCGCCAAATCGGCCTCCATCGATGCGAAATGCAGTCTGAAACGGGTACGGCCCTCGCGATTGGCCTCATAAAACACCTGAGCGGGCCCGGCCAGGTCCAGCAGGTGGGTTTTGGGAAAAAGCAGGAAAACGATGTTGGCGGCTTCCATTTTGAAGTTGTCAAATGTGGACAAATGAATGTCAAAATTGGTCGTTTTAGTGTTTCGCCGCACATTCAAAGCATTGGCTATTTTTGCCGGTCATGTCTGCACCCATGTTTTTCCCGACCCCTGCCGACCTCCGCCGCTGGCTGGAAGAATACCACGAAACGGCCCCCGAGCTCCTGGTAGGCTATTACAAAGTCGGCTCGGGCCGGCCCAGCATTACCTGGCCCGAATCGGTCGACGAAGCCCTTTGTTTCGGCTGGATCGACGGGGTGCGCCGCTCGATCGATGCCCACAGTTACTGCATCCGGTTTACGCCCCGTAAAAAAGGCAGCATCTGGAGTGCCGTGAACATCCGTCGCTTTGGCGAGCTGCTCAAACAGGGTCGCGTAAGGCCCGCAGGCCAGGCGGCTTTTGACCGCCGAAAGGAAGAAAAATCGCGCGTTTATTCCTTCGAGCAAGGCGATATTCAGTTCAACGAAACTGAACTTGCTGATTTTCAGGCAAATACCACTGCCTGGGAATTTTTTCAAAAAATGCCGCCCTCGTACCGCAAACCCGCCACCTGGTGGGTGCTCAGCGCCAAACAAGAGGCCACCCGACAAAAACGCCTCGCCGAACTGATCGCCGATTCGGCCGAAGGCCGCAAAGTCAAACACCTCCGGCGGCCGGGCGATAAGGCATAACTCGCCGGAATTGCTTCTCTTTGTGTACCGATGCCCACGCCCAACTTCCAATTGTTCAATGCCCTCTGGAACGTCGTCAACTGTTCCATCGCCGGCTTTTTGCTGTACCAGGTCTGGAAAGTGATTGTCCTGAAAAAGGGCAAACCGGAAGACAAAGGCGGGTATTACCTCGCCGCCTCGCTGATTTTCTGGACGATGGCCGGTGTGCTCGACACCGCCAATTGGCTCGGCTTCGCCAAAGAAAATCCGTATTGGCCCCTGGTTTACAACCTGTTGCGTTGCTGGCTCTCCACCTGGAACAGCGTGATGATCCTTTTCGCGATCCATTATTTCGACCTCGTACCCCGATGGTTTGTCGATGTGGTGCGGCACCCCGACTGGAAAAAATGGGTGCGCGGGCTGGGTATCGGCGTCATGGTGCTGACGACTTTTGAAGCTTTCCGGCTTTGGGGAAAGCTGGACGATCCGGCGCTGCGGTACGATGCCGTTTACACCTGGGATTTCTTCTTTTCCACCGTCACCAGCGGGTTTTTGATGATCCTGATCGTGCACATTTTGCGGCGCGAGGATTTTCACCGGCTGGTGGGGATCGGCGGCTTTTTGATCCTGCTGGTGATCACGGCGCAGTTTCTGCAATGGCGCCCCGACTGGTTTGAAGGGCTGGGTACGGCATGGGTCGACTTTTTACAGCACATTTTCCTGATTTCATACAAGTCTCTCCTGCTGATCGTTTTTGCGCTCATCATGCTCAGTTGGGCCATGCGCGCGCCCGCGGCCGAAACGGCGGTGGCCGCAGCTTCGGAGGAGGAAATTTGCCAGCGCTTCGGGATCGCGCCACGCGACATCGACATGTTGCTCCGGCTGGCCCGCGGGGAAACCCGTGAAGCCATCACGCCATTTGTTTTTCCGGGAAAAACCGGCCGCGAACCCGTGGACGAACGCCAGAAAGAACTGGCCACGCGTTTCAACGTGCCCAACAACATCATAGCGGTGCTGGTGTTCGCGTTCAAAAACCGAATTGTCGCTTTGGAGAAACTTTGAGGGAAACATCTGCGAATATCTGCGTGAAACCCCCTCCCCGAATTTTCCCCCGAATTTTCGGCCGGACATTCCCCCCTTTCCATTTGATTTTCCTGCGAAAAAGCCGCCTTGGTTTGCCCTGTCAGCCCGTGTTGGGCTGGCGAAAATCTCTCCGAATATGGGCAATGCCGTTGAAGTTGAAAAATCCACGCTCCCCAAAACATTTGCCAACATCATCAGCAGTGAATTTGCCGAGCGCTGCTCGTACTACGCCGTTTCGGTGCTCACGCCGGTGTACCTGACCCAGCAATTTGGCCTGACCAACGATGCGGCGTCGGGAATCATGTACCGCTTTATCACGATCGCTTATTTCACCTGCGTGCTCGGCGGGATTGTGGCCGACTGGTACCTGGGGCGCTTCCGGGCCATCCTGGTGTTTTCCTGGTTCACGGTGCTCGGACACCTCCTGTTGGGCTATTTCATGGGCAGTCTGGCCGGCTTCCAGTTCGCTTTGATCTGCATCGCCATCGGCACGGGATTTATCAAACCCAACGTATCGGCCCTGCTGGGCGATCAGTACGTCCAGCAGACCGGCGAAGAGCGCCTGACCAAGGCTTTCAACTGGTTTTATTTTTCCATCAATGCGGGCAGTATCCTCTCGTTTGCCCTGGCGCCCAAGCTGCCCGGTATCGCCGGCGTGGGTTGGGCGGGCGCTTACGCTTTTCCGGCCGGGATGATGGTGCTGGCGCTCGTCATGTTGTGGACGGGCCGCCGGAAATACCTGCGCATCCCGCCGACGGGCACGCCCAAACACACTTTTGTCGGGATGAATTTCGAGGCTTTGACATATTATTTCAGGCAGCCTGGTCGAAGCGCCTGGACCATTCTGGAGGAAAAATACGGCACGGAAAAAGTGGACGGCGTGCTGGCTATCTGGCGGGCGTCTATCTTTTTTCTGTTCATCCCGATTGCCTGGAGCGCTTACTATACCAATGGCGTGGATTGGCTGCTCGACGCGCAAAGCCCGTTCATGGACAAAACCTTTTTCGGCATCGCCCTCGCCGCCGGGCAGATTCAAACCGTCAATCCGGTGTGTATCCTGTCTTTTATTCCTTTGTCGATGTGGTTGTTCCAGAGGATTGAGAAACGGACCGGCAAGGCATTTCCCACCAAAAGAAAAATGCTGATCGGCTTCGTGCTGATGCTCTTTGCCCTCCTGATCGAATCCTGGATTTCGCACCGGATCGACCTGCGCCAAACGGTGCATGCGGGCTGGCAGGTGCTGGCACTGGTTGTCCTTTCGGCGGCGGAGGTGCTGATCTCGATCTCCGGTTTACAATACGGCTACACCCACGCCCCGCGCGCGCTGAAAAGTACGATCGGGTCCATCTGGCTTTTGACCATGGCTTTTGGCAACGGCCTGAATTCCTGGCTGAAATCACTGGCAACGAACAACCCCGGTTTCGCTTTTTTGCAATGCAACACCTTGTTTTACTGGTTTTTGGCCGGGCTCCTGGCGGTGAATATTGTCTTGTATTCCGTGGCTATGGGTCGTATCCGGGAGAAAATGTACCTGTAAAATGTTTCAGCGCAAAGCGCCTACTTTTGCAGCAAACACACCACACATGTTGATAAAAAGCCCGTTCCTGCTGCTCGGATTCCTCCTTGTTATAAACGGCATTTCGGCCCAGACGATCAAGCCGGTCATGGGCGGCAATGCGAACAATGAGGTAGAGGTTTCGCCCAAAGTCCGGAAGACGATTCAAAAGGTGCTTCGGAACTCGCCCGATTATGCCGATTTGCTCGTCGATTCGGTGCGCTTGAAAGCCGTGGTGGAGGCCCAGACCGAGGAGTTGAACCGGGCCGGCGTGAAATCCAAAATGGCGGAAAATATCCGTTTGAGCCTGAACAACAGCACTGCTGAGTACGAGGAAGCCGTGAACAGCCTGGCCATTTTTCGGCACAACGTAACGGCTCTGGCTTTGAATTTTGATGAAATGCACGTCGAGTCCAAGCGGCTGCGGGAGGCCCGTTCATTGTTCGAAAAGGGTAAATTAAAGGAAGCCAACCAAGCCATGAATGCCGCAGACATGGCACGGGAAACGAATTTGCTGCTCCAGCCGGGCAACAGACGCAACACCGCTGAGACCGAACAGGCTTTGAATATCCTCGCTGAAGAATGGCAGATGAAGGCCGGCATGGTCAAATCCCTGACAGGGTTTGAAAACCGTACTGATTCCGTCGTATTTTATTTACGGAACATGGTCCGGTGCCGGCCCGATGCTCCAACCATGTTCCAGTATGCAAATTATTTGTACGACCACCAGAAGGTCGACTCTGCCGCCGTCTGGTTTCAGCATGCCGCTGACAGAAGTTTGATGGCCGGCGATTCTGTGTTCTGGAGCATGGCGGTTTTTAACCTCGGAGGCTTATACTTCGTCGCAGGCGATTACGACCGGTCCGAAGCGGCCTTATTGACCGTTCTGGACGTGTATGAACGATGGGCGAAAAAACTGCCGGGCATATATGAATGGGATATTGCGGAGGCGAAAAGTAACCTCGGCGCGCTGTATTACATGAAAAACGACATGGTGAAGGCCGAGCAATATTATGTGGAGTCGCTCGAAATGTATAGGAAGTTGCCCGGCGAGCGCCCCGCTTCGTACGACGACCACCTGAGCATCATGCAACTCAACCTGGGTATTTTTTACCTCCGGGAAAAAAAAGACTACGGTCGCGCCGAAACCTTGTTGAATGAAGCCCTGGACACCCGCCGGCGCCTGGCCGCCGAAGATCCCTATGGCAATGCCCCGACCCTTGCCTCCAATTACATCAACCTGGGGATCCTTTACGACCACAAACACGATTACAAAAAGGCGGAGGCCGCATTTCTCGCGGCAAAAAAGATTTGGGGACGCCTGGCCGGTGAAGACCCCGAGTCGTATGAATACAACCTGGCCAATGCCCTGGGCAACCTCGGTGAGATGTACGGCGACATGAAGGACTTCGAACGGGCCAATGCCGCCTATCAGCAATGCCTCGAAATCCTGCGCCGCCTCGATAGAAATGACCCTGAAACATACGGCCCCGATCTGGCTACCACCCTGAACAATTACGGCGTTGTATTGAGCGATCACCACGACATGAAAGAGGCGGAGCAAGCGTACCTCGAAGCGCTGGAACTCCGCCAGGGTCTGCCGCAAGACGACCCCCAGGAATACAAGGAAGGCCTCGCATCGGTGTACAACAACCTCGGCGTGTTGTACTACACACAAAACTACATGCCCGCTGCTGAAAAAGCCTACCAGACTGCGCTCGATTTGTACCAGCAGCTCGCCGACCTCAATCCACAGATATACGAATCGGATTTGGCGATGGCTTTGGGCAACCTCGCCCTCTTTTACGCCGACCTGAACCGCGTCACGGAATCGGTCGCGATGCTGGAGAAAGCGGCCGCCCTCCGGGAAAAACTATACGCGCAGTACCCCGATGTTTATGCTCCCAACCTGGCCTTTGCCCTCAACAACCTCGGCTACGCTTACCTCAAAAACAACGAACTCCAGCGGGCTTTCGATTGCCTGAAACGCTCCGAACAACTCAAACCCGACAACAGCTGGGTGTACCGCAACCTCGCCTGCTACTATACGCTCCAGAACGATCTTCCGAAAGCCATCACCCAACTACGCAAAGCGGCCGACCTGGGCTACGACGAGCCGCACTGGATCGCCGGGGAGAAGATACTGGACCCGCTGCGCGGGCTGCCGGAATTCCCGGGGATCGTACAGAAGGTGAAGCGGAATGCGGGGATGAAGTAGGGGCGGCCGTACCTTTGCGCAAAACCCACCCGCACTCATGTCCGATCCGCTGAACTACGGCCCTGAAACCCTCGCCATCCGCCTGCAGACCCGCCGAACCGCCGAAAAAGAGCACAGCACGCCGCTGTTCCTGACCTCCAGTTTTGTCTACGATTCGGCCGAAGACATGGCCGCCGCTTTCACCGACGACAGCCTCGACGTCAATATTTACAGCCGTTTTTCCAACCCGACGGTGGATGAGTTCGTCGCCAAAGTCTGTGCCCTGGAAGGCGCCGAAGACGGCGTGGCCACCGCCACGGGCATGGCCGCAGTGTTCGCCACGTTCATGACCTTTCTGGGCCAGGGCGACCACATCCTGTCGGCCTCGGCCGTATTCGGCTCCACGCACACCATTTTGACCAAATACTTGCCGAAATGGGGCGTCGAAGCCTCGTATTTTGACATGACGCGGCCGGAAACGATCGAAGACCTGATCCGCCCGAACACCAAAATGCTGTACCTCGAAACGCCTTCCAACCCAGGCCTCGACATCATCGACCTGGCGCTGGTCGGCGAGATTTGTCGCAGGCACGGCATCCTGTACGTGGTCGACAATTGCTTCGCCACACCCGCGGTGCAGCAGCCCATCCGCTTCGGGGCCGACCTCGTGATCCACTCGGCCACCAAATTCATGGACGGCCAGGGCCGCGTGCTCGGTGGGGTAGTGGCGGGTACAGAGAAACTGATTTACGAACTCTACCTGATGGTGCGCAACACCGGCCCTTCGCTCAGCCCCTTCAACGCCTGGGTGCTCAGCAAAAGCCTGGAAACCCTGCACTTGCGCATGGACCGCCACGCCGAAAACGCCCTCCTACTGGCGCAGGCGTTGGAAAAAAATCCAAAAGTCAGACAGGTGAAATATCCTTTCCTGCCCAGTCACCCGCAATACGACATCGCCCGCCGGCAGATGAAAAACGGCGGCGGTATCGTCGCTTTCGAGATCGGGGGCGGGCTCGACGCCGGCCGGCGGTTCCTCAATGCCCTGCAAATGCTCTCCCGCACCAACAACCTCGGCGACAGCCGCAGCATTGCCTCGCACCCATCGTCGACCACACATTCCAAACTGAGCGAAGCGGAACGCCTGGCCGTGGGCATCACGCCGGGCCTGGTGCGGATTTCCGTGGGCCTGGAAACGGCAGCGGATATCGTGGCGGATGTGGAACAGGCGCTGGCAAAAGCCTGAAAAGGATAAACGAACAACGACACACCCTCGTAAAACCGCATAGTGGTGGCATTTTGGTAGATATTGCAATTGGATTACGGTGTTCTAAAACCGCGTAGCGGTGACA
>JBGAJY010000070.1:0-23253 GCA_044224705.1 Saprospiraceae bacterium
GGGGGAAAATTGGCAGCACGCCGGCAGCCCTCATTTGCGTGTAAACTGCTCTTCAACTTGTCGGAAATTCAAAATCGGTCACCACCATGGCGAGTGCAACGGCGCCGGCGTTGCCTTCAACCAAAATCTATTGGTCAAAAAGAGGTTTCACCGGCGCGGAATCGATGGGTGGAATAGCCGGTGGCCGGAAGGGCCGGCCCGGCCGGCTGCGCGCGAGAGAATCATTAAGGGCATTTATGGCTTCCTGCATCAGAAGAGAATCCGCC
The DNA here is from genome assembly GCA_044224705.1 of Saprospiraceae bacterium. Taxonomy (GTDB): domain Bacteria; phylum Bacteroidota; class Bacteroidia; order Chitinophagales; family Saprospiraceae; genus M3007. Next base: position 267 of record JBGAJY010000070.1, read on the forward strand.
ATCTTCTCAGCCTTTGCGAGCAAAGCGTTTTCGCACTCGGCTATTTTTTTATCACGGAAAGCATTTACCCGTTCCGCCACCTTCACTTGTACAACCGTATCATTATCCGGTCCGCACCCCCAAATAACAGAGAGTAATAAGATCGCGAACATCCACGCATTGCTGTTGATAAAATTCATGAAAACTTAATTTTTTGCTGCTGCAAAAAAATACCTTTGTTGCGAAGATACGCTAATTGCGCTGTTATTCGTTATAAGCAATGTGATTACGCGTGTACGTTAACGGGGCGAAAAAAATTTTTTAAACAACTATTGTAGAGTCCGTAAACGCCCTTATCTTTGTGCTGTAATCGTTGTAAAACGTTTGTCTACTACCTGCAAATTCTCGCTCTTTGAGCGTCATATTTAAGATTGTTTTCATTTGGTTTTTTGGGGTTATACAGGGTGCCGTCAGTATCTGATGTGTGCCCTGTTTTTTTATTTATTTTTAAATAAATGTCAAAACACTAAGATTCACAACCTATTTTTAAGGTATCATGATTTTGTCAATTTGGATATGAGCAAGCCGCCGCCGACTCAGGCAACCTATTTTTGCTGATAAAATCCAAATAAGACATGCCGCTACAACGCCCACGCCGTAATCGCCAGTCTGCCGCCATTCGCGGCATGGCACAGGAAACCCACCTTTCGGTCAGCCACCTTGTTTTCCCTCTTTTTGTGGTCGACGGCGCTAATGTCCGCAGCGAGATCCCTTCTTTGCCGGGCATTTTTCGCTTTTCGCCCGATCAAATACTGCGTGAAATTGAATCTTGCATGGCAGTGGGGCTCACCAATTTCATCATTTTCCCCGCAGTGGCAGATCAGTTGAAAGACCCCGTCGCGACGTATAGTTTTCAACGGGACAATTTTTACCTCCAAACCGCCCGGGACATCAAAAAGCGTTTTCCCGAATGCTGCCTGATCAGCGATGTAGCCATGGACCCTTACAGCAGCGACGGGCACGATGGCCTGGTGCGTGACGGAGAAATCGTAAACGACGACACGCTGCCGATCCTGGCGCGCATGTCGGTCGCACAGGCCGAAGCGGGTTTCGATATGCTGGGGCCTTCCGACATGATGGACGGGCGAGTCGGATTTATCCGCGAAGCGCTCGATGTGGAAGGTTTTACAAAGACGGGCATTTTGGCTTACACGGCCAAGTATGCCAGTGCATTTTACGGCCCCTTCCGCGACGCGCTCGATTCGGCGCCCAAAAGCGGTGACAAAAAAACCTACCAAATGAATCCTGCCAACCAACGGGAGGCCCTCATCGAAGCCGAACTGGACTTTGCCGAAGGCGCCGACATGCTTATGGTGAAACCCGCCTTACACTATCTCGACGTCATCAGTCTGTTGAAAACCGAGTTTGATCTTCCGATTGCGGCTTACCACGTCAGCGGTGAATGCGCCATGCTCATGGCGGCCTGCCGCAACGGTTGGCTTGATTTTGAGAAGGCTATGCCGGAAACATTACTCAGTATCCGGAGAGCAGGGGCAGACGTGATTCTGACTTATTTTGCAAAAGAATTTGCCAGCCGGTACCGCTACCTGTAGCGCGAACCTCCAGGTTCGCGCATATCACACGTAAACGCAGATATTTGGTCCCTTAATTGACCTTTTACCGTGTTTACGCATTTCAATTTTCTCCTCCACCTGACTTTCTACTCGGGCAAAATTCCAATGTCCCGCTGGCCACTAGCCGTATTTTTCTGGCTGAGGTTTTTGCTGATCCAGCCAGCGGCTATCGCGGAACAAGTTTGGGGAAAGAAAAAAATACGGGAAACCGGAATACTCCCTCCCCCGGTTTTTATCCTCGGGCACCAGCGAAGCGGCACTACCCTGCTGCACAAACTCCTGGCTTGCGACGCGCAGTTTTGCTTCCTGGATACCTACGATGTCCTGTTCCCTTATTCTTCCGCCCTACGTAAGAAGTGGATAATGCCTGCATTGCAAGCGTTTATCAATTTGCTAAGGCTCCAAAACCCTCATTTTAACAACTATCCTTTCCGCCTTGACGACCCCTTGGAAGAAGATTTTTTCACTCTGAGTCTGGGGGCGCCCTGCTCTTCCTATTGGGGCGACGCCTTCCCGGCTCGCAGGGACCAATTTTCAGACTCAACAATCTTTTTCAAAACACCCGGGTCGGAAGCTGCTTGGGCTTCGTTGAATAAGTGGCTCGTGAATAAAATCACACTGCGGGCAGGTGGAAAACGTTTTTTATCCAAAAGCCCTCCGCATACCGGTCGCGTGGCGGCTTTGCTGCGCCAGTTTCCCGATGCCCGGTTTGTTTATTTGTACCGCAATCCGTACCAGGTTTGGTACTCCACGTTCTACCAATGGCAGCGCACGATCCGACGGTTTTACCTGTTTCAAAATGTGTCGGATGATACGATCAAGTCGATCGTATTCCGCTATTATTCAAGACTGATGGAAGTATTTGACCAGGAAAAAAGCCTTATTCCTGCGGGCTGTTTAGTGGAATTGCGATATGAGGAACTCAAAAAGGCCCCCCTTTCTTCGCTTCAATCCGTTTATGCAGCTTTGAAACTGGATTGGACGCCTCAAACGGAGGATGCCATGATGACATTTTTGCAAGACGAACAAGGGTATCAAAACTACACCTACCGCTATGATACGGCCCTGAACGCCGAGATTTATCAGCATTGGGGCGCATTTATTGACCGCTGGGGCTATCAGGCGCCGGAATGAACGTTGGGCGTTCGTACAAACGCCAGGTTTTACAAACTTCACCACCGAGTTGCGTAGCCGCGCTGTTCATCGGGGCATTGTCTTCGACGACCCAGGCTATTTCGCAGTTGGGGTAGCCTTTTCGAATCAATTGGGCGCCGATTTCCGGGTAAACCATGCCAGCCAATCCCAGGTGTTGAAATTTTCGGCGAATCCCGAGCGTGATGATCCGTGCGGAACGGATGTTTCTCCGGTGTCTCAGGAATTTGAAGATGCCAAAGGGAAACAAGCGTCCGTCGGAAATTCGTGCAAAAACCTCGTTGAAATTCGGCAGCGCCATGAGAAAGCCCGCCGGTTCTCCGTGATAGTCAATAAAGTAGAACAAATCCGGGTCGAGGATTTGCCGCATTTCCTTGCCCATCTGGCGGAATTCAGCAGCCGTCATGGGCTGAAAACCCCAATGCTCGGCCCAGGCGTCGTTGTAAATGTCGCCGATCAGGGCGATTTCACGGTCGAATTGGCGGAGATCAGGATGCCGAAGAGCGACTTGCCCGCGCTCCCGCAAACGGGCGGCCACGCGAGCCTGCTTATCCGAAGGGGCGAATGTCTTGTCTGAAATACGATAAGAATAAAAATCCCGCGCTTTTCGGCAACCGCTGGCCTGCATCATCGGGTCATAATACGGCGGATTGTGTGTCAGCATCAGAAATGGCGGATGCTCGAAGCCTTCAACCAGGAAGCCGAGTTCATAATTCGTTGAAGGGTTGACCGGGCCGAGCATCTTTTCAAAACCGTGCTCATTCAGCACTTTCGCCGCATGATCGAGCAAAGCCGCCAGCACCTTTTGGTCATTCGTAAATTCCAAAAACCCGAAGTAACCGAGGCCGCCGTTGTTTTGCCTTTTGGTGAAGATGGCTGCGATTCGCCCAACTACCTCACCACCTATTTTAGCCAGAAAAAAATATCCGGCGTGGGTTTGCCAGAACGGATGTTTCGAAACGTCGATCATTTCCCTGACGGCCATGCGTAAAGGCGGTACCCAGGCCTTGTCGTTGCGATTCAGGCTCCAGGGCAGGTCGATAAATGCTTCCCGCTCAGCTCGCGAAAACACCGGGAGAATTTCGATCGGGTAGTTCATGTTCTGCGGATTTTTTTGAAAATTGTCTCAAAATCCGCGTTTTCAAGCAACCAATATGAAAATTCTACTCATCGGCCCCACCGCTTTGGACTACCACGGCAGGCCGATCAAACAGCGCAAACTACACTTGCCCGGCCTCACCCTGCCCATGCTCGCCGCGGTCACGCCCAGATGGGCTTCCGTCCGCCTGCTCTCCGAAACCGTGGAGGACATCCCGTATGCCGAGCCTTGGGACCTCGTCGGCATCACCGGCATGGGCAGCGGCCTGGTGCGCGCCTGGCAGATCGCCGACGAGTTCCGGCGACGCGGCGTTAAAGTAGTGGGCGGCGGCATCGCCGCCAGCCTGTGTCCGCCCGAATGGTCGCTCGAACACGTGGACGCACTCGTGATCGGCGAAGCCGAAGAGATTTGGCCCCGCGTGGTAGAAGACGCCGCTGCCGGACGCTTGCAAAATGTTTATCGTCCCGAGCGCCGCCCGCCTATCGAATCGCTGCCTGTGCCGCGTTACGACTTGATGAACCGCCGCAAACTGGGCGTTTGGAGACCCGTACAGGCGGCCCGTGGCTGCCCGTTTCCCTGCAGTTTCTGTTCGATCAATGCCTTTTTCGACCACGGCTACCGGAAGCGCCCGGTGGACCAGGTAATCCGCGACGTACGCGCCGCCAAAGCTTCGGGGTCGCGTTTCATCGCGTTCATCGACGACAACATCGGCGTGGATTTCAAATATTCCGCCAAACTCTGGGAAGCCCTGATCCCTGAAAAGATCACCTGGATGTCGCAGTGCAGCATCCACATCGCCGACCGGCCCGACATGCTCGAACTGGCCGCACGAAGCGGCTGCCGGCTGCTTTCCTTCGGCATCGAATCGGTGAATGAAAACAGTCTGCATTGGGTGGAAAAGGATTTCAACCACCCGGTCCAGTACGCCGAGGCCATCCGCCGCATTCGCCGCCACAACATCGATGTGAGCACGGAAATGATCATCGGGCTGGACGGCGACGACCGCTCGGTGTTCCAGGACACCTTTGATTTTATCGTCAGCAACCGGATTTCGGTGCCGCGTGTGCACATCATGACGCCAGTTCCGGGCACGCCTATGCATGCGGAAATGGAGGCCGAGGGCCGCATCATCAGCCGCGACCTGGGGCGGTATTCGGGCGGGCAGGTGGTATACCGGCCCAAAAATTTCAGCGCGGAAGAATTACAGAACGGGTACTGGCGGCTGTACGAGAAACTGTTCACAGTGCCGAATATTTTCCGGCGCTACGCGGGGGTGCCCGCCAGTTTGGGGGCGTACATGAAGGCGTTTATTTTTGGGGTGAATTTGCATTATCGGGGGCATATCGGGAGGAGGATTACGCCGGGGATAGTGTAATTGTTTTCAAAAAAAATACGCCGCCCCGAATCAACGGAGCGGCGTTTATCATTTTAGAAAAGAACCTGAGCATCAAGCCTCTTCGTCTTTCTTCTCTTCTTCGGTGGTTTCTTCCGCAGCAGGCGTTTCATCGGCTTCGGCAGCCGGGGCTTCCATTTCAGGCTCTGCTTCTGCCACTACTTCTTCTGTGGCAGCCACCTGCTCTTCAGCAGCGGCCACGGTTTCTTCCATGACCGGCGTTTCTACCACATCTTCAATTTCTTCCACTTCGGGCGCTTCGTCAACAACCGGTACAGCGGCAGCTGCTGCGGCAGCGGCGGTGACCTTGGCGCTCACTTTGGATTCCGTGGGTTTCTTGGCGCCACGGCGGGTTTTCTTCTTGGTGGCTTCTTTGCCCGCTTTCGGGTTGTAGGTTTCGTTGAAATCCACGAACTCGATCATGGCCACTTCGGCGCCGTCACCCCGGCGGAAGCCGAGTTTGATCACGCGAACGTATCCGCCCGGACGGTCGCCGATTTTGGCGGCCACGGTGCTGAACAGTTCTTTGACGGCATCTTTGTTCTGGAGGTAGCTGAATACAACACGGCGCGAGTGGGTGGTGTTGTCTTTGGCTTTGGTCACAAGTGGCTCAACGTATTTGCGCAAAGCTTTGGCTTTGGCCAGGGTAGTGTTGATGCGTTTGTGTTCGATGAGCGCGATGGCCAGATTGGCCAGGAGGGCGCGGCGGTGGGCAACGGTACGCCCGAGATTGTTGATTTTATCTCCGTGTCTCATGAGATGTTACCTAAGTTTAGGTGGCAGCACCGGGGCAAGCGAAAATGATGCTCGACGGTTACTACACTTTGTGAGTGATGAGTGATGAACGATAAGTGATGAGTGATAAACGATTTTTACTCATCGTTCATCACTCATCGCTTATCACTAAAATTATTCTTCGTCCAGTTTATATTTCGCCAGGTCCATGCCGAAAGTGAGGCCTTTTTCCTGGAGGAGTTCTTCGATTTCCACAAGCGACTTCTTGCCGAAGTTGCGGAATTTGAGGAGCTCGTGCGTGTCATACTTAACCAGTTCGGCCAGCGTATTGATCTTGGCGGCTTTGAGGCAGTTGTAGGCGCGCACGCTGAGGTCGAGGTCTTCGAGCGAGGTTTTGAGCAGTTTGCGCATGTGGAGGATGTGTTCATCCACCACGTTTTCCTCACGGCTTTGCGGCGTATCGAAGGTGATGTTGTCGTCGGTGATCAGCATCAGGTGCTGGATCATGATCCGGCTGGCTTCACGGATGGCATCTTCCGGGTGGATGGTGCCGTCAGTTTTTACTTCGATGGTTAGTTTTTCGTAGTCGGTACGTTGGCCAACACGGGTGTTTTCGACCTTGTAAGCCACGTTTTTGATCGGCGTGTAAATGGCGTCGATGGGCATCACTCCGATAGCGGCGTCTTTCGGCGCCATATCGTCGGCGGGTTGATAACCGCGGCCTTTAGTGATGGTGAGTTCCAATTCGAGGTTGACGGTTGGTTCCATACGGCACAGCAACAGATCGGGGTTCATCACCTTGAAAACGTTGGTGAATTCCTCGATGTCGCCAGCGCGGAATTCTTCCCGGCCGCTGATGGTCAGGTAGATTTTTTCCTGCTGGAGTTTGTCGTCCTGGATAAGTTGTTTGATGCGGACCTGTTTGAGGTTCAGCACGATGTCCACCACATCTTCCACAACGCCGCGAATGGTGGCGAATTCATGGTCTACCCCGCCGATGCGCACCGCACTGATGGCGAAGCCTTCCAGCGAGGAAAGCAGAACACGGCGAAGAGAGTTGCCGACCGTTTGGCCGAAGCCCGGTTCAAGGGGCTTGAATTCAAAAGTGCCTTCAAAATCTGTGGCTTTTTGCAGCAGGATCTTGTCGGGCTTTTGGAAATTGAGAATACTCATAGTATGGATCGCTCCGAAATTGAGTGAGGTGGGAAAAACAATTGAAAATTCGGGGATTGTCGCGTTTAGTTTTGGGCGGCAGTATTAAACGCAAAAACGCGGAAATGGTTGACGTTCACGAGGACCGCCAACCTTTTCCGCTTTGTAGTTCTTATTTCGAGTACAACTCGACAATCAACTGTTCGTTGATTTTTTCCGGAATTTGGTCGCGCTGCGGATAGGTCAGGAAGATGCCCGACATCTGATCGGGATTCCATTGCAACCAGCCAAATTTGCGCACGTCGTTAGTTTTGGCCCCTACGTGGGTCGTCACGATTTCCAGGCCTTTCGAACGGCCGCGGACAGCAACCACATCACCGGGTTTCAGCGAATAGGAGGGAATGTTCACGACTTTGCCGTTTACCGTCACGTGGCGGTGGCCAACCAACTGGCGGGCGCCGCGGCGGGTCGGGGAAATGCCGAGACGGTACACCGTGTTGTCCAAACGCGCTTCGAGCAGTTGGAGCAATACTTCGCCCGTCACACCATGGCGGCGCGTTGCATCCACAAAGGTTTTGCGGAATTGGCGTTCCAGAACACCATAGGTGTACTTGGCTTTCTGCTTTTCCGACAACTGGATGGAGTAGTTGGAAGGCGCTTTTTTCTTGCGGGCCTGGCCGTGTTGTCCGGGCGGGTATTTGCGACGTTCGAAGTATTTATCGTACCCGAAGATCGAGTCGCCGAACGAGCGGGCTTTTTTTGTCGTTGGTCCTGTATAACGAGCCATTATGAAAATGTGCTGATTTGCTAATGTGCTGATGTGCTAATTGGGGCGATGTGCTGAAAGCTGGGCTAATTTGCTAATGTGCATTATTGACACATTGGAAAATTGGCAAATTAGCACATTAAACGCGGCGGCGTTTGGGCGGGCGGCAGCCGTTGTGCGGCATCGGGGTCACGTCGTTGATGACCATGACTTTGATACCGGACTGGTCGATCGCGCGGATTGCAGCCTCACGGCCAGATCCTGGCCCCTTGACGAATACTTCAGCCGAGCGGATGCCTGCCTCGAAAGCAGTTTTGGCTGCATCGTTGGCGGCAATCTGGGCGGCATAGGGCGTGTTTTTCTTGGAGCCCCGGAACCCGGCTTTACCGGCTGTTGCCCACGAGACCACTTCACCCTGCTTGTTGGTGATCGAGATAATGATGTTGTTGAAGCTGGCGCGGATATATACGAGGCCTTCCGGCGTCACTTTTACTTTGCGCTTGACAACTTTTTTGCTAGCTCCCTTGGCCATATTCTGAATGTGCTAATTGTGCTAATGTGCTAATGTGCTAATGTGCTTTACCAGTGTCTCCGTGCGCAGTGCAATCAGTAGCACATTAGCACATCGACTTATCAGCACATTATTTCGTTGCTTTTTTCTTGTTGGCAACCGTTTTGCGTTTGCCTTTACGGGTACGGGCGTTGGTACGGGTACGTTGGCCGCGCAAGGGCAACCCTTTACGGTGGCGCAGGCCGCGGTAGCAGCCAATATCCATCAGGCGCTTGATGTTCAGTTGAACCTCGGAACGGAGTTGGCCTTCGGTTTTGTACTCGTCGGCAATGACGCGGGTGATCGTTTTGATGTTATCATCCGTCCATTGATCCACTTTTGTGCTCTCGTCGATGCCTGCTTTTTCCAGGATCGCGCGGGCGGTGGAGGATCCAATGCCATAAATGTAGGTCAGTCCAATGACGCCGCGCTTGTTTCGGGGCAAGTCAACACCTGCAATACGTGCCATATTCTGCGGTTGAATTTGAATATTCGAGAATAGAACGCGGGAGCCTGATTAGCCCTGGCGTTGTTTAAATTTCGGGTTCTTTTTGTTGATCACGTAAAGTTTGCCCTTACGGCGCACGATTTTGCAATCAACAGAGCGCTTCTTGATGGACGGTTTGACCTTCATATCGGCTGTTATTTTCTAAGTTCGTAACTGCGTGACAAATACCAATTCGGTAAAAATTTATTTGTAGCGGTAAATTATCCGACCACGGGTAAGGTCGTAGGGTGACATCTCGATGGAAACCTTGTCGCCAGGCAGGATGCGGATGTAGTGCATGCGCATTTTGCCGGAAATGGTTGCCAGAATGGTGTGGCCGTTTTCCAAACGAACTTTGAAGTTCGCATTGGAGAGTGCCTCAGCAACGACACCGTCTTGTTTTATCAGATCTTCTTTCGCCATAAAAAGCCCTTCCGAATTTTGGGCTGCAAAGTTCTAATTTTTAGGTGAAACTTTTTGCAAGGAGGCATTAATTTTTACTGCCTCCAGAATATAATTGTGATCGGACAGGATATCCGCTTTGTTCTTTCTCACTGCAATCGTGTGCTCGAAGTGCGCACTCGGCTTGCGGTCCTTGGTATGGATGGTCCAACCATCGTTGTCCTGGTAGACTTCTTTGACACCCATATTGATCATCGGTTCGATAGCGATTACCAGTCCTTCGCGCATCACCATGCCTTTACCGCGTTTACCATAATTGGGCACCTCGGGGTCTTCGTGCAGGGAACGGCCCAAACCATGGCCGACCAACTCCCGCACCACACCATAGTGATGTTTGCGTTCGCAATAGTCCTGAATGGCAAAGGAAATATCGCCAATCCGATGTCCGGCAACGGCTTGTTCAATGCCTTTATACAATGAGGCATAGGTCACGCTTAACAGTTCCATTACTTCCGGACCAACGCCGGAAAACGGAAAAGTAAAGGCGGCATCGCCATAGAAGCCATTCAATTCCACACCACAGTCGACCGAAACGATATCGTCTTCGCGAAACTCCCGTTTGCTCGGTATACCATGCACGACTACGTCGTTGTAGGATACACAGAGTGTCGCCGGGAAGTCGTGATAGCCTTTGAAGGCAGGCCGTCCGCCATTGTCCCGAATTAACTCTTCTGCCGCCCGGTCGATATCGTTTCCGGTCATTCCAGGCCGAAGGATACTCCCGACGTGTGCAAGCGTTTTAGACACCAACAGACAAGCCTGACGAATCAATTCAATCTCATCGTCTGTTTTGTGGAAGATTTTTTTACCGTCTCCCTCACTTGAAAAAAGGCCCGTCATGTTTGATAATTTACTGAGGTTGCCCCACCTGGATACCCGTCGTGGTGCGTCCCTGAATACGGCCTGACTTGATCAGACCGTCATATTTCTGAGTCAAAAGATAACTTTCAATCACTTGAAGCGTGTCCAGTGCAACACCAACCATAATGAGCAAGGTGGTGCCGCCGAAGAACAGGGCAAACTGTTGGTTGACCCCAAAAGTGGCAGCAATGGACGGCAGGATACCGATCAGGCCCAGGAAGACCGCCCCCGGAAGGGTGATGCGGGTCATGATGTTATCGATGTATTTCGCCGTAGCTTCACCTGGTTTCACGCCGGGAATAAATGCGTTGCTGCGTTTCAGGTATTCGGCGTAGTTGGTAGGATTGATCATGAGGGCGGTGTAGACATAAGTAAACACCACTACCAGCAGGAAGAAAACCAGGTTGTATCCCAACGAATAAATGTCATTGAACATATGGATGCGGCCTCCCGTCTGCGAATTCGAACCTGACAGGAAAGAATACAGTGTCGCGGGAATGAACATCAGGGCCTGAGCAAAGATAATCGGCATTACACCGGCCGAATTGACTTTGAGGGGCAGGTAATCCCGTGCACCGGCTGTGGGAAGGGAGCCGCCGGAGCGGCCGACCATTCGTTTGGCAAACTGCAAGGGTATCCGGCGAATACCTTGAATGACCAGGATGGTCGCCATAATCACAATAAAGAGCAGGGCCAATTCGACAATGAACAGCAGCAGTTTGTTGTCGCCGATCAGTTTCTGAAATTCGAATATGAAGGCTTGCGGAAGGCGGGCGATGATGCCAGCCTGAATGATCAGTGAAGTACCGTTACCAATACCTTTGTCAGTAATACGCTCACCGAGCCACATACAAAAAATCGTGCCGGCAGTGAGGATGATGATATTGGAAAACCAGAACAGAGCATCGGGAATATTGGAAGAAACGGCTCCCGGTGTGCTGCGAAGTAATTGCAGATAACTTCCGCCTTGCACGAGCGTGATAGCCACCGTGAGCAGACGGGTGATTTGATTGAGGCGTTTTCGGCCGCTTTCTCCTTCCTTGGTCTGCAAACGTTGGAAATATGGTACAGCAAACCCCAACAACTGCACAATGATCGAAGCCGTGATATAAGGCATCACACCCAAAGCGAAAATAGCAGCGTTGTCGAATGCACCTCCGGTGAATACGTTGATAAGGCCAAGCAAGTCATTCGCACCCCGGTTCTGGCTGGCTTTTGCCAGTGCCGCAGGAACAACGCCCGGCAGCACGACATACGTACCAACGCGATAGATCAACAGCAGCAGAAGCGTGTAAGAGATGCGCTGGCGGAGCTCTTTAATGCTCCATATATTTTTGATAACCGTAAACAGTTTCATTGCGACGGTGGAAAGAGGATTTAAACGAGTTGAACGCTGCCGCCTTGTGCCTCGATGGCAGCTTTGGCGGTAGCCGAGATGGCGTGCACCGTGAGGTTCACCTTGGAAGCCAGTTTGCCATTGCCCAGCACTTTGATGCGGTCGGTCGATTTGGCCACGCCGGCGCTTACAAGGGCGGCCAGGTCGAAATCTGACAAACCAGTCTTTTTCACCAGGGTCTCAAGTTGACCAAGGTTGAGGGGCACATATTCGATGCGGTTGATGTTTTGGAAACCGCGTTTGGGCAAACGGCGCTGCATAGGCGTTTGACCGCCTTCGAAATGCCGCTTTTCTTTGGCGCCGCTACGGGCTTTATCACCTTTGTGACCGCGCGTAGAGGTACCGCCACGACCAGAACCCGTGCCGCGACCAATGCGTTTGCGCGTTTTCACCGAACCTTTGGCCGGACGAAGATTATTGAGTTCCATTGTTGTATTTTTTTCTTTCGTGATCTACGTTGTTCAAAAAATTCGGTCTATCGTACCGAAACCTATAAGGTTGGAAACCCTATAGGTTTTGAAAGTCAGGGCATCGGCCTCTTCCGTTTCAGGCGTTTTCAACCTGAACGAGGTGGTTGACCACGCGAACCATCCCCATGATTTGAGGATTGTTTTCATGTTCTACCGTTTGATTGACTTTGCGGAAACCCAAGGCCACGAGGGTAGCCTTCTGGCGCTTCGATTTATCAATCGGACTTTTGACCAAGGTAATTTTTACTTTGCTCATGATTCAAGTGAGAGTGATGAATGATGAGCGATGAGTGAATTGCGTTAAACTCATCACTCATCGTTCATCACTCATAGCTGAAATTATCCGTTAAACAGTTTTTCAAGTGAAATGCCGCGCTGGCGGGCCACTTCCACCGGGCTGCGCAGGCTGCGCAGGGCCTCGATGGTTGCTTTAACCACGTTGTGCGGATTGGAGGAACCCTGCGATTTGGCGAGGACGTCCTGAATACCGGCCATTTCGAGCACGGCACGCATGGCGCCACCCGCGATCACACCTGTACCGTGAGCAGCAGGTTTGATCAGCACCCGGCCGGCGTCAAATTTACCATGGGCCTCATGCGGGATCGTTCCCTTGTGGAGGGGGATCTTAACAAGGTTCTTTTCAGCGTCTTTCACAGCCTTGCCGATTGCTTCGGACACCTCGCGGGCTTTGCCGAGGCCATGGCCAACGGTGCCTTTGCTGTCGCCCACTACCACAACGGCAGCGAAGCTGAACGTACGGCCGCCTTTGGTCACTTTGGCCACGCGGTTGAGAGACACGAGTTTTTCTTTGAACTCGGAGTCGGAGGTGCGGGATTTATTGTCGTCTTGCCTTGCCATCTGTAAAATGTGCGAATGGGCGATTGAGTGAATGTGCTATTGAAATAAGGATTGGGGCTTAGAATTGCAAGCCGCCTTCGCGGGCGCCGTCGGCCAGGGCTTTGACGCGGCCGTGGTAAAGGTAACCACCGCGATCGAACACTACGGTATGCACACCGGCGGCTTTGGCTTTTTCAGCGATCAACAGACCTACTGCTTTGGCTTGTTCCGTTTTGTTACCGGAGGTAATGCTGCTGTCGAGTGAATTGGCAGCCGCGATCGTGTGGCCTTTGAGGTCGTCGATGAGTTGGCAGTAAATGCCCTTATTGGAGCGGAAAACATTGAGGCGCGGACGCTCTGCACTGCCTTCTACTTTTTTGCGAACGCGCAGGTGGATACGCTGGCGCTTCTGTTGTTTGGTACGTTGCATGGCTGAATGCTATTTCAATTTTCCCGATTACCGACCGGGAGATTTTGTTGGTTATCCGGTGATTCGGTTATTTGGTGATGGCGAAAAACACATCACCAAATGACCAAATTCACCTTATCACCTCATTTATTTCTTGCCGCCGGCAGTTTTACCGGCTTTGCGGCGGATAATTTCACCTTTGAACATGATACCCTTGCCTTTGTAGGGCTCCGGCTTGCGGAAGGCGCGGATTTTGGCGCAAACCTGTCCGAGCAGTTCTTTGTCGTGGCACTCCAGCTTGATAAACGGCGGGGCGCCTTTCTCCATTCCGGTGGTCACTTTGACTTCCGAAGGGACATAAAAAATGACCGGGTGGGAGTAGCCGAGCGAGAAAGTAACGAGGTTGCCCTGGTTTTCCACACGATAACCTACACCGATGATTTCCATTTCTTTGATATAGCCCTGGCTGACGCCCGTGACCATATTGCTCAGCAACGCGCGGTACAGACCGTGCATCGATTTGTGGCGTTTTTGCTCCGTAGGGCGCTCAACGATGACATTGCCTTCCTCGAGCGACACTTTGATATCCGGGTCAACTTTTTGCGAAAGGGTTCCTTTCGGGCCTTTCACAGTGACCGTGTTGTCGGAGGCTACCGTGACTTCCACTTTTGCGGGAACGGCGATCGGCATTTTACCTATCCGGGACATTTCTCTTCTCAGTTATGAGTGATGAGTTAAAGATTGATAAAGGCTTATTTTTGATAGCGGTGTATAAACCTTATAAACCGTCATCAACTTTATAAACCCTTTTAATTAGCATACGTAGCAGAGCAATTCGCCGCCGACGTTGTGCTCGCGGGCCTGCTTGTCGGTCATCACGCCTTTGGACGTGGACACGATCATGATTCCCAGACCGTTGATAATGCGAGGAATATCACCTGCACCGGAAAACTTACGCAGGCCGGGGCGGCTGACGCGCACGAGTTCACGAATGACGGGTTGTTTGGTCACCGCGTCGTATTTCAAGGCGATTTTGATGAGGCCTTGCTTGTGGGCGCCGGTGTCGTCGAAGGTGTACTTGAGGATATAGCCCTGGTCGTACAGGATTTCGGTGAGGCGCTTCTTGATTTTCGAAGCAGGGATCTCTACGATACGATGGCCCGCCATCTGGGCGTTGCGGATGCGGGTCAGATAATCTGCTATCGGATCGGTGACGTGCATATGTTTAAGAAAATGTAGTCAATTTAAGAATTGGTCGAGGTTGGCCGCTGCCGGCCCTGCTGACCGTGAAAAAATTACCAGGAAGCCTTGGTCACGCCCGGGATTTTGCCATCGAGCGCCATTTGGCGGAATTTGACGCGGCAGATACCGAACTTGCGCATATAGCCTTTTGGACGGCCGGTGAGCAGGCAGCGGTTGTGCAGGCGAATCGGGTTGGCGTTGCGCGGGAGTTTGTCCAGTGCATCGTAGTCCCCGGCTTCCTTGAGTTTCTTGCGCAGCGTTGCAAATTTGGCGACAAGGCGCTGACGTTTTGTTTCGCGGGCAATGACGGATTTCTTTGCCATCTCTTATGGTATCGTTGAGTGGTTGGCGAAATTATTTTTTGAACGGAACACCCATTTCTTTCAGCAATGCGAAAGCTTCGGCGTCGGTTTGGGCGGTCGTCACGAAGGTGATGTCCATACCCATGATTTTGTTGACTTTATCGATGTCGATCTCCGGGAAGATGATCTGTTCGGTCACCCCCATGGTGTAATTGCCACGTCCGTCGAAGGATTTGTCGTTTACACCGCGGAAGTCGCGCACGCGGGGCAGGGCCACCTGGATCAGGCGATCGAGGAACTCGTACATCCGTTCGCCGCGCAGGGTGACGCGCACGCCGATCGGCATGCCTTCGCGGAGTTTGAAGTTCGAAACCGAAGTTCTGGCTTTGGTCGGCACGGCTTTTTGTCCGGCGATGGTGCTGAGTTCGGCTGCGGCAAGATCCACGAGTTTTTTGTCGCCGGTGGCGTCGCCAATGCCCTGGTTGATGCAGATTTTCTGCAAGCGGGGCACCTGCATGACGGAGGAGTAGTTGAATTGCTGCATGAGAGCAGGCACTACTTCCTGGCTATACTTCGATTTAAGACGCGGTTGGTATTTCATCACTTAATGATGTTTCCGGATTTTTTTGAATAACGGACGCTTTTGCCGTCCTCGATTTTGCGGCCAATGCGGGTAGCCGATTTGGTTTTGGCGTCCCAGATGGCGAGGTTGGAAATGTGCACGGGTGCGGGCATTTCCTGGATACCGCCTTCTTCGGTTTGGGTGGCTTTCACGTGTTTTTTCACGATGTTGACACCGTCCACCACTGCGCGCATTTTATCGGTCAATACCTGCAGCACTTCGCCGGTTTTGCCTTTGTCGTCGCCAGCGATCACCACAACGGTGTCTCCCCTGCGGATAGGCAGTTTCGTAGCGCGGACTTTTTTATTTGTAGCAGCCATTTCGTAAAATGGTTAAAATGATTTAAGTCGTTGATTTACAGCACCTCGGGAGCCAAAGAAACAATACGCATGTAGTCTTTGTCGCGCAATTCGCGGGCCACGGGGCCAAAGATGCGGGTGCCGCGGGGTTCGTCGGCTGCGTTAAGCAACACGACTGCGTTGTCGTCGAAGCGGATATAGGAGCCGTCGCGGCGGCGGATTTCTTTTTTGGTGCGAACGATGACTGCTTTCGAAACGGTACCTTTTTTAATACCGCCAGGGGTAGCATCTTTCACCGTGACAACAATGATGTCGCCGACGCCGGCATAACGCTGGCGGGTGTGGCCCAGCACGCGGATGCAGAGCACTTCTTTGGCGCCGGAGTTATCGGCCACATTCAAACGGGATTCTTGCTGAATCATGACTTTTTATTTTAATCGGTTGACGGTGTCCGGTTCACGGTTGCTGGTAAATTTTACCAATAACCGCGCGCCGTGTAGCGTGCACCGTAAAAAATTACTTTGCTCTTTCAAGGATTTCGACGAGGCGCCAGCGTTTGTTTTTGCTCAGCGGGCGGGTCTCCATGATGCGGACCTTGTCACCTACTTTGCAGGTGTTTTCTTCGTCGTGTGCGAAGAATTTTTTGGAACGCTTCACGAACTTGCCGTAAATCGGGTGCATCAGCCGGCGTTCGACCATCACTGCGATGGTTTTGTCCATCTTATCGGACACGACCACCCCGGTTTTTTGCTTGCGAAGATTTCTTGCTTCTTCCATTATTGATATGCGAGTGTGCGAAAATGCGGTTGGGCGAATAGGTTGATCAATGTTGACGGCGACGGCGTGCGCGGAGTTTGGAACGCATAGCCAGTTCGTCCTCGGACATTACGGCGACCTCGCGGGCGCGCAGTTCGGTGTTCACCCGGGCGATATTGCGGCGCAATTCGCGCAGTTCCAAGGGATTGCCAAGGCCGCGGGTCGAGTGATCAAATTTCATTTGCTGGTACTCCTGTTCCATGCTACCGAGATCGGCTTGCAGTTCGGCGACGCTTTTGTCGGAGAGGACCAATTTTTCCTTTGCCATATAATTAATGAGCGAATGAGTGAATGAGTGAATGAGTGATTCGCTTATCCCTCGTAATCGTAGCGGGTGACGGCTTTGCAGGCGATCGGAAGTTTCTGGGCAGCAAGGCGCAGCGACTCGTAGGCGATCTCCGGGCTGACACCTTCGATTTCGAAGATGAGGCGTCCGGGCTGAACCTGGCACACGTAGTGGTCTACGGCGCCTTTACCTTTACCCATACGCACTTCGGCGGGTTTGGAGGTGATGGGTTTGTCCGGGAACACGCGGATCCAGACTTTGCCTTCACGCTTCATGTGGCGGGTCAGGGCGATACGAGCCGCTTCGAGCTGACGGCTGGTAAGCCGGCTGAACTCAAGGGCTTTGAGGCCGAAAGAACCGAAAGAGATGGAGCTGCCTTTGTAGGCCAATCCATCGTTGCGGCCTTTTTGTTGCTTCCGATATTTCTGACGTTTGGGCTGAAGCATCGTATTTATGATTTAGTAGCCTGTCAATCAATGTTTTAGTTTCACCTGACTCCTCGCCTTTTTGCCGAAAAGGGCTGCAAAGGTACTATAAGGAGCGGTATTTTTATAGTGTGGGTCGAATACCGCGATTAACGGCGGCGTCCGCCGCCACCACCGCTGTTGCCGCCGCCGCGACGATCTCCGCCGCCGCCGCCGCCACGGCGATCTCCGCCGCCGCTGCCGCCTCGGCGATCTCCGCCACGTTCGCCGCCGCGATCACTGCGTTCGCCACGCTCTCCGCCACCGCGACGATCGTCACGGCGATCTCCGCGTTCGCCGCCGCGGCGGTCTCCACCACGGTCGCGATCACCACCACCCTGGCGCTGCTCGCCTTCGGCGCTGGCAAACGGGGTGAGTTCACGTTTTACGAGGACTTCGCCTTTGAAGAGCCACACTTTGATGCCGATTTTACCGTAAACGGTTTGAGCTTCGGCCAAAGCATAGTCGATGTCGGCGCGGAAGGTGTGCAAGGGTGTACGGCCTTCCTTGTGTTCTTCGGTACGGCTCATCTCGGCGCCGCCAAGGCGGCCGCTGACGCGAATTTTGATGCCTTCGGCGCCGGCGCGCATCGATCCCTGGATGGCGCCTTTGATGGCGCGGCGGAAATTGATACGGGCTTCGATTTGCTTGGCAATTTGCTCGCCGACGATGTTGGCGTCGAGTTCCGGTTTGCGGATTTCGAAGATGTTGATCTGAACATCTTTACCGGTGAGCACTTTGAGTTCTTCCTTAATCAGGTCAACCTCCTTACCGCCTTTGCCGATAATGATACCGGGGCGGCTGGTGTGGATGGTGACGGTAACCCGCTTCAGCGTACGTTCGATGACGATACGGCTGATACCGTTTTGCATCGGCTTGTTGCGGTCGCGGGGATCGGCCGTGGCCGTTTTCGGGCGGCGCGCGCGGAGGTAGTTGCGGATTTTTTCATCCTCTACTACTTTGAGACCGTAGTCTTTGTCGGCGTACCAGTTCGAATCCCAACCGCGGATAATGCCCAGGCGGTTACCAATCGGATTTGCTTTTTGACCCATTGTATTGAGTGAATGTGCGAATGAGCGAATGAGTGAGGTTTAGTGGGCTTATCCTTCGCTGTCGAGCGCAACTTTGTTTTCGACAACGAGGGTCACGTGGTTGCGGCGCTTGCGGACGCGGTATGCGCGACCCTGGGGCGCGGGCAGAAAGCGGTAGATGATACCGCCCGGATCCACGTGTGCCGTTTTGATATAGAGCTCGTAATCATCGGCTGCGCCCACCTGTTCGGACTTTTGTTCCCAGTTGTTCACTGCGGAAAGCACGAGTTTTTCGAGCCACATGGCGGCTTCCTTGTTGGTATATTTGAGAATGCCGAGGGCATCCACCACATTTTTACCGCGAATGTTATCCACTACCAGTCGCATTTTACGAGGCGACATCGGGCAGTTGCGCAATTTTGCTACGGCTTCCATATTATTGAAAATGAGCTAATTATTTACGGTTTCCGGCGTGGCCGCGGAAGTTGCGCGTGGGCGCGAACTCGCCGAGTTTGTGACCAACCATGTTTTCGGTGACGAACACCGGGATGAAAGTTTTGCCATTATGAACGGCGATCGTCTCGCCAACCATTTCCGGGGTAATCATGGAGGGGCGGCTCCAGGTTTTGATCACCTGCTTTCTATTGCTTTGTTTGGCCTTTGCCACTTTCTCGATCAGGGAGTGGTGGACGTATGGACCTTTTTTGAGCGAACGCGGCATCTGTCTCAGTTATGAGTGATGAGTGATGAATTTTATTTAGTTATTACCGCTTTTTTTGCGGCTAATAATAAGCGAATTGGATTTTTTCGTCCGGCTGCGCGTTTTCATGCCTTTGGCTTTGAAGCCTTTGCGGGTACGCGGGTGACCACCTGAGGCGCGGCCTTCGCCACCACCCATGGGGTGGTCGACGGGGTTCATAACCACAGGGCGGGTACGGGGGCGCCAGCCTTTCCAGCGGTTACGGCCGGCTTTACCGTTGATTTCGAGGCTGTGGTCCACATTACCTACTACGCCGATGGTGGCTTTGCAGGAGAGCAGGATACGCCGCACTTCACCGGAAGGAAGGCGCAACACAGCGTAGCGGTCTTCGCGCCCCATCATTTGGGCGCTGGTACCGGCACCGCGCACCAGAACGCCACCGGCGCCGGGGTGCATTTCGATGTTGTGGACAAATGCGCCCAGTGGCACTTCAGCCAGGTAGAGGCAGTTGCCGTTTTCCGGAGCGGCGCCGCGGCCGGAAACAAGTTCATGACCGACAGTGACGCCTTTGGGGGCAAGGATGTATCGTTTTTCGCCATCTGTGTATTCAACCAGGGCGATGTATGCGCTGCGATAAGGGTCGTACTGAATGCTTTGCACCGTAGCGACCATACCTTCCTTATCGCGTTTGAAGTCAATAATCCGGTAGCGGCGTTTGTGACCGCCGCCGCGCTGGCGCATGGTGCGGTGACCGTCGGCGTTGCGGCCACCGGTGCTGCCAAAGGTCAGCAACAGTGATTTCTCCGGCTTGGCGCCTTTTGTCAGTTCCTTGCGATCCACGGCGACCCGGTAGCGGGAGCCGGGGGTGACCGGGTTGAATTTCTTAACTGCCATTATTCCTCAGTTGAGATCGTTTGCGATAATTATTCTTCGGTGGCGCCGAAAATGTCGATGCGCTCGCCGGGGGTCAGGGTAACGTAAGCCTTTTTGAAGGAGGCTTTACGGCCGCGCACAACGGTTGTTTTTGTGCTGCGGGCTTTGGGTTTGGCCGGCATAACGGCCGTATTGACGCTGTCGACGCTGACATTGTAGAATTTCTCTACGGCGTTTTTGACTTCAATTTTATTGGCGTCTCTGTTCACCACGAACACATACGTACCGCGTTTGTCGGCGAGTTTCGTTGCTTTTTCCGTGATGAGCGGCTTGATCAGAATTTGCTTAGCCATGACTTTATTCGTTTATCGTCCTGAGTTTCAGATTCGAGGCGGCGGGCCGGCTGCGAGTCTTCCACTGCAAACTGTTTAAGCGCAGGATTCTTTGATGGCCTCGATGGCGCTTTCAGCGAGCACGAGCACACCGGCGTTGACGATCTGATAGGTATTCAGATCTTTTGCCGGAGCGATCTCCGCTTTTGCAATGTTGCGACAGGAGAGGTAAATGTTTTTGTCGTAGGCACCGAGGACGGTGAGCGGTTTTTTGTCGGCAACCTGGAGGGCGCTGAGCATGGCCTGGAAGTCCTTGGTTTTCGGCGCTTCGTAGCGGAAATCTTCCACCACGATAATGCTGCCGGCTTTTGCCTTGGCGCTCAGGGCGCTGCGGCGGGCCAGGCGGCGCACTTTGGCGTTGACCTGGATGTCGTAGTTGCGGGGGCGCGGTCCGAAGACGCGGCCGCCACCACGGTACAGCGGGTTGTTGATGTCGCCCTTACGGGAGCCACCGGTACCTTTTTGCTTGTGGAGCTTGCGGGTGGAGCCGCTCATCTCGCTGCGCTCTTTGGACTTGTGAGTGCCCTGGCGCTGTGCGTTCAGGTAGCGTTTCACGTCGAGCCATACGCTGTGTTCGTGCGGTTCGATGCCGAACACGTCGTCGGGCAGTTCGATGGAGCGTCCCGTGGATTCGCCTTTGATATTTAAGACATTGACATTCATTTCCGAAGAAATTTATGGTCTGCCTTCCCGAGTACTCGGGACGACATGTTTTTTACTTTTCGATAATAACATAAGCGCCTTTGTGGCCCGGCACCGCTCCTTTGATCAGGATAAGGTTTTGCTCCGGAAACACTTTAAGGACTTGCAGGCGGCGCACTTTGACGCGTTCGTTCCCCATGTGGCCGGCCATGCGCATGCCTTTCATGACTTTGGCGGCGAAAGAGGAGTTACCGAGCGAGCCGGGTGCGCGTAGGCGGTTGTGCTGACCGTGGGTTTGCTGCATGACACCGCCGAAACCGTGGCGGCGAACAACACCCTGGAAGCCTTTGCCCTTCGATGTTCCGACGATGCTCACCTTGTCGCCTTCCTGAAATACATCAGAGACGGTGACCAGTTCGCCAAGTTCTTTGGCGAGGCTCATGTCGCGGAATTCGCGGACCTGGTGTTTGGGCGCCGTGCCAGCTGCTTCGAAGTGGCCGAGCAGGGGCGCAGGCGTATTTTTTACTTTGCGTTCGCCGTAGGCGAGCTGGAGCGCGGAGTATCCGTCCGTGTCTTCGGTGCGCACTTGCGTCACCACGCAGGGGCCGGCTTCGATGATCGTACAGGCAACGTTTTTGCCCGAAGCGTCATAGACGCTTGTCATCCCGACTTTTTTGCCAATCAGACCGTTCACGTGTGGCGTTTTTTTATGTTTGAACGATTGGTAATTTTTTTAAACAAATGCAAGGCGGCGCGTGGGGGCGGAAAAGCAAAAAAGCGACTTTCCACGTCCGGGAAACGCTTTCGGTGAAATCAGTTAGTTCGTATAAACGACCACTTTGACGTCGACCGGAAACTGCCGTCTTGAATCTGAAAATACCTGTTTAGGTGAGCTTGACCTGAATGTCCACGCCGCTCGGGAGTTCCAACTTGGAGAGCGCGTCCACCGTTTTCTGGGTGGGCGTGTAGATTTCAATCAAGCGCTTGTGGGTGCGCAACTGGAACTGCTCCCGGGACTTTTTATTCACGTGCGGCGAGCGCAGCACAGTGAAAATTTCCTTCTCGGTAGGCAGCGGAATCGGGCCAGTCACAACGGCTCCACTCGCACGTACGGTCTTCACGATCTTCTCGGTAGATTTGTCTACCAAGTTGTAGTCGTACGACCGAAGTTTGATGCGAATTTTCTGATTCATTACCTGTTAAAATTTCTTCTTGAACACTTTACTTTCCGGTAAACCAAATTTGATTTTGCAAACCTTTCCCGAAAAGCGCCCGCAAAGGTAATCACATGCTTTTCTTTTTTCCAAAAGGGATTTAAAATTTTTGGGAAAAAGTTTGAGAAGGGGGAACCAAATGAAAAAACCGCCGGGGCGGATTCATTCCCGGCGGCTCAAAAAATGGTGATTTCAACTTATTTGCTCGCGTTAACGACCAGTTTTTGCAAATACACGCCCTGGTCGGTAAATACTTTCAATCCATAAGGGCCGGCAGGTACGCCCGTCAGATCGAGACAGCCGGTGGGCAAACCAGGCATTGCACGGTCCAGACATACTTTGCCGTCGGGGGCAACAAGCACCACACGCTGAATGTCCCCGGACATGCTGCTCAATGCGACCCAGTTGGCGGCCGGGTTGGGCCAAACCGATATCGACACTCCAGATTCCGGGTTGTCGACGCCCGTGCTGCCGCCGTTGGCGATCGGCAGCACAAATTCTGCCGTTTTCAGGGCAATGGGTTCCTCGGACGGGCCGATTGCCTGCGTATTGGCAAACCGCAACGTCGTGTGCATGACCGTATCGGCATCTGCCAGCGCTGCAATACCAGAGCCATCGGGCGCCTGGAAGAAGATATCGTCTTCGATAATCACGAACAGATGACCGATGATGCCATTGCCATTTGCCGGCTGTCCATCGAAGCGGGTCAGGGCAATATCGAT
>JBGAJY010000071.1:0-23108 GCA_044224705.1 Saprospiraceae bacterium
GTGCTGGAAAATAGCGTTGGCAAGCCCCAGGTTACCTTCTGCATTTTCAAAATCGATCGGATTCACCTTGTGCGGCATGGCAGAGGAGCCCACTTCACCCTCTACGGTTTTTTGCCGGAAATATTCCATCGAAACGTAGGTCCACACATCGCGGCACAGGTCGATCAGGATCGTATTGATGCGGCCCAGGGCCTGGCATTGGGCTGCCAGACAGTCGTAATGTTCGATCTGCGTGGTCGGGTGCGAGCGTTCCAGCCCGAGGAATTCGCGTACGAAATCGTCGCCGAAGCGTTTCCAGTCGTAGTCGGGATAAGCCGCCACGTGGGCATTGAAATTGCCCGTGGCGCCGCCGAATTTGGCGCGGTGCGGAATGGCTTTCAATTGGGCGAGCTGCACATCCAGGCGCGCCACAAAAACCTCGAATTCTTTTCCCAAAAGCGTCGGCGAAGCCGGCTGGCCGTGCGTGCGGGCCAGCATGGGCACATGCGCCCAGTCGAGCGCCAGTTGGTGAAGATGATCGCGCAGGCGCTGAAGGAGCGGATAAAACACGTCGTCCAGGGCATTTTTGAACAGCAAAGGAACAGCCGTGTTGTTCACGTCCTGCGAGGTGAGGCCGAAGTGTACAAATTCGCGCAGTTCGCCCAGCCCCAGTTCGTCGAAACGTTCTTTCAGGAAATACTCCACGGCTTTCACGTCGTGGTTGGTGGTCCGCTCGATGGTTTTGATGTACTCTGCGTCGGCGGCGCTGAAATGTTCGAAAATGGCGTTGAGGTCGTCTATCCTTTCCTCCTCAAAATCAGCAAGTTGCGGCAGGTCGTACTGACAAAGGGCAATGAAGTACTGGATTTCGACAAATACCCGGTAGCGGATCAGGGCGTACTCGCTGAAGTAGTCGGCCAGTTCGCGGGTTTTGTCGGCATAACGGCCGTCGATGGGTGAGATGGCAAGGAGCATGGAGCGCGGAATTTAGAACCGCGCAAAATTAACAAAACCTGACCAAGCGCATTTGGTCCGGGAGATCGCCGGGGGTTACATTTGCCGGCTCAAAACTGATTTTTATGAAAAAATATGTGCTGATGGGTTTGGTGTTCAGTCTTCTGCTCGCCCTGCCCGCCTGTGACCGCCCCCAAATGGAGGTGATCAAACTCCAGAAGGATACCGAATACATCCACGACGAAGCCATGCAGGACCTGGCCAAAATGAACCGCATCGGCCGCCTGCTCAAAAAAGACCTGACGACCCTCGATTCGCTCTCTCCGCGCCGCGACAGCATCGTGCAGGTGCTGGCGCAAATGGGTCAGTTCGAAGATGAAATGATGGACTGGATGAAAAACTACCAGGCGCCCGACCCCAAATCGCCCGACGCCAAATCTTACCTGGAAAGCCAGAAAACACTCATCGAGCAAAATCACCGCAACATCTGCACGGCCCTCCGGGCGGGTGAACTACTGCAATCGAAATGAAACATTTGCTTTTTATTGCCCTGACAGCCAGCGTTTTAGCGGCCTGTTCGGAAGCGCCCAAGCCGCTGCCCATTCTTGGCAACCGCACCCTTTCCGCCACGGGCGACACCCTGTACCCGACCATCCCGGATTTCGCTTTTGTGGACCAGGACAGCCAACTGGTGACCAATGCCACCTTTGAAGGAAAAATCTACGTCGTGGATTTTTTCTTTACCCACTGCCCCACGATCTGCCCGAAAGTGAAGGCCCAGGCCAAGCGGATTTATGACAAATACTACGACAACCCGAACGTCATGATCCTCTCCCACTCCATCGACGTGAAAAACGATACCGTGGGGCAATTGCATCATTATGCCCAAAAACTCGGCATTTCAGCCACCAAATGGCGGCTGGTGACGGGCGACCACGACGCGATTTACGGTATTGCCGAGGACTACGCCAGCGTCGCGGTGGAGGACCCCGATTCGCCCGGCGGATTCGATCACTCCGGCCGGCTCATTCTGGTGGACAAAAACCGGCACGTCCGCTCATTTTGCGACGGTACCGATCCGGAGTCGGTCACCAAATTTATGAAAGACATCGACCGGCTGTTGGCGGAGCAGTATCCGGCGGGCAAATGAGACCGACAGAAGGAACCGGCAAACCGGAGGGATTTATTTTCTTTGGAAAAAATTTATTCCATATGAAAAAACTGACCTATTGCCTGTTCCTGGCAGCCCTGCCATTTTTAACCTTGGCTCAAGTTGCCGGCCCTTGCCCCTCTTCCAGCGCTCCCCCGGCCGATATTTGCACGCAGGGCTGTGTGTTTTGCGATTTTAACGGCTATACCGGGTCCACTGTGGGATACACCCCGTCATTTATCCCGGGTTTTTGTGGCACCATCGAAAATGACCAGTGGATCGGATTTGTCGCAGGAAATACGAGCGGCACTTTTACCGCCACTCCTTCCAATTGTGCCAATGGCGACGGGATTCAAATCGCCCTCTACGAAGGTTGCATGGGATCGCCGCTGTTCTGCGCGATGGGCGGAACCGGCTACGGGACAACGCCTGTTTTCCTGAATGCAGACGGGCTGGTTCCCGGACGGACTTATTTCCTCCAGGTCGACGGTTATGCGGGCGATCAATGCGATTTTAATCTGACGGTTGCTCCACCCAGTGTGGCAAATCCGCCAGGCCCCCCAGCGCCCGCTCTGCCTCCATCCGGTGCAGTAATGGCTTGCCCCGGTGCGGTGGAGCAATATTCTATACCGGATGTTCCCAACGCAGGTTTTTATACCTGGACCGCTCCTCCTGGTGCTTTGATTTACGGCGTGGCTTCGCCTTTGACCTTTCCGGCGCCAGATGGAAAATCGATTTACATTACCTGGGGTATCTCAGGCGGGCAGGTTTGCGTCACACCTGGCAACGCCTGTAATCCAGGCCAAACAACCTGTATCAACGTTTCGGTCGTGCCTATACCCCCGACTATCCTGCCACCCGTAACGATTTGCGCAGAAAACGCGCCATATCAACTGCCCTGGGGTGGTTCAGTCAGCAGTTCAGGAACCTACCAAACCACGTTTGATAATGGTACAGGTTGCGATAGCATTGTACGCCAAACGGTGACCGTCAAGGCGCCGATTGTGACCAATCTCGGTATAAAGGCGCTCTGTACGGACGAATGCCTCACCGTTTGCGACAGTTCATTCTGCAGTGCCGGCAGTTACAGCATGGTATGCCCTTCGGCCCAAGGCTGCGACAGCACGGTGCAGTTTACGATCCTCGTGCTTGATTACACCTTTTTACAAGCGCCTTATGGGAAAAGCATCACCTGCGCTATCCCGGAAGTCGAACTTACCGGGTTCCCCAATGACAACGCCAGCTGGCAGAACAACCAGGGGCAAACGATCAGCAACACCACCCAGCTTGTCGTCACCACTCCCGGGTTCTACACGTTCACTGCCACGCAAAGCCTGGGCACTGTGTTTTGTGAAGTAGAAGAAACCGTTCTGGTCAAATTGAACACCCAGGCACCCGAAATCACCGCCAGCGGCGGTGTGCTGGACGCTACACATCCGACGGTTCAACTGATGGGACATTCCGTCAACCAGCCGGTGCAATATTCCTGGACGGGCCCCGGCGGGTTTGTTTCCTACCTGCAAAACCCGACGGTGAATGTTCCGGGCCCATACACCCTCAGCGTAGTGAACACCGGCAACGGATGCAGCAGCAGTATTACAGTGAACGTGACTCAACAATAAACAAGCGATGTACAAAACCCTGTTTTTCACTTTTTCCGCATTCCTGATCGCTTTGACGGCTTGTCAGGACAAACCCTGGCACGACGGCGAATGGTTGTACGGAAAAAATTGTGCAAGTTGCCACGGCGCTCTCGGCGAAGGCCTGGGCGAATTGATCCCGCCGCTGGCCGGTTCAGATTATTTGGCGCCCAACCGCGACCGGCTGCCCTGTATCGTCCGGCGTGGGTTGCAGGACACGATTGTCGTGAATGGCAAGCAGTACGCCGAGCCCATGGCGGCTGTGACCAAACTGACCGACACGGAGATCACCAACCTGCTCAATTTCATCAACAACAGCTGGGGCAATCAAAACGGCGTGTACAAACTCGAAGAAGTGCGCCGTATAGTTAGTCAATGCCCCTACTGATTTGCCAGCCCCTTTGCCAGCCTGCGACACAAAACCGCAAGGCGGATTTGGCTTTACCGGTGAACTGCCTACTTTTGGCACGCCCGAAACGCAAAGGGCAAGAGGCAAAGGGCAAGAAGCAAGATGCAAGGGGCAAAAGGCAAAAAGTAAATCAGGTGATCATTTCCTTTTGCATCTTGCCCTTTGCCCTTTGCCTTTTGCCTTTTGCATCTTGCTTCTTGCCTTTTGCAACTTGCCTCTTCACTTACCGACCACTTTTTTTTCATTGCTATGAAAAAACGCTACGCTTTAATTGTCGCACTGCTTTCCATAACGGCTTCGCTCGTTGCCCAAACGCCGGTCAACGACGACTGCGCCGGTCTGATCGACCTGGGTTATGCGCCCACTTGTCCGACCGACACGTTCAACAACGTGAACGCCACGGCAAGTGACATCGGCAGCGACAACAACCCCTCGTGTTTCAACGGCAACGTGGCCACACACGACGTCTGGTTCATGTTCACCTGCCCCGACACGGCGTTCGACTTTCGAATCACGCTCACTGGCGTGACTGCCAACTCCATCCTGAATCCCGAATTCGCGATATACCGGGGCGATTGCACGGTGGACGGGCTTGCGGAATTGCTCTGCGCCAAAGCCGACCTGGGCGAAAACTCCCTGTTTCTCGATGTTGTCGGTCTCACGCCAGGCCTGCCTTATTTTATCCGCGTGTCCGACTATTCGGTCACGGCCGCGCCCAACTGGGGCAACTTTACCCTTTGCGTGAGTATCCCTCCGCCGGCTTCCAATGTCGACGATGGAGGCTCCAACCTCTGCTCCGGCACCTTGTACGACACCGGCGGCCCCGACGGCGACTATGGCTCCGACGAGAACAATGTTTTTGTGATTTGCCCCAGCCAGCCCTCGGCCTGCATCACTTTCTCCCTCGAATATTACAACCTCGACCAAAGCAATTTCGGCGGCGACGTGCTCACCCTGTACGACGGCGACGACGTCAATTCGCCTATTCTGGCCCAAATTGGCGGTTTCGGCCCGCCGAGCGTATCCGGTGGCGGCGCGGTCTGTTTTAAAGTGATGGCCACGAGCGGTTGCATCACCGTTCAGATGCAATCCGACTTCGCCGTGGAACAGGAGGGATTTGTGGCCCACTGGGAATGCAGCACCGAGCCTTGCATGACCCCCATCACCCCGACGGTGAACACGAATATCACGGACAACGACATTATCGCCGCCGTTTCCACACCGGCTACGACGGTCACTATTACCGACATCGATTGCCCGGACGGTGCGTACGGCACTTTTTCATACGCCTCCGACGACAACGACCTCGGTTTGAGCAAAGGCCTGATCCTGACTTCCGGACAAGCCAATCTCGTGATCGGTCCCAATACGCAAACCTTTACAGGCCAGAACAACGGCGGCGAAGGGGATATCGACCTCAATTATCTCTCCCAGCAACAGGGCGGCGCGGTTTCTTTCGACGCCTGCGTGGTGGAACTGGATGTTTTTGCTGCCACCGACGAACTCACTTTCGAATACGTGTTCGGCTCGGATGAATACCCGGAATTTGTCGGTTCGGGCTTCAACGACATCTTCGCGTTCTTCGTTTCCGGCCCCGGTATTGTGGGTGACCCCAACCTGACCAACAGCGCGAAAAACATCGCCATCATTCCGGGCACGACAAATACGCCGGTGCAGATCAACAGCGTGAACAACGACATCAACTGGCAGTTTTATCGCAACAACGAGATCGGCCAAAGCCTTGAATACGACGGACTAACCTCCGACGATCTCGGTATCAAAAAAAGCCTGACCGCCCACACGGACGTCATCCCCTGCAATACCTACCACCTGAAACTCGCGGTGGCCGACCGCGCCGACGGCATTTACGATTCCGGAGTGTTCATCTCCGACATCCAGGGCGGCACCCCCAACCTGGCGGTCCAGTTTGCCAGCGGCATCGACTACTTCATTGAAGACTGTTCCGGCAACGATGACCTGCTGACGATCTCCCTGTCCGAACCGCCCACCGAAGTGACCAGCTTCCTTGTCACCATCGGCGGAACGGCGACCCTGGGCGTCGACTATATCCTGAACCTGCCGAACATCATCACCTTCCAGCCGGGCCAATCGCAGTTGTCTTTCCCCATTATCCCGGTCGCCGATGCGCTGATCGAGGGCACGGAAACGATCACCATTTCACTGTCGAACAACTTCGGCTGCGGCACGGTGATTTACAAAACGCTGACCGTCAACCTGGAAGACGACGTCAACGTATTCGTCAATGCCGGCGCCGACACCCTTTTCGTGTGCGCAGGAGCAACCCTGCAATTGAACGCTTACGGGGCAGTGAACTACTTCTGGGCCCCGCCCGGACTGATGAGCAACGCCTTTATCAGCAATCCGACCATTACGCCGACACAGGATTTGTGGATTTCCGTAACCGGCACCGTGACTTCCTGCGTGGATATCGACTCTGTGTTCGTCAAAATTATCAGCCCCAGCATCGACGTCACGGCCTTGTCGCCTACCAATGTTTGCCAGGGCACCGGCGTGCAACTTCAGGCAGCCAACAACGTGGCCAACAGCGGCCTCGTTTGGACACCGGCGGCCGGACTGGACAACCCGAACAGTCCCACTCCCATTGCAACGCCTTCGGTGACAACCACTTACAAAGCCACGATTTCCATCGCAGGCTGCTCCGTCAATGATCAGATTACGATCAATGTAGACACTTTATTCTTCCCGACCCTGGGCGTCCCGGATGGCGACACCACGGTTTGTCAGAATTATCCGGTTCAACTGGGCAACGTACTGAGCAGTACGACCGACTATTCCTGGACGCCCACCACGGGTTTGGACGACCCGGCCAGTTCGGGGCCCATCGCCTTGCCGGACGTCACGACGACTTACACCCTGACGGCCACCAGTTCGCACAATTATTGCTCACAAACGGCTTCCATCACGGTTAATGTCGTTGCAGCCGACATCGATCTGGACGGCGATCCGTACCGGGAAATCTGCCTCGGCGATACGGTCGCCCTCACCGCCAACGCCATTCCCGCAGGCAGCCAGGTCACCTGGTCGCCACCTTTTTACGTGAGCAGTCCCACGGGCCCCAACGTGAACGCCTTCCCCGATGAATCGGTCACGATCATCGCCACGTACAACGTCAACAACTGTATCGTGCGCGACTCCGTGCATTTGCGCGTCGACTCTCTGCCTGCGCAAACCATCGCCCGTTTGAAAGACAAAGCGGTGTATTGTATCGGCGATACGATCATTTTGTACTCCCCCACCTACGAACCGGCCAGTTTCCCCGACATCGAACACATGTGGATACCCTTCGGCGGCGAGCAAACACCCGCCGAGAACTGGAACATGGTGATCGTCGCAACCTCGACGCACACCTATCAGCGTGTCACCAACAACCGCGGTTGTTCTGTCACTGCCGAAGTGGAAGTGCCGGTATCACCGCCGCCGGCGATCACGCTGACGGCCGACCCGACGACCCTTTGTGCAGGTGAAACCTCCCAGATCAATACGACCGTGGATCCGCCGGGGACAACGCTTGAATGGGAAGCCGCACCGGGCCTGTCCTGCACCGACTGCCCGAACCCGGTCGTAACGGCTTTTGCCACAATGACTTATACGGTAAAAACGCCCGACGCGCCTTGTCCTTCTTCGGAAAGCATCGAGATCATCGTGTCGCCTACACCGGCGCTCGCGCTCAATAAAGACACCACGGTTTGCCTCGGAGAAGACGTACTGCTGAACCATTTCGCCGATCCGAACGCCACGTACAACTGGTCGCCGGCAGGCTCCCTCGACAACCCGACTTCGGCACAGCCGACGGCCACACCGACCCAAACCACGACTTACACCGTCATGGCGGATATTCAGAATTGTACGGTGGAAAAAACCGTGACCGTCACCGTAGCCGACGCCACCGTGGAGGCAGGCCCCAACCAAAAAGTTTGCGCAGGAACACCTGTTACCCTGAACGCTGCCGTGATCGGAACCACGGGCGGCTCGTTCGTCTGGTCGCCGGATTTGCCCAACGGCAACCCGCTGACGGTGACGCCCACCGACACGACGCTCTACACCGTCACCTATTTTTACGGAAATGGTACGCCGGGCGACTGCCAGAGCACCGATCAGTTACAGGTCGACGTGGTCCCGAACATCGACAACCTGGAACTTACCCTGGCGCCCGATACAACCATGTTCTGTCTCGGCACACCGTTTACTCTCCAGGCCACGGGGGCGCCCAACAGCGCAGTGTTCACCTGGACGGAGAATGACGTTGTCATCGACGGTCAGACGCTCGACACCATTCGCCTGACGCCCGCCGAAGAAGGCGCTTTCCAGTACAACGTTGTTGCTACCGATGCCAATGGCTGTACAGGCACTGCCGGTCCGGTCAACGTGGACGTCGTGCGCTGCATCCAGTTCCCGAACGCTTTCTCGCCCGACAACGACGGCACCAACGACACTTTCGGTGGCCTGGTGCTGCTTGGAGGAGAAGTGGATGTTATTGAATTCACCATTTACAACCGCTGGGGACAAAAAGTATTCGAAGCCTCCAGGGATAAAAAAGTGTGGGACGGCACCGTCGACGGCAATGACGCCCCGAGCGACGTGTATGTCTTCTACCTGCGCTACCGCCTGCTGAACGGCGCCGAACAGGAGCCCGTGCAGGGAGAAGTGACCTTGTTGCGTTAAGCGACGGGTTTTTCAGGATCAATTGTCACCTCGCCGGTTCGTCGGGGTGACAATTTTTTTAGGGTCCCGGGCGTTTTGGGCCCTTCAAAACAAATATGACACCCAACCCTCCACTCAAACACACATTCATGCGCTCCATCACTTTTTTTGCCTTTTTTCTACTGCTCAGCATGCCTGCGGCCAGTCTTTTCGCCCAAAAAACCAACACCAAACCAACTGATCCTCAGAAGATTATCACAGGGACGGTTTTATTGAACGACAAAACCCCCTTCGACGCCAAAGTCTTGCTGGCCGCCCTGAAATCGGACTGGGCCATCCGCACCGACTCGATCCGACCGGGCGACAAAACGCTGGTGTTCACGGCTCCCGGCGGCGCCACGGTGATGATCGCCTCGCTGGCTTATCCGGCTTCCCCGGCCGAGATCAAAGCCGCCGCCGACATTTCCATGTTGTGGCCGGGGGCTGCCGAAGAAGCCGGCCGGCACCAGAGCCAGGCCGTGGTATCGGTCGTCGGGCCAGCCAGCCGCACGGTGGAATTGTATAAATTGTTCACCCGGGTCGCCGGCGCATTGCTCGACAACACGCGGTCTTCGGGCATCTACCTCGAAAGCCAGTATTTGCTGTTGCCCAAAGGTTATTTCCTCGAAGCGGCGCGCAACATGAACGATCAAAACCTGCCGCTCACTTGCTGGATTTACTTCGGGCTTCGGCAGGAGAACGGAACAAGCAGCGGCTATACCTACGGCATGGGAGAGTTTGGACTGCCTGAATTCGAGGTCGTCAATTCATCGAATTCGCCGCAAGACGTCTACGCCCTGCTGGTCGACGCGGCTGACTATGTGATCCGTACCAATACCCATTTCCAGGACGGGCAGTCGTTCAACTCGCCCAACGGCCAAAAAATACCCGTGCAGGTATCCAAATCCGTTTTTTTGAAAAATGAGACGACGGTAAAATTGAAAATCTGATCCGCGGAGTGGCGTTAAAATCTCCCTGAATTATTTTTCACTGAACACCCTCCATTATTTTGGTCCTCCGAAAGCGCCCCGCATTCGGAGGACTTTTGTTTTTCACCTGAAACACAATCTGTTTTCAACACCAAAACCATTTTATCCCATGTCCAAACGAGCTCTGACACTTGCCGCAACCCTCCTTTTTTCCCTTTCCCTTCTTGCCCAGAAAACCGCCAAATGGGGCGATATTCCGCCAGAAGACTTGCGAATGACCGTTTATCCGGGCGACAGCGCCGCCACCGCCGTTGTTTTGCAGGACGTCGGCAAATTGGAATACATCGAAACGCCGGACGGCCTCATTTTGCTCTACAGTCAGCACCGCCGCATCAAGGTTTTTGATCAAAGTGCATTTAAGGAAGGCAATTTGTTCATCCCTTATTATTCCCGCAGGCAGCTGGAAAAAATCCGCGAACTGGACGTGCAGGTCATCGCGCCGGACGGCAGCAAAACGAAGGTGAAAGGAGACAATATTTTCACTGAAAAACTCAGCAAGTCGTGGTCGGCCAAAAAGGTATTTGTGCCTAACCTGCAAAAAGGCAGCATCATCGAGTACCGTATTACTATTGAAACAGAGGACTGGCTGACGATGCGCACCTGGTTTTTCCAGGATCCCGATCTGCCGACACGATGGAGCGAATTCACGGTGAATGCCCCCGAGTTTTTTAATTATGTGAGCATTGTCAACAATATCAACACCTTCGATCTGAATGAAAACCGGGACGATCAGGATTATTACAAAGGGACCGACGAAAAGTACGTTCGTAACGTCCGGCGGATGGGGCTGAAAAACGTTCCCGCCCTGAAAAACGAGCCTTTCGTGACCACGGTCGACGATTATCGCGCCAATGTGCGCTTTCAATTGAGGAGCATCAACCCCAAAGACAAGGTCCCCATCAAGATTATGACCAGTTGGTCGCAACTGGCAGAGGAACTGGAAAAGGACCCGCATTTTGGCCAGCAATATCTCCGGAAAGGCAATTCCGACCGCCTTTGGGCGGCTTTCAGTGCCTCGGCCGGTCCTTTGGAAGGCCTCTCCCCCGAAGCCCTGGCAGCCAAGGTCATTGCATTCGTGAGCGCCAACATCCATTGGAACGGCAATCACAATATGTTGACAGACAGTGATCTCGACAAGGTTTTTGAACGCAAAAGCGGCAGCACTGCCGAGATCAATCTGGCCGTGGTCGCTTTGCTGCAACGCGCGGGTGTGCCCGCCCAACCCATCCTGCTCAGTACCCGCGACAACGGCAGTTGCCTGCCCGAATACCCGATGCTGTACCAGTTCAACACTGTTTGCGCCTACCTGCCGGGCAGTGGCGACCCTGAGACCGGAATGCTGCTGGACGCCAGCAGCCCGCAGCATCCCGTCGGCCTGGCTCGGGAGGAAACCTACAACCTGGGCGGCTGGGTGGCAGAAAACGGCAAACCCCGCTGGGTGGCCGTTAAAGCGCCTGAAAGCACCGAGGTGTACCTGGCGCAGCTCGCCCTGAGTCCCGATGGAACGATGAGTGGCCATGTAACCCTGCAACTCAACGGCCAGGTGGCTTGCTCCTTCCGGGAGGCTCTGCTTGAGGCCCCCAAAGGAGAATTTCTCCTCAAACGCTTCACCGACAAATACCCGGATGCGACACTGGATTCGCTCGTCGTCGAGCACGCAGCGGAACTGAACCAACCCGTGAAAGCGAGTTTTTCAGTTCGGTTGCCCCATGCCGCACAGGTGGCGAACGACTTTTTGTACTGTGCTCCAATTGCCGATTTCTTCTTTGAAGAAAATCCGTTTAAAACCCTGACCCGAACATATCCGGTCAATTTCCCTTATCCCGTCAGAGCCCAATTCGTGCTGAACCTCCAACTTCCACCCGGGTATAAACTGGACGAAACACCCCCCGCGTTGAACCTCAGCCTGCCCAATGACGGCGGGAAACTCAGCTTTTCATCCACTCTCAAACCTGACGGCGAATTACAGGCGACCCTTCGGTTGTCCTTGAAACAACTGGATTTTCAACCGGATGAATACGCGGGCCTGCGGCTGTTTTTTGATAAAATCGACAGTAAACTGGACGAACAGGTCGTTTTAAAAAAAATCTGAACCCATGCCCCCTCTTCCAAAACGAATTGGCATGCGGTTGTTTCTGCTCCTGGGTGCAGTGTTTTTCATACATCCAGCGGCAAGGACACAATCAGCCTACCCGGTATCCGCCATTCCAGCAGAATTGATCCCCAATGCGGAAACCGTGGTGCGGGAAGACCTCACCGCCATCAATATCAATTCCATTGAAAAAGCGACGGTGGAACACCGCCAGGTGCTCACTTATCTGCATTCGCCGAGCGACAACGAAATCCTGTTGGCACTTCCCGAAAACCGGTTTTACACGGTCAGGTCCATGCACCTGACCCTGTTCGATGCCGCCGGGAAAATGCTTCGGGAAAATGATCGCTCCGAAATCCAGGAATTGGGTAACCCGGAGTCCCATACGTTCAGTGACACCCGTTACCGGGTATTGAAAATGGTTGCACCTGAAGCGCCGTTTACGGTGGAATTTTCTTACAAATTAGATTGCCAGGGCTTTTTTCCGATGCCTGTTTGGGTGTTTCAAACCCTTGGACAATCCGTTGAACACGCTTCCCTGACGATCAAATGCCCGGAGGCTTATAAGTTCCATTGGCGCGGTGTGCATACGGAAATCCAGGCTTCTTTTGCCGAGAAAGACAAGTCGTGGCATTGGGATGCCCGGCATTTGGCGGCATTGGCCGGCGAAAAGAACCATCCCTATTTCGAGGATCAGTACGCCTACCTCATTTTGGCGCCTGAAATATTCCGGATGGACGATTTCGAAGGCAGTCAGCAGAACTGGCAGCGCTTCGGTCAATTCGTTTACCAACTCAATGCCAACCGGGACGTGATCTCGCCCGAACTCGCCGCGCGGGTCAGAAAGATGACCGATACCTGCCGAACCGAGCGGGGAAAAATTGCCGTTTTATATCGTTTTATGCAGGAAAATACGCGCTACGTGAGTGTGCAGATCGGTATTGGCGGATGGCAGACTTTCGAAGCCTCCTACGTGGAAAAAAAGGGCTACGGCGACTGCAAGGCGCTCAGCAATTATATGAAGGCCTTGCTGAACGCTGCCGGGATTCCCTCCTGCCTGGCACTTGCCTATGCCGGCGAGGAAGGGGCCCCTGATTTGACAACCGATTTGCCCGATATCCGGTTCAACCACATGCTCCTGTATGTACCCTCCTCCGACCTGTGGCTGGAATGTACGAGCAACGACCTTCCTCCGGGCTATCTGGGCAGTTGGTCGGGCAACCGAAAGGCGCTGATTCTGACACCGGAAGGCGGCCGTCTGGCCGCCACGCCTCCACTGGACACTTCGGCCAACCGCATCAATTTTTACTACGCCTTGAAATTGCTGGAAAGCGGCGGAGCCACACTGGATGGCCGGGGAACCCTTCGTGGCATACCGCATGAATGGTACCGCTACACCAGCAAAAATGTGGGGGAAACTGACCGAAGGCGGATGTTCACTCAGCGCGTTGGGTATTCCATTATTCGGCTTGATCGCCTGGACATTGTTGTTGCGCCGTCAGAGCCGCAGGCCAACGTCGGTTATAACCTTGAAATCCCCAATTATGCCACAAAAACCGGGCGCAGATTGTTTGTTCCACTGGCTAAGCCGGCGCCTTGCAGCCGGGTACTTGAGCCTGACACAGATCGCCAGTTGCGACTGGCCCAACCGGAAGCCCTGTGCCTGAACGACACCCTCCGGGTGGCATTACCAGAGGGTTACACCTTTGAAAGTGTGCCTCAAAATGACGAAATTCAAAGCGAATTCGGGTACTATCGACGGACACTCACGGCTGAGCCGGGGAAACTGACGGTGGTACGTCGGGTGATCTATCTGCCCCTGGATGTCCCCGGGGAACAATATGAGGCGGTACGTCAGTTTTATGCACAAATTGCGCAGGCGGAAAGCAGGCAGGTGGTGCTGGTCAGACAAGGGCCTTGATCAATACCCGTCGCGCACCACCGTCACCGTGCCTTTGAATTGTTCCTTATGGCCGTCGTTGAATTCGATTTCGGAGAGCCAGGGGTACACGCCCGATTGGACCGGCCGGCCCCTGTACTTGCCATTCCAGCCCTGAATCGGATCATTGGGAGGGAATTGTTTTTTTTCAAAAACCAGTCCGCCGACGCGGTTGTACACCTGCAGCGATCCCACCCGACGCACGCCTTCACCGGCAAATACGGTGAACCAGCTGTTCTGATTGCTCCCTGGTTCTATGGCGTTGGGGAAATAAAGGTTGGTTTTTCTAACCTCAACAATCATCTGATCACGTGCCGGGCAGTCATTGTAATCACGCACTTCTATGGCAAAGGCCGTGGATTCCGACAGGCTGACCGACTGAATGAGCGAGTCCTGGTGTTCAAATAAAAACGGCGGGCGCCAGGAAATAAGTGCCAGCGGGCGGCCTTCCGGTACGATTTCGGCGCGGATGGTGAAGGTTTGCCCAATCGTGACGGTGTCTTCGCTCACGCTCAGTTTGACCTGCAATTCTTCCGGTTCCGGCACCTGTACGGATTGTTGCCAGATGCATCCCAAGGCATCGCGGATGTACAACGTGTACGCGCCGCCCCAAAGTTGGTCGAATTCCGGCCGGGTGCTGTAAGAAATACCGTCGAGGGAAAAGTAGTAAGGCGCCTGTCCGCCGAAAACCTTGTCGATCACGATCCCGCCGTTCCGGAGTCCAAAACACTGCACCGGTTGGATGTCGAGGCGCACGCTGTCGAGACAGTTGGTTTGCGCATAAATATTCAAGGTGCTGAACAACAGCAAACAATACAGGGATCGGCGGCGGATGATGCGCATGGGTTTGTTGTTTGGAAAAGCGATTATGTGATGGAGCGGTTATTTGGCAATAGGCAAGGTACGGCAAACGCTTTTTTTCAGGCCAAGAATTCGCCCGGCAAACGGTGAAAAAGGTACCGTTGCAGTGTTCCGGTGGGCAAATTGATGCGTTCTTTAAACGCTGGATTACGCCAAAAGCAACGGCGCGCTGAACAGGGCGAGCCTCAGCAGTTCCGGCGGCGCCTCCATCGACCGCGCCAACGCCGCGGCTTTCTACGCTTCCGGCAATATCTACCTTACCGGAGCGCTCGGCGCCGACGGCCCGGTCCAATGGTCCGTCTCCGACGCGCTGGGGCGGGTAATCTGGCAACAAACCGGCCAGGGCGATTCGATAAGGGTGGAGGTAAAGGATTGGCCGCCAGGGTTGTACTACTGCACAGCCCGAACAGGTTCAGGGAATGTGGCGACAGAGAAGTTTTTAAAACAATAATTCAGCCCAACATTTCGGCCAGCAGCCGGTGAAAATGATGCACCCCCTGCTCCTGTTTCGGCGCAAAGCGCCCGTGTTTGTAAAACCGCGAACGGACCCCGGTTTGCACCTGTTCCACCACCGCTTCGTCCTCCCGTTCCACCAGATCGAGGTCAGCCCCGGCGCCGGCGCCGAGTTTGGAGCGGTCCCACACGTAGGACCGGAAGCTGACCCGGGTGAGCCCCGTTTCCAGCGGCCGGACGATGTTCATCGAAATCCCCCAGGGATAAAAGTTGAGCATGAGGTTGGGAAACAGCCAGAAGTAATACCCCACAATGTTTTGCCCGTAGTCTTCGTGGCCGGGCGGCAGATCGAACACCTCTTCCCCACCCTTTCCGATGCCGATCTGGACGTTGCTCCAGCGGAACACTTCGGTTCGGTAGGCGCTCCAGTCGAGCACCGCAGCGAGGCTTTTGTGCACGAAAGGCACGTGAAACCCTTCGAGGTAGTTGTCGCAATACAACGCCCAATTGGCCCGCACGAGGTAGTCGCGCGAACGGGCCGGATCAAAAAGACCTTCCTCGATGGGCAGGAAGCCGATTTTCCGCTCCAATTCAGTCGTCCAGGCTTCAAACGGAACGGCCGGATCGAGCGAGGCGAAGGAAAACTGCCGCCATTGGCGCAGCGGCACCTGCGCGAGGTGGTCGTCGGCGCAGGGGAAATTTTCCATGCCCTCGGTTTCGGGCATGGACAGGAACTGCCCGTCGAGATTGAAACGGCGTCCGTGGTACCCGCAGCTGATGCCGCGTTCGAGACGGCCGGGATGCTCCACGAGAATTTTACCGCGGTGGGTACACACGTTGGACAGGCAACGCAGAGCGCCCTCGCGGTCGCGCAGGAGCAGCAGGGGCTCTTCCAGAAACTTGTCCATGAAGAGAAACGGCATGGCGTCCAGGGGTAATTTGACCGTTTCTTCGGCGCCGGTGATGAACTGCCAGGAACGGGCAAATACCTTTTCCCGAAGGGATTCAAAAACAGCCGGGTCGGTATAAAACGTGCCGGGCATGGTGGCCGCGCGACGGATATCGGATTCGATGTGGAACATGGTGATGAGCGATGGGTGAAGATGGATAAGCGCTGCAAAATCGTACTTTCGTAGCGCTCATGAAAAATTTGTCCCACTGGCTGTTGTTTTTGTTGCCGTTTTCGGCCTGCTGTCAGCCCAATTTTACCGCCAATACCGTTGTGCCGCCCTGGTCCGGCGACTTCGGTTACGGCGCCAACATGGGTTATTTCCCTCCATACTATTACGACAAGGAACTCGCCGCCCTGGCCCACGGCACGCCCGACGGTCAGGCGCCGGGCGTGGGCGTCACCACCATCCGGCCAGGTCTTTTTGAGCATTTTCTCGATTTCTGGGGCTATGACGTGCGCGTCGACGCTTTTCAATATTACCAGCAAATCGGTCTGCGCGACGTGGCCGTCATCATCGGTTTCCCTTCGGATGCGCACCGTGACAACGCTTTTTATTGCCCCGGCGTACGCACCGAAGTGTTCAAAAACCTCTACGAACCCATCTGGGACAACGGCGAAAACGGCACGCCGGTGAACGACAACAACCCCTACGCCCTCTACTGCTGGAAAGCCGCCACGACCTACGGGCCCTACGTCAAATTCTGGGAGGTCTGGAACGAACCCGACGTCGACACCGGCAACGCCTGGGCGCCGCGCGGCACACCCGGCAACTGGTGGGAAAACGCTCCGGAACCCTGCGAAACCAAACTCAAAGCGCCCGTTTACTTCTACATCCGGCTGCTGCGCATCAGCTACGAAGTGATCAAATCGGTGGACCCCAATGCCTATATCTGCGTCGGCGGACTCGGCTGGCCCAGCTATCTCGATGTGATCTGCCGCTATTCCGACAATCCCTACGACGGCACCGTGGACCCCGACAAGTACCCGCACCTCGGCGGCGCCTACTTCGACGTAATGAGTTTTCACTCCTACCCGCACCTCGACAATTCGCTGCGCGAATGGGACAACAGCATCGGCGGATTTCGCAATTTCAGGCACTCGGACGCGGCGGTGGACGGGGTGTTCCGGCTCAAAGACAAGTTCGCCGCGGTGCTGAACGACCACGGCTACAACGGGCTGGTTTTTCCTGAAAAATTGTGGATCTGCACGGAAGTGAACATCCCTCGCCGAACCTTCGGCGACTACATCGGCTCCGACCTGGCGCAAACGAATTTCATGATCAAAACGCTCGTGACCGCCCAGACCAAAGGCCTTAGCCAAATTCACATCTATTCCCTCGCCGATGAAAAACCCGAATCGGAGGCCGACAACGAGTTCTCCTACATGGGTTTGTTCAAAAACCTGAACGATAAAAAATTCCCCGAAGCGACCCCGAACAACGTGGCCGTCGGCTACAAAACCACCTCCGATTTCCTGCGCGACAAAACCTGGGACCCGGTCGCCACCACCCGCCTGAAACTGCCCGGAAACGTACGCGGCGCGGCTTTCCGCGACCAGCAGAACCAGCTGTCCTTCGTGCTCTGGGCCGCTACTACCCTCGATCGCGACGAAACGGCAGAGGCAACATATGTCTTCCCGCCCGAATTCAACCTGCAATACCTCGAACAGAAATACTGGCATTACAGCCAAACCGGCACGCATATTTTCGTGAATGCCCGCCAGCTGCGCCTCTCCGGCAGTCCGGTGTTTCTGACGCCCGCAAGCCTCATCGAGAGCACTTTCCCCAGGCAGCCGCAGGTGGCGCCCAATCCGCTGGCCGGCGGCTACGGCGTGTATTCCTTCTGGATGTTTGAGGACGGAAATGCCACTGTGGAAATATTCGATTCGCTGGGCAGACCACTCAAAACCTTAATAGACAATGAGTTTTTATTAAAAGGGCCGCAGCAGATGCCGCTGGATTGGACCGCGTTTTCGCCCGGGGTGTATTTTATCCGCTTGCGGAGTTTGGGGGCGGAGCTGATGGTGAAAATAGTGCGGTGATCGGTTCAAATATGTAGTAAATTGCCCTGATAAAAGCCACAAGGCTTCTCATAACCGTTGCAACTATGACAGAAACCTCCACCCTTTCCCCTGCAAAAAAACCGCGCAAAACCTCCTCCCCCGAGCACCAGCTCATTCAATACATCTCGCAGTTCAAGCCCCTCAGCGAGGCAGAAGCCGAAGCGGTCCTCAAAATCATCAAGGTCAAGTCGTTCAAAAAGGGTACGATTTTGCTCAAAGAAGGCCAGGTGGCCAAACTGTGCTACTTTGTACTCAAAGGCTGTATCCGGCAGTATTTTCTCGTAGACGGCGAGGAAAGAACCACCCATTTTTTTACCGAAGGACAGCCCGTGACGCCTTACGAAGGCACCTTCAAACGAGTACCCTCCAAGTTTTATCTGGCCTGCGTGGAGGACACAATCGTGTCTGTCGGTACGCCCGAGGATGAGGCGGCGTTTTTTGAAAAATTTCCCCAGCTCGAGCCCGCCAGAAACATGGCCATCGAAGAAGAACTGGGCAAAAGCCACGACAGGTTTTCTACCTTCCTCCTCAGCAGCCCGGAAGAACGTTACCTGAATTTGCTGAAAACCCGTCCCGACCTGCTCGACCGGGTACCGCAGTACCAGTTGGCGAGTTACCTCGGCGTCACGCCGGAATCGTTGAGCCGGATACGTAAACGTATCATGATCAAATAGTCAAGAGGCGATGACCACCCGTCATCGCCTCTTTTTTTTCCCGTCGAGCACTTCTTACCCAAAGTCAATGAATCGGGACCTGGCTCCCCGGACCTTTGTGTCTCAATTTAAAAAAAACAGAAAATGACATCCAACATGAAAGCGGCAGTGTACACCCAATACGGTGCGCCGGAAGTGCTCCAAATCAAAGCCATCGCAAAACCCAGTCCGAAGGACAACGAAATCCTCATCAAAATCCACGCGACGGCGGTCAACTCGGCGGATAGCCGCCTACGGAAAGCCGACCCGTTTGCAGTCCGATTTGTCTACGGACTCCTCAAACCGAAAAAAACCGTTTTGGGCGGCGTGCTCTCCGGCGAAATCGAAGCCGTCGGCAAAAACGTCCGTACTTTCAAAGTGGGCGACGCCGTTTTCGGTTCGGCTTTCCCCCATTTCGGCGCATATGCCGAATACATTTGCCTGCCCGAATCGGCCCCCCTGGCAATTAAACCCGCCAGTATCAGCCACGAAGCAGCTGCGGCTCTGCCCTTTGGCGGCCTGACGGCCGTGCATTTTCTCCAAAAAGCCAATATCCGGCCGGGACAAAAAGTGCTGATTTACGGGGCTTCGGGGGCGGTGGGCTCTGCGGCAGTGCAGATCGCCAAATCGTTGGGGGCAGAGGTGACGGGCGTTTGCAGCACCGCCAATGTGGAACTTGTGAAAAGCCTCGGCGCAGACCACGTGATCGATTACACCAAAACCGACTTTGCGAAAACCGGCGAACAGTACGACGTCGTTTACGAAACCGTGAACAAAGCCCCGTTTTCCTCCTGTATCGCCGTTTTAAAAAGCAACGGAACGCTGCTGTTGGGGGCAGCCATGTTAGGAGGAATGCTTCGGGGCGCCTGGACATCCATGACGAGCAAGAAAAAAGTAATTGCCGGCGTGGTCACCGAAACGCCTGAGGCTGCCCGTCTTTTGAAAAAATTGGTGGAGGACGGTCAAATGAAAGCCGTGGTGGACCAGCAGTTCGAACTGGAGCACATTGCCGACGCACACCGGTATGTGGATAATGGACACAAAAAAGGGAACGTCGTGATCAAATTGCAGGCATGAAAAATCGGTGTCCGATATTCATTTGAAGCATCGGCGGGGCGAGTGCATGGCGCATCCGGGCATTAACTTTGCCGGCAGCACCTAAGGCTTGAAAATCGAAGCCTGCAAGGTGCCCGGTTAAAAACAAATCACGCGACTTCTCTTTGTGAAATCCCGGATTCTCCACCTCGCCACCCTCGCCCGCCGCCGCTCCCGGCGCATCATCGGCCTTATGTCGGGCACCTCGCTCGACGGGCTGGACGTAGCCTTGTGCCAAATCTACGGCTCGGGCCAGCGCACAAAAGTCGTCGTTGAGAAATTCGTAACGACGCCTTACGACGAAGCGTTCAAAAGGGAGATCAGGCGCGTTTTTGCCAAAAAAGAGATTGATTTTCAACACCTTGTATTGCTCAACGTCGTGGTGGCCGAGCGCCATGCCGCCATCGTGCTCGACTGCCTGCGGCACTGGAATATCCCTCCCGCCGAGGTCGATCTGGTTGCCAGCCACGGCCAAACGGTCTTTCACGCGCCGCGCATTTTTCATGGCCTGCCCGGTTACCCCAACGCGACCCTGCAAATCGGCGACGGCGACCACCTGGCCCGCCGCCTGGGTATCGTCACGCTGAGCGATTTTCGGCAAAAACACCTCGCCGCGGGTGGCGAAGGCGCGCCGCTGGCCCTTTACGGCGATTACCTGCTGTTTTGCAAAAAAGGTCAGGACCGCTACCTGCTCAACATCGGCGGCATCGCCAATTTCACCTTTTTACCCGCCGACGCCGACCCCGCGCGGGCATTCGCCACCGATACCGGTCCGGGCAATACCCTGCTCGACGCCTTCGCCCGCAACTTGTTCGGGGTGCCTTACGACCGCGACGCACTGCTCGCCTCGGCCGGACGCGTCGATGAAGGGCTGCTGGACCGATTGAAAAACGACCCGTTTTTTGCCCTGCCTTTTCCCAAAACCA
This sequence comes from Saprospiraceae bacterium, assembly GCA_044224705.1. Classification (GTDB taxonomy): domain Bacteria; phylum Bacteroidota; class Bacteroidia; order Chitinophagales; family Saprospiraceae; genus M3007. The sequence continues at coordinate 20,915 of JBGAJY010000071.1, forward strand.
CAGGCCCTGAACAGTTCAGCCCGGCCTGGGCGCAGCAGTTCATCGACCGGCAACCCAAAGGCAAGGCGAACCCGTACGATGTGATGGCCACGCTCACGCGGCTGAGCGCCGACACGATTGCCCAAGCGTTGCTGCGCTGCCACACCGGCTCGACACAGTCGGGCGGAGCCCTGTTCGTGAGCGGGGGCGGGGCGCACAACCCCTTGATTTTAAAATATTTAGGGCAGCAATTGTCTGGCTGGAAAATCGCCCCGATGGAACGGCTCGGCGTTCACGGCGATGCCAAGGAGGCCGTGCTGTTTGCCGTTTTAGCCAATGAAACGGTAGCCGGGACTATCGCCGAAGGCCAGGTACTCGGGGGGGTACCCTGGGTGGGCATGGGGAAAATTTCACTGCCCGATTGAAGCGCACTCTGACCGTACCGGGGCCCTGAGGATCCGAGCTTTCGCCTTCGGGGCGAAAATCTTTATCTTCGCCGTTATGGATCGCCAACAACTCGTCTCCGATATTTTTCGGAAAAAATCGCTCCTCTGCGTTGGTCTGGACACCGAAATCGGCAAAATTCCAGGCCATCTACTGCACACTGATGACCCGGTTTTTGAATTCAACAAAGCCATCATCGACGCCACCCGCGACCTCTGCGTGGCCTACAAACCCAATCTGGCTTTTTACGAAGCCCTGGGCCTCGAAGGCTGGCGGAGCTTCGAACGCACGGTGCAATACATTGGAAAAGAGCATTTTATCATCGCCGACGCCAAACGCGGCGACATCGGCAACACCAGCAGGATGTACGCCGAAGCCTTTTTCAACCGCTTCGCCTGCGACGCCGTGACCGTGGCGCCCTATATGGGTGAAGACAGTGTGTCGCCCTTCCTCGGCTTCCCCGGCAAATGGGCCATCGTGCTCGCCCTCACCTCCAATACCGGCAGCGCCGACTTTCAGCGCGACTGGCTGGAAGACAGCCGCGAGGCCATTTGGGAAAAGGTCATGCGCCGCTCCATGTCCTGGGGCACATCCGGGAATATGATGTTCGTAGTGGGCGCCACACATCCCGAAGCTTTTTTGCGGGTTCGCGAAATCGCACCCGATCATTTTCTGCTCGTACCGGGCGTGGGCGCCCAGGGCGGCGACCTGGGCGCCATTTGCCGGAACGGGATGAACAAAGACGGCGGATTGTTGATCAACGCTTCGCGCAGCATACTTTATGCCTCTTCCGGCACCGATTTTGCAGAAAAAGCCCGCGAAGAGGCGCAAAAAATGCAACAGGAAATGGCGGGGCTTTTAAATTGATTGATTCGATTATTCGATTGATTCGATTGATTCGATTGTACGCGATCGTGTAAAATCGAATCAATCGAATCAATCCAATCAATCGAACCAATCTTCTCATGCACGAAATCTTCATGCGCCGTTGCTTCGATCTCGCCCGGCTGGGCGCGGGGCGCGTGTCGCCCAATCCCATGGTGGGCGCGGTGCTGGTGCACGAAGGCAGGATGATCGGCGAAGGCTGGCACCGGCAATACGGACAGGCACATGCCGAGGTGAACGCCGTGGGTTCCGTAGCGCCCGAAAACCGCGCCTTGATCTCAAAATCAACATTGTACTGCTCTCTGGAGCCTTGTTTTCACCACGGCAAAACGCCGCCATGCGTCAACCTGATTTTAAAGGAACAAATTCCGCAGGTCGTGATCGCCTGCACAGACCCCAACCCCCTGGTGGCAGGGCAAAGCGTGGCCAAATTGCGCGCAGCCGGTGTGGACGTAATCACCGGAGTGCTGGAAGAGGAAGGCCGTGCGCTCAACCGGCCCTTTTTCAAATGGATCCAACAGAAAACGTCTTACGTGATCCTTAAATGGGCCCAAAGCAGGGATGGTTTTTTGGGAAAAACAGGCGAAAGAACTGCTGTTTCCGGACCCGCAGCCCTGCGGATCGGACACCGCTGGCGCGCCGAAGCGGATGCCATCCTCGTCGGAACGAATACTGCCGTGGTCGACAACCCGCGACTGGATACCCGTTTATTCCCTGGAAAATCGCCTTTGCGTGTCGCTTTTGACCGCTCAGAGAAAATACCTGCAACCCACCACCTGCTCGACGATACCACGCCAACGTGGATTTTTGGCCCTGTGCGACCCGGCGAATGGGCACAAACGATCTTTTTTCCTGAACGCCAGGACGACTTGTGCAAGGTTCTTTT
>JBGAJY010000072.1:0-23102 GCA_044224705.1 Saprospiraceae bacterium
AGTAAAAAAGAAAAATAGGCCACGCGGGTGGAAGTCGTCCAATCGCAATCGAACTGAATTACAGGTGATTGCGTGCCCGTAACAGCCAAAATTTGCAGCGCCAAATCAGCTAGGCGAGGTATTGATGATTTTTGGAAAACACTGTTGGTGATAAAAACGCAGGGCACGATGTCGCGCCCGGCCCAAGCACTCGAATCCACGACATCGATCCGGGCCAATGGAATGATTTCGCCTGTTTCCGGGCTGCGGCCAAGGTCCAGAACTTTGACGTAAAGCCGCCTGCATTGCATCGAATCGAGGTAACCGAGTTCGGCCGGGGAGAGTTGAAACGAGGTTTGCCAGTAGAAAAAAGCCGGCCTCACCACACGATGCACCGGCTTTTTGCCGCAGGCAGACAACAGCAGCACGGCGGCGGAAAAAAAGGAACAAAGACTTGAAAACGAACCAATTCGCATGACCAGTACCGGCCGGAGCCTGTGCAAACATCCGTGTTTTTGGGAGCTTGGGACCAAATGACAGGCTATTTCTGACAATGTGGTATTTTTAGACAGGATCGACAGGATAAACAGGATAGGCGTCGGCTCCGCCGACTTTCCACTCGTGGCGACGAAGGCGACATGATTTTATCCTGTTTATCCTGTCGATTCTGTCTAAAAATACCACATCGTCAGAAATAGCCCTACCTGTTCAAGGCTGCGTAAAGAGCAGGTTGCCTTCGTGATCGAACACGAGAATGTGCCGTCCGTCAGCAGCCAGTACGCCCACCACGATGCGGTCGCCACGGCGGCAGATGCGCTTGATTTCGGCGCCGGGAAACAGCGTTTCGATCTGGGTGATGATGGTAGCGGGCAGGTTGATCTGGTCGGCAGGCTGGCAGGGCCGGCAGTCGTGCCAGTGCTGGTCGGCGGCTTCAAAAATACCGTCAGGTGAAAAAACGACAATGATTTGACCGGAAAGCAGCACGACGACGCTGTCGCCGCGGCGTTTGGCGCGCAGGATTTGAGCATCCGGGTAATTGGCGGTGATGTAATCCACGATGGCCGGGCGCAGTTGGTCCACCGGTATCGATTCGCCGCCCAGGGCACCGCAGCGACCCATGGCGCGCAGCGGGCGGTTGCGCAGGCGTTCACCGGAAAGATTGAAATACACCTGTTCGTCGTTGGCGAGGATAATTTCATAGCCTTTGCCGGTCGCCAGTGCAGCACTTTCCATATAGGTGTCGAAATCTTCGGTAGCCAGACTGACCATGACGGAAGCGGGTAGCCCGCCGGGGTCAGTGGCTTCTTTGTCGCGGTCGCCGGCGATGGCCGCGGCCAGCGCGTCGTCATCCCATTGCTGAAAATCGGTGGCGGTGTCTTTTTTGCAGGCGGCAAACCAGGCCAGACCTGCGAGCAGAAGAAGGAAAGATGCTGTCTTTTTCATTTTTTATGAAGTGATAGAGTGATGAAGGGATATTGATGAAGAAAGAGGATCAGTTGAATTTTAAAGTAAAGCCGCTCTGCAGGCCTGTGGTGACGGGGTAAGAAGCAAACGGCCCTTTACGGTACAGGCTGCTGAATCCGTGGCGAATTTCAGGAGCCAAATGCAGGGCGAGTCGCGGCGTGATTTGATAACCGACATCCACTGCAAAGTGGAAATCGCCGACAAACTTGGCGAGCCCGGCCGCCCGGCGCTCGGCGCGGGCCTGCACGCCGACGATGGCTAAGCGGTCCGAACTGCCGGCTTTAAGATCGAGTTCGTAGCCGGTGCGCAAACTAAGCCCGCCACCGATTTGAGCGCCCCAGCGCCAGCGGTTCCACTCCTTGGAATAACGCAGGGCCAGGGGCAGCCGGAGATAACGCACCTGTTCGTCGGTACTTAGACGAAGCCGAATTATTTCCTGGTCGTCAATGGTTTGTCCGGCTTGCCGGCTGATGTCGAACCGCATTTGTACGGCTCCGAACGAGGTTTGCAGCTGTTGCCGGGCGGTAGTCTGGTACACTTCGCGGGCTGGGTCGTAACGCTCCTGATTGGTCCTGAAACGGATACTCCCGCTGCGCTCGGCCCGGAGCCGGATGCTGGTCCATTGCAGCCCCGATTCGAGGGACCAGTGGGGGGTGAAAGCGCGCCGCGCGAGCAGACCTCCTTGCCAGGTCCAGGTGCCGTGTTCCGAGCCGTTGGGGTGGTTGTCGGTGCTGCCGCGCAGGGTGCGCGAGGTAAAAAAATAGCCGCCCGAAGCGCCAAAAGTCCATGATTTTGAAGTCTTTTTAAGAGACGCCTGAATGCTGCCCGGCGGTAGTTTTGGAAACCGGGCCAGGGCTGGAAGCGGCCTCAGGGCCAATGGGGCGGGATTGGGAACGCTGTTCTGGAAGGATAGGAGAGTGGTGCCAGTACTGGTGTGAAGGATATTTTTCGATCCGTTGGCTTTTGTGTTTTTCGTGGCTGGCGGGGTGGCTGCTTTATTCAAAATGGAGATTGCGTGCGTTGGGGTCTTCTCTCTTTTCTTTAACCCCCGCCCTTCCCCCGGAAGGGCGGGGAGGTTACCCTCGGCAGGATGATACCTCTCTTTTTCGGGAGAGGGGTTGGGGTTAACTTCGGACGAAGTGCTAACGAAGGACGAAGAATCCAAATTGACCAAAGCCTTTGTCGAACGACTCGGCACGCCGACCACCAGTCGGCGTTCCCTATGACCGGCCGGTCTTTCAAAATGCCACACTAGCGCCCCTCCACCCAGCAACGCGCCCAGCAGCAGCCACCAGAAAAAAATAAGCCGGCGCCGTCTGCGGCGTTGCAGCTTGCTTTTTACCGCTGTCCAGACCTGTTCGGACGGCAAATCCCAGCCGTCGTCGGCGGGCAGCGGATCGTGGCCGTCGGCCTGTTCGCGGAGCCAATGGTCGAGCGAACCGTTCGGGAAAAATTCTTGCTTATTCATGGTGGCTGGCGGTCGTCAGGTGTGGGTAAAGCAGTTTTTTGAGCTGGGCGCGGGCCTTGTGCAGCTGGCTTCGGGAGGTGCCGACGTTGATGCCCAGAAGCCCGGCAATTTCTTCGTGGCTGTAGCCTTCGATGGCAAAAAGGTTGAGTACCGTGCGATAACCGGCCGGCAGTTGCTGCATCAGGCGGGCGATCAGGGCATTTTCTGCCAGGGTTGCTGAATCTTCCGAAAGCAGGGCCTGGTCAGCGGTTTCCTGAGCCAAAGTTTCCTCTGTCAGTTGCTCAAATCCATGCCGCTGCCGCAATTGGCGCAACGCCGTCCGCACAATTATCCGGCGTATCCAGCCTTCCAGACTGCCTTCAAAACGGAAATCGCGCAGGTCGGCAAACACCTGCAAAAAACCCTCCTGCAACATATCCTCTGCCTCGGCCCGGTCGCGGGCATAGCGCAAACACACGCGGAACATGGGCACGCTGAACAGTCGGTACAGCTGCTCCTCGCTGCGCGTATCACCGCGGAGGATGCGTCGGACCAGTTCTTGTTCGGGCAGGATTGTCATGTGCGAGTTGTCGGCATGGGCTGTCGGGAGAGAAGGGCCGGGTTTTTGGCGGACGTTGCCTGGCAGGACTTTTTGCAAGGAAAAAAATGAATAAACGGTCGCTCCGGCTTCACGAACGGCCGGGTGAAAGCCGCCAAAACCGTTCGTCAATTTTGAACGGCCGCTTACCAGGTATTCCCTGTGCGCAGCATCGTCCTCCTTCAATTTTGTGGCGTAAAACGGAGAAAAGGTAGCCATAAATCGTGTTCCCGCGACTAAGCTTCCCCAACCGATCCATCCTGTTATTATTCAACCATTCCTTTCATTTCCAATGAAAAAACTGCTCATTCTGATGCTGTTTGCCCGTGTCTGTGGCATTGCAGCGCAAAACTACACCACCCCTTTGAGCGTCGGCTTGCGCACAGGGCTTTCATCCTCATCGTATTGGACGGCCAAAGAGCCTGGCATCGGCAACCGTGCCCTCAACGGTTTTCAGGCCGGCGCCATCGTCGAAGCCGGTGTGAGCCAGCGTCTGTCCGTTCGCCTCGAACTGAACCTCGTCACGAAAGGTGACGCCTGGTACTTTCAATCGCCCGGCGAACCCGATTTCGATATTCGCGATGTGTTCCGTTACCTCGAAATCCCCTTGCTGGCGCGCTACAAAATGCTCGAAGGCCCGGTGGAGGCCTACGCCATCGGCGGACCCTACTTCGCGACGGCGCTGTCCAACCGCTACCACGAGGAAGACGAGGCGTATGAATACCACAATTTCACCCGTGGGGACTTCGGTTTGCAGCTTGGCGGCGGAGCGGCCATGCCCCTGGGCCCCGGCTGTGCCTTTGCCGAACTCCGCTTTTCGCAGGGCTTGAAAGACCTTGATTTTTTCAAAGATGAAACACGGACCCGCATGCGCTCCCTGGGCATTACCGTCGGGTACCTGTATCAAATCAATTAACCCCCACCCGTCATGATCCAGTTTTTGCTGCGCATGCTTGCGCTGTTGTGGCTCGGCAGCCTGCCATTTATTGCCGCAGCCCAAATTCTTGAACGCCAGGTCGTAAGCCCTGCCGGCCAATTTTCCGCTACTACTGCCGGCTCCCTCGACTGGACCTTCGGCGAACCGATGACCCGTTTTGTTTCCGCGGTCGGCGCCGACTTGTGCGAGGGATTCCAGCAGGGCGAATACGGCGCTCCGGTCGATGCCAACGAGCCCTCCGACTTTGCCGATGAGGCCATCTCCCTGACCGCTTTCCCCAATCCAGCGGCCGAAACGGTACGCCTCAGCGTGGGTGCGCCGGTTCAACTGCAACTCGTCGACCTCAACGGCGCAATGGCAAGCCCTGTGGTGGAAGTCGACGGCTTTACGGACCTCGATCTTTCCAGCCTTCCGGCCGGATTGTACATCGCCGTGGCCCGCAATTCGTCCGGGCAGATCACGGGTGCTTTGAAAATTCAGCATATCCGCTGAATGGCCTGAAAACCAACTGTTCATCATTTGTTACCCACCGATTTCAATTCAAAAATTAAGCAATGAAAAACATCTTTTTGCTGGCCTTCGCACTGTTGAACCTTGCTGTGCTGTCGGCCCAGGCTCCCCAAAAATTCAACTACCAGGCTGTGCCGCGCCACGCCGACGGCAGCCTTTTTACCGCTAACCAAACCCTCAAAACCCGCTTCCAATTGCATGAAAACACCGCCTCCGGCCCGGTTCGCTACGCCGAAGAACAGGTGCTGGTGGTGAGTCCGCAAGGCGTCATCCATGCAGTGGTAGGCGTCGGCGATGCCAGCGGCAACCTGCCGCACAATTTCCTTTCAGTAGATTGGAGCAACCACGAGTATTTCCTCGCCGTGCTGCTGGACGCCAATCAGAACGGCGTTTTTGAGGCCAATGAGAACTTCGGCGCCACACAATTGCTTTCCGTGCCGTATGCCATGTATGCCGAAAATTCGGGCAGCAGCCTGCCCGGCCCGCAGGGTCCCCAAGGTGTTCCCGGTCCCGCGGGCCCGCAAGGTCCGCAGGGATTCAAAGGCGATACCGGAAACACAGGCCCTCAGGGTCCGCAAGGTCCTCAAGGACCGCAAGGTCCCCAGGGGCCTCCCGGTGACGGCAATATCAGCGGTGTAGGAACGGCCGGGTACATTCCCAAATTTTATGCGAACGTAGGCATCAACAATTCCGCCATGTACGAAACCGGCGGCAACATCGGTATCGGCACCACTTCTCCTGCTGAAAAATTGCACGTCGCGGGCAGCGTCAAAGTGAACGAAGACCTTCAGGTGGGCACAGGCGGCCTTCTTTACTACATCGGCGGCGCACTCCGCTTCGGCAATACGCTGACGCCTTCGTCCAACAACAGCTACAACCTGGGCACGAGCTCTTACAAATGGGGGGCCGTTTGGGCCACCAACGGCGTGATCCAGACCTCGGATGCGCGTTTCAAAAAGGACATCCGGCCCTTGTCGTACGGCCTCGACGAGGTGATGCAACTGCGCCCCGTCAGCTACTTATGGAAGGATGAAAAAATGGGCAGGAAACCCCAGTTGGGTTTTATCGCCCAGGAACTGCAGGGCGTGCTGAAAGAAGTGGTGGCCGACGAAGAATTTGTCGTCACCGATGAAAAAACGGGCGCCGGCGCCTGGCAACCCACGACCGCTCTGGGCGTCGAATACAGTGAAATCATCCCCGTATTAGTAGCCGCAATACAAGAGCAGCAGGCGCAAATCGGGGCGTTGCGTGCCGAATTGGACCAACTAAAACACCCTTCAACCACCCCTTCCGAACGATGAAAACGTTTTTCAGCACCGCCGCCCTGCTTCTTTGGGCAGTCATTTCCCTGAATGGTCAAAATGCAGCCGATACGCCCCTGGCCCGCTTCCCCGTCTACCTCGAGTCGGTGCCGGCTTCTGAAACCCTTCAAATCAGCGTCGGTACCACCGAGCCGGTTACCTTGTACGTGTTTGAAAGCAACGGTCGTCTGCGGTTCCGCAAAAAATTCGAAGGCGCCACCCGGATCTTTCTGTCGGAATACCCTTCAGGAACCTATACCCTCCGGTTTCGAGCCTCCTCCGGTATGGCCGAGCGCCGGATCGTACTTCAGGAAGAAAACTAATTGCTTCACGGGGTTGCAACCGGGGCGGCTGGAATGGCCGCCCCGGATTTTTCCTGTCATTTTACAGCCCGCTGCCGGGAGCGCGTGTTTGAATTAATTTCGCCTTCATCGTACCTCGTTTTCAGCATGTCGTGAAATACTACGCCATCACCGGTTTTATGCTTTTTGCCCTGCTGGCGCACGGGCAATTGCCCCGCTACAACGCTCAGGTGTTCGGGGCGGAGCAGGGTATTGGCGGCGGCGGGATCAGCGATATTTTTAAAGACCGGCAACAATTCCTCTGGGTGGTGGCGGCCAATTCCCTCCAGCGCTTCGACGGCCGCAATGTGCGGATATACAGTTTCGAACATGGGGTGTCGCAAGCCCTCTGCGATCTCGACAACCGGATCTGGGCCGTTTCCGGACAAAAATTGTGGCGTTTGGAAACGGCAGGCGACCGCTTCACCGAAATCTACGTCGATACGAGCGGAGGCCGCCGCCCGCGGGCGGTTTTTCAACTTCGGAACCAGCCTGTGTGTGTGCTCACCACCAAAGGGCTCTTTGCCTGGAAGCCTGATATGGATCGTTTTGAACTGCTGAATATCGCGCTTCCCACACCCTCGGGCTCTACCAATGCCTACCGGTTCGATACCTGCGGCACGACGATTTTTTATTCCGGAAGGGCGGAATTGTATGCCGTCAATCTGGCCGATGGGGCGGTGCGAACCCTGCCCGTGGCCCACGAAATCCCTTATTTCTACGCTCTAACCCCCGACCTTGTGGCATTGTCCGATTACAGCGCCAACACCTTCTGGTACGATTTTGCCAAAGGCACCGTGACGCGGGTTGCCCCTGAAAAATATGGCCTCCAGCCGACGCGGCGATACTTTGGCATCATGGGCGTGGAGCCTTTGGGCGCCGGGCGCTACCTGATGACCTCCCGCCTCGGGCTTTTCGAATACGACCTCAACAACGACCGCTTCGCACCCGCACGCATCTTCGCCGGTGGCGAACCACTGGAATTTGAAGACGCCCTGTTCCGCCTCTTTTTGGATCAGGACGGCACGGCTTGGGCACACTGCGCCAATCAGGTTGTGGCATTTACCGCAGTGGATCACACCATCGGTTTGCTGCGCAATTACCACTACGAACCGCCCCGTCAATGGAATAACAGGGTGATCGGTTTCGCCGAAGACGACAGCGGGCACGTTTGGTTTGGCGGCGGCGACGGGTTCAATTGCCTGAACCTCTCCGACGGCACGGTCAGGGCTTTTAAACCTGTGGAAGGCGCCACCAGCCGCTTGTCGCACAGCAGCGTGCGGGGGATCGGTTGGGACGGGCATTACGTGGCCCTCGGGCCTACCGACAAGGGCGTCTGGCTCTTCGACCCCGTGACCGAACATTATCGCCGGCCGGTGTATGCCAGCGACAGCGTGCGCTCGGCCGTCGAACGGGACTTCATCGATCACCTGCTCGTGCTGCGCAACAAAGACATCGTAGTCTGCGGGCGTTTTCATGTGTACCGCATCGAAGCGGGGACTTATCGCATTGATTTTCTGACCTTTAAAGGCGAAAACTCCAACTCCAACGTCGCCTTTCAGGATGCCGAAGGCCGGCTCTGGATCGGAACACAGGCTGGCATGTACGGTTTTGACGAACAATACAGGATATTCACCAATAATGGCATGCCGGGTGTTATCGCCATCTGGCAGGACGACCGGTACAACCTGCTGGTCGGTACGGCAAAAGGGCTGCGCCGGCTGTATTTCGGCCCCGGCGGCAGCCGCGTGGAGGTCGTGCCGACCCCGGCCGACGGAAGGGCCGTTACTCAGGTATTCCGCGACAGCCTCGGGCGCTTGTGGATGGGCACGCTCGATGGGCTTTACCTGGTCGATCCGCAATTGACGGTGTTCCGGAAATTCGACTTTGCCGACAACCTGCAAAGTCAGGTTTTTAACGGCAATACGGCCATCCGGCTCACCAATGGCATGATGCTGCTCGGCGGCATGAACGGGATCAACTATTTTTTTCCCGAAAATATCGCTCTCGAAGACCGCCTGCTGGCGGTGGGTATTGCCTCCCTGCGGTTCAATGATGGCGACAGCGTCCTGTATGCACCGGACCACCCGCTGGATATTTCCTTCCGGTACAACTCTTTAACGGTCGATTTGGCCGCACCCTATTACAACAACGCGGCGAAGGTGCAATTCCGCTACCGCTTGCAGGGCCAGTCGGACGACTGGGTGCATCTCGGGCTGGCCAACAACATTCGCCTGGCCGATTTGCCGCCCGGCGACTACCGCCTTGAGGTCGCGGCGAGCATTACGGGGCAGAACTGGTACGCCGCCGCGCCGCTGGTCTTTACCGTTTTGCCGCCGTTCTGGATGAGCTGGCCGTTTCGGCTCGGCGTGCTGGCAGCCCTCGGCTTGCTCGTCTTCGGCTGGATACGCTACCGCGAAAACCGCCTGAAAAAACGCCAGCGCGAGCAGATGGAAATGGCTGAATTGAAAAATACCGCCCTGCAGTATCAGCTGGAAACCGAACAGGTGGTGAATTTTTTCAGCCGCTCGATCAGTTCGAAAATCACGGTAGAAGAAGCCCTCTGGGATGTGGCACAGCAATGTATAGCCCGGTTGGGGTTTGAGGATTGTGTGATCTATCTGCTTGATCCTGAACGGAATGTCCTGGTGCAAAAAGCTGCCTGGGGGAAAAAGTCGGCGCCCGGTCAGCAGATTGTCAATCCTATTGAAATTCCGCTCCACCAGGGTATCGTGGGCACGGTGGCCCAAACAGCCCAGGCCGAACTCATTGGAGATACCCGCAGCGATCCGCGTTATATCGTGGACGATGCAGCCCGCCACTCGGAACTCGCCGTTCCAATCCTGGCCGATGGCCGCGTGATCGGAGTGATCGATTCGGAGCACTCCTTGCCGAACTTTTACACGCCCTGGCACCTGCAACTCCTGACGGCTATCGCCACCCTGTGCAGCAACAAAATTGCGCTGGCGCGTACTGAAGAAGGCCGCCGGCAGGCCTTGCTCGAAGCAGTGGACAACCAGCGGAAAGCCGCCGAAGCGCGCCTCCAGAGCATGCGCCTTCAAATGAATCCGCATTTTCTGTTCAATGCCCTGAACTCCATTCAGCAGATGACCTTGAGTGGCAAAACCGACGGCGCGGCCTTGTACCTGTCCAAATTTTCGAAACTGCTGCGACTGGTGCTCACGTACAGCGACCGCGACTGGATCTCTCTCCGGGAGGAACTGGAAGTGCTCCGGCTGTACCTCGATCTGGAAGCGCTGCGTTTTGACGACACGTTTGAATACGCCGTGGTGTGTGAAGAAGGACTGGATGAGGATGAATACCGCGTGCCTACCCTGCTTATTCAGCCTTTTGTGGAAAATGCCATCTGGCACGGATTGCTGCATCGCGAAGGGCGGCGGGTACTGCGGGTGCGCTTCGAATCGTCGCCGGAGGAGGACCTGATTTGCACCATCGAAGACAACGGCATCGGGCGGGAAGCGGCGCGCGCATTTGCCAAAAGTGCGTCGCACACCGGCAAGGGACTGAGTGTCAGCCTCGAACGGTTGAACACCCTGAACCAAAGCCATCAGCAGAATAATGTCCTGGAAATAATCGACTTATATGCTCCCGACGGGTCATCGGCTGGCACCCGCGTGCGGATTAAACTGGTCTGAACTTATGCTCACTGCTCTTATTGTCGACGACGAACAACGTGCTTCCGACATCCTCCAACTGATGATCGAACGCTTCGTGCCCGCCATCGGGCGGGTCTGGTGCTGCAACGACGCGCGGCAGGCTGCCCAAATGATCCACCAGTTGCAGCCCGACCTGCTCTTCCTCGATATCCGTATGCCCTACCTCGACGGTTTCGACGTGCTCAAACAGATCAAAAACAAGCGGTTCAAGATCATTTTCACCACGGCCTTTCAGGAATACACCCTGCAGGCCATCCGGTTCAGCGCCTTCGATTACCTGCTCAAACCGGTCGATTTACAGGAGCTGCAACAGGCCGTTCAACGATTGGTGGAACAGCGGGAAGAACGCTCTTTCCAGCCCGAACAATTGCGGAATATTTACAGCAACCTCCAGACGGAGGATCCCAACCAGTTCCAGTTGGCCGTGCCCACAAAAGACGGCGTGCATTTTTTCCGTCCTGCCGAAATCATCCGCCTGGAAGCCCTCGGCAGCTACACCAAAATTTTCCCCGGCGGCAGCCGCTCTTTGCTGGTGTCCAAAAGCCTAGGTGAATACGCCGAACTCCTGGCCGATCACGGATTTGTACGCACCCACAAATCGCACCTCGTGAACCGGCTGTTTGTGTCTTACCTCGACCACGAAGGATTCGTCGTCCTGCGCGACGACAGCCGGGTGGAGGTGTCGCGGCGGCGGAAAGAGGAGGTAATGCAGTTGTTGCGCCTGGGGTAATTTTCGGAGGGCAACCGCCCGGCAGGAAAAAATACAAAAGCCGGAACAAAACTGCCGCACGCAGCGTGTAGCAGTATTGTTCCGGCTTTTGTATTTTAACCTGCCGGGCGGGAAGGAAATCCCCGCCCCGACACTACAACCCAAAAATCGTCCGTCCCAAATACGTGGCCTGATCGCCGAGTTCCTCCTCGATCCGCAGCAACTGGTTGTACTTGGCCACCCGGTCCGAGCGTGAAGCCGAGCCGGTTTTGATCTGGCCGGTATTGAGCGCCACGGCCAGGTCGGCGATGGTAGTGTCTTCCGTTTCGCCGGAGCGGTGGCTGATCACCGAGGTGTAAGCGTTGCGCGTAGCGAGGTTGACGGCTTCGATGGTCTCCGTCAGCGAGCCGATCTGGTTCACTTTGATCAGGATCGAGTTGGCGATTTTTTCGTCGATGCCGCGTTGCAGGCGTTCGGTATTGGTCACGAACAAGTCGTCGCCGACGAGTTGGATGCGGTGGCCGAGGGCTTCGGTCATCCATTTCCAGCCGTCCCAGTCGTCTTCGGCGCAGCCGTCTTCGATGGAATGGATGGGGTAGCGGTTGCACCAGTCTTTCCAGAAGGCCACCATGTCTTTGCGGGAGAGGCGGTCGCCGGTGGATTTTTTGAACACGTACTCACCTTTTTCCTGGTCGAAGAATTCGGAGGCGGCAGCGTCGAGGGCAATCACCACGTCGTCGAGCGGGCGGTAGCCGGCGGCTTCGATGGCGGTCATGACCATCTGGATGGCCTCCTCGTTGTTTTTGATGCCCGGGGCAAAGCCGCCTTCGTCGCCCACGTTGGTGGCGTAGCCTTTGCTTTTGAGCACTTTTTTCAGGTTGTGGAAAATTTCCACACCCATGCGCAGGCCTTCCGAGAAGGTTTCGGCGCCCACGGGCATAATCATAAATTCCTGGAAATCAATGCCGTTGTCGGCGTGTGCGCCGCCGTTGAGGATGTTCATCATCGGGACGGGCAGCACATGGGCGTTCACGCCGCCGAGGTAGCGGTAGAGCGGCTGGCCGAATTCTTCGGCAGCAGCTTTGGCCACGGCCAGCGACACGGCGAGGATGGCGTTGGCGCCGATTTTGGATTTGTTGCGGGTGCCGTCGCGGTCGATCATGAGCCGGTCGATCTTGATCTGGTCGGTCACTTCGAGGCCGACGAGTTCTTCGCGAAGGATTTTTTCCACGTTTTTGACGGCGGTCCGGACGCCCTTGCCGAGGTAGCGGGCTTCGTCGTTATCGCGCAGTTCGACGGCTTCGTGCACGCCGGTGCTGGCGCCCGAGGGCACGGCTGCGCGGCCGGCGAAGCCGGTTTCGGTCCACACTTCCACTTCCACGGTCGGGTTGCCGCGGCTGTCGAGAATTTCACGGGCGAGAATATCGCGTATTGCGCTCATGCTGCTTGTTGAGTGATGAGAGATGAGAGATAAGTGATGAGTAGGTCGGTCTTATCGGTGATCGGGCGAGGGCAAAAGTAGATAATTCCGGAAAGGCCGGGCCCGAATTCCGGCTTTTCACCCGCCAATTTTCTTGCAGGCGGCATCTTTCCTGCAAAACGTGACGCCATGCTGACCAACTACTTTCGCTCGAAAAAATTTACTGCCCGCCACCCGCTGTTGTCCCTCGACTTTTCACCCATGAGCGCCTTGGGCTTGCTGCTGATCAACTTTTTCATGGTGCAGGCGATGTGGAAAAAGCCACAGGTGATGCCATTGACTATGCCGGACAATGAATTCCACGGATGTGGAGAAATGGTAAAAGAAAGCAAAGTCCTTAACCTGCTTTGTGGCCCGGATAAAGTGTACGTCTATACCGGCATTACCGAACCGAAACTCGATTCGGTGGATTATTCGGCTGAGGGTTTACGGAAATGTATTTTGCAAAATAAAGAGCGGGTGGACCGGCAGTTCGGCCCTGACGAATACACTGTAACCGGGACTGGCCTTGCAAAAAAAGGCTCTTTTCTGATCGTTAACATCAAGCCGCTCTCTTCATCGAAATACGGCAACCTGGTGGATGTGCTGGATGAAATGCGAATTTGTCAGGTGCGCTATTATGCGGTGACAGACCCTATGCCGATTGAATTGAACTTGATCCGCGAGCCACAAAAAGGCTGGTATTTGGACGACTGACAATGGTAAGCAGCCAATCGACAGGCTTTACTGCCGACAGGTTTTTTTTGACAGGATCAACAGGATCAACAGGATGAGTATTGGCTCCGCCGACAACGCGAGCAAGTCGGCGGAGCTGACACACCCATCCTGTTGATCCTGTCAAAAAAAACCTGTCGGAGCAAATTGTGACGGCGTTTTGTCCGCAATTCGCCTGCCAACAGAAATTCAAGATCTGAACTGGCTGTACCACGCAATTTCCTCTCCGTCGTCCACATACATTTCTTGGAAAAGGAACCCCGTTTTTTCCAAAATCCTGCAGGAAGCAACGTTGCCTTTTTTGGCAATGGCATAAATAACAGGCAGTTGCATCGTGTCGAAAGCGTAGTCCCGGCAAGCCTTTGCAGCCTCGAAACCGTAACCCTGGCTCCAGAATTCCTGCCGGAACCGATAACCCAGATCGTGATAATTCGTGTGTCCGTTGATGGTTTCCCGGATCAGTTTGAGGCCGCACCAGCCGATGAATTCCCCTGTTTCTTTCAAAATGACGGCCCAGCGGCCGATGCCGTTTTCCTGGTACTGGACACGGACGAATTCGATCACGGCCCGGCTTTCTTCAATGGAAGTTTGCGGCGGCGTGCCGAGAAAACGAAGGACAGCCGGGTCGCTGTCGAGGGCGAACATCCCAGGAGCGTCGTCAGGAACCAGTTCGCGGAGCAGAAGGCGGGGCGTTTCGACAAAAATTTTCATACGGCCTTTACAACCTCAACCCCCAAAAAGTTTCCAAACTCATCACTCATCACTCATCACTCATCACTCATCACTCATCACTCATCACTCATCACTCATCACTCATCACTCATCACTCATCACTCATCACTCATCACTCATCACTCATCACTCATCACTCATCACCGCCCCGCCACTTCCCGCACCACTACGCTCGCCATGTGCAGCCCGAACAGCGCCGGGATGTAGGAGATGGTGCCGTAAAACGATTTTTTGAAACGGCTCCCGTCGGTCATCATCATGTGTTCCTTGCTCACGATTTCGGAGGAAAAAACAACGGTTACGCCGCGTCGTACGCCCTTCTTTTTCAGCCCTTTGCGTACCTGCTGGGCAAAAGGGCAGTTGAAGGTTTCGGACACGTCGGCCACCTGCACTTTCGAGGGGTCGAGGCGGCCGCCGGCGCCCATGCTGCTGACCACGCGGACGCCTTTTTGCTTGCAGGCGACGATCACGTATTGTTTCGGCTGTACGGAGTCGATACAGTCGAACACGTAGTCGTATTCGTTGGTAATCAGCGTTTTGACTGTTTCGGGGGTCAGGAATTCCTCACGCACGATGAGGTCGAGATCGGGGTTGATGTCTTTCATGCGCTCGGCCATGACGGCCGTTTTGGGCTGCCCGACGGTGGAGTGCAGGGCGGGCAACTGGCGGTTGGTATTGGTCAAATCCACCGTGTCGCCATCGATGATCGTGATGCGCCCGACACCCGAGCGGGCCAGGAATTCGGCTGCGAAGCTGCCTACGCCACCCAGGCCGATTACCAGCACGTGCAGGTTTTTCAATCGTTCCAGCGACTCAGGACCGAGCAGGAGCTCGGTACGCTGGAGCCAGTGGGGCGGCTGGAATGCGGATGGCTGAGGATCGTTATGAGCAGTCAAGGCAGGTCAGTTTTTGGGGCAAAAATAGCGGATGCCGGCCCTAAAACGGCCTGAAAATTTGCCCAAATCTGTTGCTGCAAGGCTTCCGGCGGCAAATTGCGCAATCGCGCTGCTGCGGCATAAATTTCCTGAATGCCGATGGCCTGATCGTCTGTTTCGAGAAAAAAACGCCCGGCCGGAGCGGCCCGTAGCGCCGCTGCCGCGGGGCTGTTTTCGCGTAAAATGGCTGCGCCAAAAGACAAAAAACACCCTGCCCGGAGCAGCATTTTAGCGGTGTTTTCATGTTTTGCGAAACCGTGGAAAATCCAGGGCTGAGCCGGGCTGACCCGCTTTTTTTCGGTCAAAATTTCTTCAAAAGCCCGCACACAGTGGAGGATCAATGGCTTTTCAACTTGCTCTGAAACGGCAATACAGAGGCGGAACGCGTCGAGTTGGAGTGCCCAGGGCGTGGTCGTCGCTTTGTCGAGCCCGGCTTCGCCGATGGCGAGTGTTTCAGGGCGACTGGCTGCTTCGCGAAGCCATCGTTCTGCGGCGCCGAGGTCTGTATTTTCCAAAAACCAGGGATGCAAACCGGCAGAATGCCAGGTGGCGAGCTGCTTTTTCTCCTGCCCGAAATACACGCTTTCGATCTCGACAAGGGCCGGAGATAGGGTAGGGTGGTGGGTGTGGAGGTTGATAATCATATTGATTCGATTGGTTCGATTGGTTCGATTGATTCGATTGGTTCGATTATACACGATCGCGTACAATCGAATCAATCGAACCAATCGAATCAATCCTTACAAATATCCCTTCGCCTGCAGTCGGAACAGCTCCGCGTACTTTCCGCCTTTTTTCAACAACTCTTCATGGCTTCCGATTTCGAGCAATTGGCCGTTTTCGAGGAACATGATATGGTCGGCCATGCGTACCGTCGAGAAGCGGTGAGAGATCAAAACGGCCGCTTTGCCTTTCATCAGTTCCGCAAAACGGAGGAACACCTCGTGTTCGGCCCGGGCGTCGAGGGAGGCCGTGGGTTCGTCGAGAATGACCAGTTGGGCATCACGCATGTAGGCCCGGGCGAGGGCGATTTTTTGCCACTGTCCGCCGGAAAGTTCGACGCCGTCGGCGAAGCGTTTGCCGAGCATTTGGTCATAACCCTTTGGCAATGATTCGATTACGGTATCGGCCAGGCTTTTGTCGGCTGCTTCGACGATGCGCGGGCGGTTGTCGCGTTCGGGGATATTGCCCACTGCGATGTTCTCCGAGGCGGTGAACATGAAGCGGAAATAATCCTGGAAAATGATACCGATCTCGCGGCGCAGGTTCTCGGGATCGTATTCGCGCAGATCAACGCCGTCGAGCAGGATGCGGCCTTCGGTGGGTTCGTAGAGGTGGGCGAGCAGTTTGACGACGGTGGTTTTGCCCGCGCCGTTTTCGCCCACGAGGGCGAGTTTTTCATCGGGGCGCAGGGTAAAGCTCAGGTTGCGGATGGCGTATTGTTCGCTGCCGGGGTATTGAAAACTGACGTTTTCAAAAACAAAACCTTCGCGAATGGGGCGAGGCACCTTGCGTGTGGCCTTTTTCAGGTCCACCAGGGGCGTCAGTGCCAGAAAATCAAAGAAATCCTGCAAATACAGTGCTGTTTCGGCCAGCCTGGAAAAACGGCTCATGATGCCCTGCAGCAAGCCCTGCATCCGTTGAAACGAGCCGGCCAGAAAGGTCAGCGTGCCGATGGTGATCGCGCCTACCACGGCCTGCCATACGATAAAAACATAGGCGAGGTAGTACGAGGACATGGCCAGCAAGGAAAAAAGGCTGCCCCAGCCGGCACGTTGGAAAGTCAGTTTGCGGTTGGCGGCGTAGTAGCGGTCGGAGATGTTTTTGAAGCGTTCGGTGATGAAACCTTCCAGGCCGAACATCTTGGTTTCCTTCACGGTGGTATCGCTGGCGCCGATGTATCGCAGGTAGTCGAGTTCGCGCCGTTCGGGGGTCCAGGAGCGCGTGAGCGAGTAGGTCCTTTGGTTAAAATGCGTTTCGCCGAGAAACGAAGGGATCACGGCGACGAACAGCAGCACCAGCAGCCAGGGATTGAATGCAGTGAGGCCGCCGACCAGAAAAAGGATGGAAATCAGGTCCTGCACCTGCGAAAACACCAGGCTCATCAGCACGGTGCGGCCCATCGTCTGGGTGCGGGCGCGTTCGAGTTTGTCGTAAAAGGCCGGGCTTTCGAACTGGTACAGGTCGAGCGTGGCCGCGTGCCGCATGATACGGACGCTGCTGTCGTTGGCCACGAGGTCGCCGAGCAGGTTGTCGGTCACCGTGATGCCGCGTCCGAGCAGGCTATTGAGGATGCCGAGGGCGAATTCGGCGGCAACCCACATCCATAAAATATCGGCTTCCTGCCAGTTGTGTACCTGGTGGGCAGCCACCAGACGAAGAACTTCGTCGATGATTTCCTTTCCGACGTACAGCATCGCCACCGGGATGGCCGACTGCAACAGACGCAGCGCGGCGTTCCAGAGGGTCAGGCCGGGCGACACCTTCCACACCATGCCGAAAAAGCGCGGCACGTTGCGCAGCGAGGAGAATTGTTTGGAAAAATCGAAGCGGCGAAAACCGAAGGAAAGTGACATTGCGACCGGAAATTGGGATTTGAAAAGCGAAGTTAAACCTGTCAAAACGAAAAAAGTTGATTTGAATCCAGCCTTTGGCAGCGCGGATCGCATAGGACTTTCTTCTTCAAGTTAATGCATAGATGAAAAAAAAATTATTCAATTCGATCGTCAGATTTAACGCGATGAGGATAGAAGTGAGTTGACGTATTGTTGTTTTTTCAGAATACAATTCACGACAATTTTTTATTGCCGGTTTAACATTTGGCCGTAGGTTTAATGGTCGAAAATCAGAAAACCACAACAACAAGAAATCGTGATGAGCCAACCTTTCACTTTCGCTTCGAGAGAAGATATTGACGTACAACTAAACCTTTTAGAAGGTACTGTTCCCACCGACCTGTATGGCTATGTATTTATGAATTCGCCTTGCGGCAGCGTCAACAGCCCGCCGCCCCAGGCCGAATACCATCCGGATGGTACCAAGAACAGCGAGTATGGCGAAATGATGTTCAACGGCGATGCGATGTTGTTTCGTTTCGACCTCGACCAGCCGGGGGCCATCAGGGTCCGCTCCTCCCTGCTCAAGCCACCTTGTTATTATGCTGACCATGTTACCCGCTTTGGGACGGCGTATCATCGCGAAAACCGCCATTTCAAGGGCATGGGCATGGCGCGTACATCCGAGTACATCGGTTCGCGCAACCAGTTGAACACTTCCATCAACCTGTTCAAGTTCAAGGGAGATGTCAATAACCGCGTCTCGATCAATTTCGATGCCGGGCGTTTTTATGAACTCGACCCTGCCAAAATGAAACTCAAAACGCCCATTGGCGCCAATTCGGAATGGCACAGTGAATTCCCGCCAGGGCTGGAGTACACTTTCCCGCTTGTGCTGAGCACTGCGCACCCTTCGTTCGATCCCGTTACGAAGGAGTTTTTTACGGTCAACTACCAAAAAAGCGCCACCAACCTGGCGTTTACCGCCAATCGGCTGCTCCACAGACTTGTGGGCGAAAAAGACCTCGTCACAGAACACGTGCAGGAACTGCACCGCCAGCTCAAAGGCCGTCAGCTCGCCGGCGGCATGTTGCCGGCAGTGCTGGTCAAACTGTTCGAATACTTGCTCCACTTGATTGGCCGGCCAGGAAAATTCATTCCCAATTTTGATGTGGAGGACATTCTGCAGAAGGCTGAAAAAATACACCGCGACATTTTCGGCATGGAAAACGCAGTGTTTCTCATGCGCTGGACGGGCGAACAGGCGCCGCTCAAACAATGGCGCGTATTGGATGAATTGGGCAAAGACCTGTACATCGCGCAGTGCATGCACCAGACCAATTTATCCAAGGACTACATCGTGCTGGTTGATTCTTCGGTCAAATTTTCACTCGACATCCTGTTCAGCGTGCCTTTCCCAAACGAGCCCTGGCTCGACGAATTGCTGCGCTGGCTCACTGCCAAAACTATTTTGCCGCATACGCCGCTCTACATCATCCGGCGCACCGATCTCGACCCGAACGCTGATAAGGTAATCGCCAAAACCCTGGTGGCGCCGCTGGAAACCGTGCATTACTCGATCAATTATGAAAATCCGGACGGACTGATTACCATGCTCACGGCCCACAATACGGCATCCTGTGCCGCCGAATGGGTTCGTCCCTATGACGTCCTGGCCGTGGATACTTCGCAAAAAGTGTATAAAAACACCATAAGTCTAATGACCTGCGGAGAAATGGACATCGGCCGAATCGGAAAATTTGTCATCAATGGCGAAACCGGCGACATCGTGTCTCAGGATATTCTGTATGACAAAGGTTTCGACGGCGACAATGTCGGGGAGGTTAAAGCCCATACCTGGGGTGTGGCTCTCAATACGTACCGCGATATCGTTTCGGCCGATCGGCCTGTGGTGAACATCCGGAAAAACTACTGGCAGTCCTACGGGCTCGACAAACGCATGCTCACGCATTTTATCTGGAAGCTGTACTACCATTACGAGAATCGTATCATACCCCAGGAAAAGCTGCTGGAGTACACCCGCCACGGCGTGCCCTTCTGCCTGATGTGCGTCGATTCGGGTACTGCCACCGAGAAGATGAGGATTACCGACTACTGGCTGTTCCGGATGAATGAAAACCTGCGTTCCATCCAGTTCATACCGCGCCGGCGCCCCGATGGCATACCACCCGGCGTCGACGAGCAAATGGATGGTTATATCCTTTGCACCATGGTGATCGGTCCTCCCGATTTGCCACCCGACGATGTGGACTACCGGCGTGAATTATGGCTTTTTGATGCGGCCGCGCTCCAGAAGGGTCCGGTTTGCAAAATGGCACACCCCGAATTTCTGTTTGCTTTTACGATCCATAGCGTGTGGTCGCCCGATTGTGTGAGCTCCGCTACGAGCTACAATATCCCTGTGCGGGAAGATTACGAGTGGGTGATCTCCAGGTTTAAAAACCAGGAGAAACAAGCCATAATGAGGCAGTTTATGGAAGAACATGTGTACCCGCACTTCGAGCCGCCGGCCCAGGAGGGGTAAAATTATTTGCATCAAGGTCTTATTGTTTTATTTAATCCTTGGCTAGTGCCCGGAATGTTTCGCAAAACATCGGAAACAACGTCATCATGCTCGCCGCACAAAGGCTGAACCATGACTTCTGCAACATCATCTGGTGATTTACCAGGCTCCAAACATCCGGGAACCTGGTCGCTGAGTTTGTCATTACTGGATTGGCTTGAGACTGTTCACCAGTCGGGTAAGTGGTCGGTAGCATTTTACCCAGGCCTCTTTCGATACGATATGGCGACAGGGGCGCTGGAGTGGTCTGCTGCGGACGCGGACGATGCCCTGGATATTCCCGTCACCTACCGCGCGCCGGAGGAAACCGGCCGCCTGGCCCGCTGGCCCGATTATCGCAGCGATTTTTATCGACTAGGCGTCATTTGGTATGAATTACTGACCGGACAGCCGCCATTTCCCGGAACGGATGCCGTAAAGGTCATCTGGCAGCATTTGGCGGAACAACCCGTTTCGCCTGCTGAACGCAACCCGGAATTGGCTGCCGCAGTGGCTGCTGTGATACTCAAACTCCTGGCCAAGGACCCCGAAGAACGATACCAGTCTGCGGAAGGGCTTCGACACGATTGGAACCGTGCCATCCAATGGCAAAAGGAAGCTCGTCCGAAGGAAACTTTTTCCCTTGGGGAAAGCGATTTTCCACAACGATTCACGGCGCCGAACCGGCTGATAGGCCGTACCGACGACTTTCGCCAAGCCCTTGAACTGGTTGAATTTGCCGCTCTGGAACCCGTACGCGCCTGCCTGGTGGTGAAAGGTAAAGCACAAGTGGGCAAGTCCTTTTTTATGCAGGAAGTGGGGAAGGTGCTGGCGCGCAAGGATTTCGTGCTGGTGCGCAGCACCTGCCGCGACGAAGACAAGACGCCTTTTTTTGCTTTAAAAACAGCTTTTGACCGACTGGCGCGCACTATGCTGGCAGGTTCGGATGATGAAATCGGCAGTCTGCGCACCGATTTGTCCGATGTGTTGGGCGAAACGGCCGCGGTGCTCACCGATTTTTCACCGGCATGGGAGGACCTCGTTGGTCCCGTGCAGCCTGTCCCGGGATTGAACGCGCAGGAAACCCAGAACCGTCTGGCTTTTGTCCTTGCCAATGCGTTGGGTGAAATTGCCCAGCCCGGCCGGCCGGTTATTTTTTTACTGGAAGATCTGCACTTCGCCGCTCCGCAGACGCTGCGCCTGCTGTCTGCCTTGCTCAATGAATCGCAGCTCAGGCATTTTATACTTGCGGTTACCGTTCGTAGCGATGTGCAGGTGTCACCTGAACTGAGCACCTGGCTCAACCAATTTCAAAAAGATCAGCATCCCAAGGATTGCATCATAACCCTCAACCCGTCCGGCCTTCCCGAACTTGAGGTTTTTCTGCTTGAAGCGAGTATTGCACCCGGACAGGTGGCCGGGCTGGCCGCCACGCTGGTGCGAAAGACCGGGGGGATCCCGTTTTTTGTGCACCAGTTGCTGGATACCGCCGCGGGGAAGGGCTTTATCACGCCTGACCGCAAAAAGCGTATTTGGCAAGTCGATTTGCAGGCTGTGTCAGAACTCGGTATTACGGACAACATGCTGGAATTCCTCCGGGCCAAGGTGCTTCGTCTGCCACCCGATACCCTTCGATTCCTGCAGGCAGCGGCAGTGCAGGGACTGCATTTTGACCTTCCTATCCTCAAAGCCGCTTTACAGCCCGATGAAAACGAGGAGTCGGTCGCCAATACTGCCCGTATCCTGAACCGCCTGGAAATTATTTTGCCCTCGGCTACGCCGGGCAGTTACCGATTCTCCAATAACGAACTGCTGACCCTGCTGGAGGAATTGACCCCAGAACACGACAAGCAAACCTATAACGCGAAGGTTGCTCATCACTTGTACCAGGAAGGGATCTATCAGCACAATGATCCGGTCCTGTTCGATTTGTTGAGTTACGTGGTGGAAATGCAGGCGCCGATTCCGGAACAATACCTGCCTTTACTGGAAGAAGGCGGCCGTAAAGCGGAGGCCCAGGGGGCATTTGACGCAAGTTTGCGCTATTATACTTTGATCCGCGATTCAGGGCCGGCCTCGTTCAACGCGGAGCTCCGGGTCCTGCAAATGATGGTATTCGGGTTGCGATTCGGCGAATATGCCGAAGCCAAAGCACAATTGCTGGCCCGAACGAAACCGGATATCCTGCAACAGGCCGAGATGGACAACCTGGAAGCTCGTTCAACGCGGAGCTCCGGGTCCTGCAAATGATGGTATTCGGGTTGCGATTCGGCGAATATGCCGAAGCCAAAGCACAATTGCTGGCCCGAACGAAACCGGATATCCTGCAACAGGCCGAGATGGACAACCTGGAAGGGCTGGCGCTGAATCTCCAGCAGAATTTTCCCGGAGCCGTGCGCCACGTGATAGAAAGCCTGGGCCGGCTCGGTATCCGGCTTCCGCTCCAGCCCTCCGTACTTGAAATCGTTTTATCCCTGATCCGTGTGCAAATCGCCATGCGCGGCCATTCTCTTTCGACCATCGAGCAATTGCCGGTGGCTACCGATCCGCGCACCCGGATCATTATTCAAATGATACAAAATACCGCCGCGGCTTTTTTTCTGACGGCGCCAAAATTGTTGCCGCTCATTACTTCCCTGCAAATTCGCTTGTCTCTGCGCAAAGGCTTGTCTGATACCTTGGGGCGGGTTTTTGCAGCCTATGGTTTTATCATTTCAGCGTTCAACCGGCAATTCAAACGCTCGCAGGAAATCATGCGCCTGGCTGAAAACCTCAATCAACGGTTTCGGAACCTGACCGGAACGGTCACCACCCGGTTCATGCAAACGGCGCTCACCTGCCAATGGCACCATCCGTTGAGTGAGAATGCCGCTGTGCTCGCCGACAATTTTCGCAACGGCCGCGATGTGGGCGCAGTCGAAATCGCTTTTTATTCCCTCGGCACTTCCGGGCTTTTTAAAATGTACAGCGGAAGCCCCTTAATCCCCTTGTTGCCTGAATATCAAGCTTATCTGACCGCCTGCATCGACAAAAAGCAAAGTCTGGTGGCCAATTATTTCCGGATGGCGATCCAGTTTGCCACCGATATGTCGGGGAATGTTTTTCCGGAAAAGCCGATGCAGGGCGACCATTTTTCGGCAGTGCTCATGGAGCCCAGTTT
>JBGAJY010000073.1:0-23063 GCA_044224705.1 Saprospiraceae bacterium
TTCTGCGTACGTCTGCGGAAACATCTGCGAACGTCTGCGCGAAACAACGTCTGCGCGAAACAACGTCTGCGCGAAACCCCTACCGCTCCAGCACCTCAAAAACGGCCTCGATCTCGTCAAAGGATTTAACCCCCACTTGTACTTCCTCGCCGCCGCGCAGCAGCAATCCGGCGGGTTGCAACTGCTCCAGCAGGCCTGGTAATTCATCGGGACCCGCATCCATTTGCAGCAGGGTGGGGTATTGGGCAAACAGATTTTTCCACGCGGATAAACTGCGGGCGTCCGGGTTTTTATCCGAAAAATGCAACACAAAAAAGGCGACCCAGTGCCCTGCCTGTTGAAAAACCGTGGATACGGCATCGATTCCCCGGCTGGCATCGGCCTCCAGCAGCACCGTGAGTCCTGCCAGGGTGGGTAACTCCGGCAGGTAAGCCCCGCCCCGCAACAACACGGCATCCAGCCCGTAAAATTCGGCGGCTTCGCGCACCACGGCTGCGGCCGCGCGGCTGAATTCCCCGGCGATACGCGGGCCTTCCACCCATTCGCGCATGGCTTTCATATACATCGGATCAAGGTAGCCGGGCGTGCCTGCTTCAAAATTGAAACCGAGAAAATCGACCTCGCGGGCCGCAAAATAGCGGGCGTCGGTCAGGTTGGTGATACTGGAAGCGTATAAAAGCATCGTCTCTGGTAGCCCGGAATTTATTCCGGGCAATACACAAGCACAAATGTACAGCGAACTTCCAGGCCCGCCGAAATGTGTAATTTTGCACATCGGTCGAGGACGCAAAATCTGCTCTCCACCGTTCTTTCTCAGTATTATACAGGTGGCTCCACCAGCCGCCGCAGCCTTTTGATTTTGAAAAAACGCTCCCTCCTCTGGCTTTTTCTCGTGCTCGGTGTGGCATTCGTCGCCTGGAAACTGTACGACAACAAAAAACAGCTGGCCGCCAAAACCGAATTATCGAAGATCACCCGCGCTTTCGTGCCGGTTGAGGTCACCTCGCCTTTCCGGCAGTCGATCGCCGCCCAACTGGAAACCGACGGTATTTTTTTACCGGCTAAAGAAATGTTCGTCATTTCCGAGACACAGGGCCACGTGAACGCCGTGTACAAAAACAAGGGCGACTGGTTCGAAGAAGGCGAACTCATCGCCAAGGTAGACGACGAACTGCTCCGCGCCGAACTCGAAGCCACGCAGGCCAACCTTGCCAAACTGCGCACCGACCGTGAACGGGTCGGCCGCCTCATCGAAGGCGAAGCGGTCGCTAAAACCAAAGCCGAAGACCTCGACCTGGGCATTCTGGCCGCCGAAGCCAAAGAAAAAGCCCTGAAAAAACAAATCGCCAATACGAGTATCCGCGCCCCGATGAGCGGCGTGATGGGCCTCCGCTTCATCGAACGCGGCAGCGTGATCGGGCCTGGCATCCAGGTGGCCCAGATGACCAACCTCGACAAACTTTTTCTGATGGTCAAAGTGACGGAAAAAGACATCCTCGGCGTGCGCAAAGGCCAATCCGTGAACGTCCGTGTCGATGTGCAACCCGGTTTGGCCCTCCAGGGCCGCGTCACCAACATCGGGCTGCGTGCCGACAACACCTTCAACTACGACGTGGAAATCGAGGTGCCCAATCCCAAAGGCAACCCCCTCCGCGGTGGAATGCACGCTAAAGCATCCTTTCATTCAGCGGCCGAGCACCAGGGCTTTACCCTGCCGCGCCGCGCCGTAGCCGGTAGTTTGCAGGACGCCAAAGTGTTTGTCGTCGTCCAAGACTCTTTTGTAGCACTGCGCCCGGTGACCCTCGGCGCCACCCTTGGCGACCGCGTGGAAGTGACCGGCGGCGTGACGGAAACGGACCAGGTCGTCGTGACGGGGCAGATCAATCTCGTGGACGGGACAAAGGTGGATGTGGTCAAAGTCCATCTCGCCGGCGAGTAACTGTAGCGCCAACCTCCAGGTTGGCGCAGTTAGTACAGCTTTTCCGACCTTGAAATCCAATTCATCTACATCGCCAACCGCCAGGTTGGCGTACTCAGCGCGGCCATAAAATTTTCGTGGCTTTTTACCGGGTTCTCTCCGACGCGCCAACCTGGAGGTTGGCGCTACAGGGCTTGCTCCAGATCATCGATCAGGTCGTCCGCATCCTCCACGCCCACGCTGAGGCGGATGAGCGAATCGGTAAGCCCCACTTTCAGCCGCTCTTCCCGCGGAATACTGGCATGCGTCATACTCGCCGGGTGTCCGATCAGCGATTCCACGCCCCCCAGCGATTCGGCCAGGGAGAATAAATGTGTGCCGCTGAGCACGCGATGCGCATTCTCCAGAGTATTGTCATTCAGGTCGAAAGACACCATGGCGCCGAACATGCGCATTTGCCGTTTGGCAATGTCGTGGTTAGGGTGGCTTGCAAAACCCGGCCAGTACACTTTCCCGACTTTCGGGTGGGTGTCGAGAAACTGCGCGATCACGGCAGCGTTTTCACAGGCGCGTTGCACGCGCAGGTGCAGGGTTTTGATGCCGCGCAGGATGAGGAAGCAGTCCTGCGGACCCGGCACGGCGCCCGTTGCATTTTGTATAAAATGAAGGCGTTCGGCGAGCGCCTTGTCCTTGACAATAAGGCAGCCATGCACCACGTCGGAGTGGCCGCCGATGTATTTGGTTGCTGAATGCAGCACGATGTCGGCGCCCAGGTCGAGCGGATTTTGCAGGTAAGGCGAGGCAAAAGTATTGTCGACGCACACCAGTACGCCGCGTTCACGGGCGATGACGCACACCGCGGCGATGTCGACGATGCTGAGCATCGGATTGGTCGGCGTTTCGATCCAGATCAGTTTGGTCGCCGGGCCGATTTGTGCGGCCACCGTGCGGGCGTCGGTCATGTCGACAAAACGGCTTTTGAGGCCCCATTGGGCGTACACACGCACCATCTGACGGTAGGAGCCACCGTATAAATCGTTGACGGCCAGCACTTCGTCGCCGGAAGAGAAGAGTTTCATTACGGCATCCTGGGCCGCCAGGCCTGAGGCGAAGCAGATGGCATCGACGCCGTTTTCCAGTGCAGCGAGGTTTTTTTCAAGGACAGAACGCGTAGGATTCTGGGTGCGGGCGTACTCATAGCCTTTATGGTCGCCGGGCGCCGCCTGCACGTAGGTGGAGGTTTGGAAAATGGGCGTCATAATGGCGCCCGTGGAGGGGTCCGGCTCGATGCCGGCATGGATCACTTTTGTGGCGAATTTCATGGTTGTATCATTAAATGGTCGGGCGGGAATTCGGGGCGACAAAAGTATGAAGTGCCGGGCGCTTGGTGCTCATCACCGGACCATCCATTTCATTGTTGGCTGCGACGTTTAACTTTGCGGCAAAAAAACATGCGCCTTTCCGTCATTTTCCCCGGATTTCTTGCCCTTTTCACTTTGCTGGCTTGCGGGAACAAGCCCGCCGGGTCGCAATCGACTGCCGCTGAACAAACCGGTGCCGATTCGGCGACCGCCGAGCCGACCAATGTTTACGTGGCGCCCTTGCAGTACGGTGATTCGCCCTCACGTGCCCGCGAGATTTTTAAAGATGATCCCGTGGTCAAATTGCTGAACAATGAGGAATACTACGCCTTGATCAGCGCGGATACCAATTTGCTTATTGTGGATGTGGCGACGCCCTTTGAATACAAGAATACCCATATCCCCAGGGCCGTGAACGTGGATTTTCAAGCGGAGGATTTTGAAAAAAAAATCGGCAAACTGAAACGAAAAACCCCCGTCGCGATCTATTGCCCTTCGGGCATCCGCAGCGGAGAAGCGGCGAAAAAGATGAAATCCATGGGTTTCAGCACCGTCTATCTGCTGGAGTACGGGATTCAAAGCTGGCGCTGGTCGCTCGATCATACGATGGGCATGCAGGTGGGGCAACCTGATCCCAATCAGAAAAAAGAATGAGGAAAGACCCTGGGCGCCTTTCTAAATTGACGATTACAGGAGATTTGATTTTTGATGTAGATGTTTGATTGTGAGATTTTTAATTAAAAATCAAGCCATCAACTCTTGTAAATCATATCTAAAATCAAATCTCCTGTAAATCGACAATCGTAAATCATTTTTTTCGGTCCAGCACGTCTTTTACGGCCCACAGCACGTCTTTTTTCCCAAGTCCGTATTTGTCCAGCAGTTCGGCGGGCTTGCCGCTTTCACCGAAGGAATCATTCACGCCGACGTACTCCATGGGGGTAGGCAGGCGATGGGCCAGCAGGTTGGCGATGGCGTCGCCGAGGCCGCCGATGCGCTGGTGTTCTTCGGCCACAACTACGGCGCGGGTTTTGCTCACCGAATCGAGGATGGCCTCCTCGTCGAGCGGTTTGATCGTGTGGATATTGATCACTTCGCAGGAAACGCCCTGTGCCGCGAGCTCCCTGGCGGCTTCGATACAGGTCCAAACGAGGTGCCCCGTGGCGAAAATGCTCACGTCTTTACCGGAAGCCAGGTGCAGCGCTTTCCCGATTTTGAATTTTTGGTCTTCGGCCGTAAAAACCGGCCAGGCCGGGCGGCCGAAGCGCAGGTAAACCGGTCCGTGGTATTCGGCGATGGCGATGGTGGCGGCTTTGGTCTGGTTGTAGTCGCAGGGATTGATCACGACCATGCCGGGCAGCATACGCATCATGCCGACGTCTTCCAGGATTTGGTGTGTGGCGCCGTCTTCGCCGAGGGTGAGGCCCGCGTGGGAGGCGCAGATTTTCACGTTTTTATGCGAATAGGCGATGCTCTGGCGGATCTGGTCGTACACGCGGCCCGTGCTGAAATTGGCGAATGTGCCCGTGAACGGGATTTTGCCGCCTGTAGCAAGCCCCGCCGCGATGCCCATCATATTGGCCTCGGCGATGCCGACCTGGAAGAACCGCTCGGGGAATTCTTTTTGGAAATGCTGCATTTGCAGTGACTCCATGAGGTCGGCGGTAAGGCCGACGACGTTGGGGTTTTGGCGGCCCAGTTCGAGCAGCCCTTGTCCGAAACCATCCCGGGTGGAAAGTGATTCAAAATTTTTTCAAAAACAGAATGGTGCAATGAAGAGGACCTAAAAATCCCCCAAACCCGTCACCGGCAGCTGCTGCATGGCGCTGTCGAACTGTTCCTGGTTCGGCGCTTTCCCGTGCCATTTGTGGGTGCCGGCCATAAAGTCCACGCCGTGGCCCATATCGGTTTTCATCAGGATCACCACGGGTTTGCCTTTGCCGCAGCGGCGTTTGGCTTTGCGCAGCATGGCGATGACGGCTTCGAGGTGGTTGCCATTTTCGAGGATCAGCACGTCCCAGCCGAAGGCTTTCCATTTGGCGGGCAGGTTGCCGAGGTTCATCACTTTTTCGGTCGGGCCGTCGATCTGCTGACCGTTCCAGTCAACTGTCACGATGAGGTTGTCCACTTTCAGGTGGGCGGCCGACATGATGGCTTCCCAGCATTGGCCTTCGTCCAGTTCGCCGTCGCCCGTGAGGGCGAAAATCCAGCGCTTGTCGCCGTCGAGGCGTTTGGCCAGCGCGGCGCCGATGGCGGCCGAGATGCCCTGTCCCAGGGAGCCCGAGGCAATGCGGATGCCCGGCAGGCCTTCGTGGGTGGCCGGGTGGCCCTGGAGGCGGGTGTTGAGTTTGCGGAAAGTAGCCAGTTCTGGCACGGGGAAATACCCCGTTCGGGCGAGCACGCTGTACCACACCGGCGAGATGTGGCCGTTGCTCAGAAAGAACATGTCCTGGTTTTTGCCCTCCATGCGGAAGGGTTTGGGCGAGTGTTTCATCACGGCTCCGTAGAGGGCGACGAAAAATTCGGTGCAGCCCAGGGATCCGCCCGGGTGTCCGCTTTGCACGTTGAATACCATGCGCACGATGTCGCGGCGCACCTGGCCGCATAACTCGGTAAGTTTTTGTAAATCAGCCATTGATGAAGAAGGTGGTTGATGAGGGTGGATAAAGTTGATGAAGGTTTATAAAAAGGTGAGGGGCGCTCTCAGTTCCGTTGCAGGCCTTGCAAATGCTGTTTTGAGAGCGCCCCTCACCTTTTTATAAACCTTCATCAACTTTATCAACACTCATCAATCTTTTAAAATTTGCCACAAAAGTAGGGAATTGGAGCAGAAAAAAGGTTCAGGGGCCAATCCAGCGTTCGATAAACTCCACCAGGAGGCGCACGCCGAAGCCGGTAGCGCTTTTGCCCTGAGCAAATTCGGAATCGCCGAAGGCGGTGCCGGCGATGTCGAGGTGGGCCCAGGCGGCATGGCCGTTGGTGAAATGTTCGAGGAATTTGGCGGCGCTGATGCATTCGGCCACGGGTTTGCCCGTGAAATTGCGCAAATCCGCCACGTCGCTTTTGAGATCCGTCCCGTATTCGTCCCACATGGGCATGGGCCAGAGGCGTTCGCCGCAGGCGTCGCCGGCCTGGGTCAGAGCGGCAGCCAGGTCGTTGTTGGAGGTAAAAAGCCCGGCAGCGTTGTTGCCGAGCGCGCGGATGACGCTGCCGGTCAGGGTGGCCAGATCGAGCAGCACGTCGGGTTTTTCATGCTGATGCAGCCAGGCCAGGCCGTCGGCCAGGATGAGCCGTCCTTCGGCATCGGTATCGGTCACTTCGATGGTTTTTCCGGCAAAGGAGTTGATCACGTCGCCCGGTTTCAGGGCCAGCCCGTCGATCATGTTTTCGGCCGAAGGGATGGCGCCGACCAGCCGGACGGGCAATTTGAGTTCGGCGGCGACAATGAAGGCGCCCAGCACGGCCGCGGCGCCGCCCATATCGCTTTTCATCAGGTGCATATTGGCCGAGGGCTTGAGGCTGACGCCCCCGGTGTCGAAGGTCACGCCTTTACCCACGAGGCCTACGGTGGGCGCGCGTTTCGGCAGTTTTTTCGGCGCATACTCGAGCAGGATGAAGGTGGGCGGATGGGGGCTGCCCTTGCCCACCTGCCAAAGGGCTTCGAGGCCCTCTTTGCGCAGTTGTTCGTGTGCCAGCGTTTTTACGGAAAAACCGTGGGTTCGCCCTGCTTTCTCTGCCCACTGGGCGAGCAGTTCGGGCGTTTTGTGGTTGCCCGCGGCATTGACGAAGTCCAGCACGCTCCGGACGGCTGTGGCAAAAATTTCCCCGCGCCGCGCCGCTTTCTGGGCGTCGGTCGCACAGCTTTCGGGCACGACGACCGACAAAACGGAGCCGGCGGACCCGAATGTCTGCATCGGTTTGGAAGGGTCGGGAGAGCGGTAAAGGCCTATATCGTACAGGCCGAGCAAGGCGCCGGTGACGGCGGCATCGGCGAGGCGGGCGGTTTCGTTGGCAGGAAAATGGCGGAGATCGATTCCCAGGTGTTCGGGCAGTTTGGATTTGTTGCGGAAACAAAAGCCGCGCAGGGTGACCTGGAGGTCGGCGAAACCGGTTTTTTTGCCCATGCCGATCAGGTAAACTTTTCGGCCGGGCGGGGTAGGGTAGAGCACCAGCAGCTCTTTGGGCTCAGCCCGAAAATCGTTTTGCAAAATAATTGGATCGGCTCCGACCAGCGAAGCGATGGCAACCAGGCGACCTGCCAGCGCTTCGTTTTGGGGCAAAGGTACCACGAGCGCATCGGGCACATTTTGGGTTAAAATGTTGACGGTCATGAGATTGGAATAAAAGATTTGCTCTCAATCAGGCGCCCGGGGGGACAGGCCGTTTTTCCTGTGGGCAAAATAGCGACAAATCCGCAGAGTGCATTGCCCGGGCATTTGCCAATTGATTGTCAAAAGAAGTGCTCACTTTCCCAGTGGGCAAACTTCGTAAGGACTTTGTCATATACTTTTGCACCCGGCAAAAACCCGGAATTGTTAGAGCCTTTTTGTTTCATCCAAACATTTGTCGCCCTATGCTGGAACTCACGCCCGTTGACCGCCGTACAGGCCTGACTCGCGAAACCTTCGCCGAGGAATACCTCAAACCCATGAAACCGGTCGTTTTTACCGACCTGACGGCCTCATGGCCCGCCCGCCAACGATGGACCGTTGAACATTTTAAAGACCAGTACGGCCAGCTGCGCGTACCGGTCGTGTCCAATAATTACTCCAAACCTGGCAAAGGGTACATGACGCCCGACCGGGTGATCACCTTCAAGGAATTTCTGGAAATACTCGAATCCGGCCCGACCGACCTGCGTATTTTCCTCTGGAATATTTTCAAAGCCGCACCCGAACTGCGACATGATTTTCAGATTCCCGACATCATGGACGGCTTTGTCGACGAGATGCCTTTTATGTTCTTCGGCGGCGAGGGTGCCAAAGTGGCCCTGCACTTCGATATCGACATGAGCCATGTGTTCCTCAACCAGATACACGGCCGCAAACGGGTGCTGCTGTTCCCGCCCGACCAGAGCCGCAACCTCTACCGCCATCCGTTCACGGTGGCCAGCTATGTTGATTTGAACCGGCCGGATTATGACAAATACCCGGCTTTGTCCAGAGTAAAAGGCTACGAGGTGATGCTTATGCCCGGCGACACTATTTTTATGCCTTCCGGTTACTGGCACTATATCGAATACACCGACGGCGGGTACTCCATAGCCCTGCGTTCCTTTGGCTCCATTCCGGCCCGTGTGCGCGGTTTGGCCAATATCGCTACCCACTACGTCGTAGATAAGGGAATGAACCGGCTCATCGGCCCCAGCTGGCGAAAAATGAAAGAACGCATGGCCGAACGCCGCGCTGCCGAGGCGATGATGTGATTGATTCGATTGATTCGATTGTTTCGATTATACACGATCGCGTACAATCGAATCAATCGAATCAATCGAATCAATCACATCAATCTGCCCGCTCTTCGGTCTCTTCCGGATGTTCCAGATGGGTAGCCCGGAGTTGTTCGGCGACGTCTTTGCTTCGCAGAATGCGGATCAGTTGGAGTACGATGGTGACCGACAAAACGCCTCCGATGATCCAGTAGAACATAAATTGCCAGGTTTGCAGAAAATCAGCTGCGAGGGTGCCGCCCAGAAAATAAATACTGTGGCCCGCCAGGGTGCCCAATCCAATGCCGATGCTGAACAGGTTGTATTGCGAGGACCGCGGCTCCAGTACTTTCTGATCGAGTAAAATTGCGCTCCAGCCAAACCAGTAGGGAATCATCGTCGGGCTGAGAAAACGAAGGGTCACACCGATCAGGAAAGGATGGAGGTCGGGCAAAAATCCGTTGTGGGAAGCGTTGCCACCACCGCCGGCGAGGGCTGCACGAAAGCTGCCAAAGGCCAATGCAGCCAGAATGAAGACGGAAAGCCATTCGATTACCCTGAACCACCCCGCTTTTTCCCGAAACCATTCGATGGCCACCAGGGAAGTCCGGACAAAACTCATTTCTACAAGGATAACGCCCGAGGAAAACATCAGCGCAGAGGCGATGCCTTTGTTCATGCTGATCTCGATGGCGATCAGGTTGAGCACGGCCGGCGGCAAGGTGCCCAGCATACTGACCGTAAGGCCAACCCAGAATACTTTGAAATGCCTGTTCACAGGTTCAATAATCGTGTTGTTCCAGCCAGGTAAAATGCCGGCTGGCTTCGCGCATCTGCCGTACGCCCCGCCAAAACGACCAGTACGGGACTTTCTGGTGCCGATGGTTGTAACGGCTGATTTCGGCCAGCATGCTCCAGTGCCGGATGATCTCGGCGTAGGCCTGGAATACATTCAGACGATTGTGAAAAATATGGGTCACGCCTGAACCGCAGCCGTTGAACTCGATAATGCTGAAATTCCGGCCGGCGCGCAGGTCTTCCACCGAAGTGCATTTGACGTCGTAACGGCCGTAAAAAAACTGCCCTTTATGGTGACTAAACCGGTCGAACACCTCTGCCAGTTGCTCGTCGATCAGGTGGCTGAGGTTCACGATCTGCGCGCCGCGGTTGCGGCTGCCTGCATACGACAGGTAGTACAATTGGCCTGCCGGGATCACGGAGTCCAGTGAATCGGCGTGTTTGCGGCACATTTCTTCAAAACGAAAGCGCGCCCGGGGGTGCCGCGCGATCAGTTCGCGCAGGGTGGAATGACCATCTCCGGTGACGCGGGGCGGGTCCTTTTGCACCATGCCCGTGACGCGGCCTTTGGATTCTGCCGGGTGGCGCACATAGAAGACGCCTACTTCCATCGGCAGATCGATCAGGTCCTGGGCCAGGTATTCGACGGGGCATTGCCGGTGGTATTCGCGGAGCTGCTGTTCGTGGTCTATTTTCCGGAAAAAGAGGGATTTCATGCCGATGTCCGGTTTGACGATAAACGGCCAGCGCAGCCCTGTGGAAGCAATTTTTTCGAGCACCACGTCAAAATCTTCACCGGGCTGTATAAACACCGTGGCCGGAAACGATTCCGGAGGCAACTGCTCGTACATCTCTTTTTTTCCTTCGCCTTCGAAGCCGCCGAAGGTCAGGGTGGGATTGGATGGGCTGAAAAACCAAAAGGCGCGCGACCTCAAAATATGCCAGAGCCAGAAAACACTCAGGGGAGCATAAAACACCAAAAAAGGCCAGCGCTCCCAGTCGGTGATCTTTTTCCAGGCCATCGACCAGCGGTTGGGTTGGACGGGCGCAATCATGGGATCATGCTTTGGCGGAGCCTGATGGAGCGCCAGAGAACGTTTTGGAATCGTCACGGAGAAATTGCGGTTGGGCCGGTTTTGGGCCGGCAATAATAAGTGTGTATCGGAGGATTTCAGTTCAACCGGCTTTGTTTTATTAAAAAACGATTAAGCCTCCATTCGCTTCATTATTTCTCGGACAATTCAAACCAGCGCATCTCTTTCGTTTCCAGGGTGTTCTGCAATTGTCCCAGTTCGACGGACAATTTGGACGCAGCTTCGGCCGAAAGATCGGCATCGTTGAATTTTGCCAAAATCTCCGTCTTGCGCCGTTCCAGTTCGGCGATTTCCTTGTCCAGTTTTTTCAACTCATTGCGCTCGGTGCTACTGAGGCCGGCAGAAGGGGCAGTAGCGGTTGCGGTCGCAGCGGCGGGTTTTTCCTGGGCACGCCGGGCCTGCTCTTCGGCGCGTCGCATGGCGCGGAACTGTGCGTAATCGCCGTTGTAATCCTGGATCAGGCCATTGCCTTCGAACACGAAAAGGTGGTCCACGAGGCGATCCATAAAATACCGGTCGTGCGTCACCACTACGAGGCAGCCCGGGTAGTCTTCGAGAAAATCCTCGAGCACCTGCAGGGTCATCACGTCGAGGTCGTTCGTGGGTTCGTCGAGGATGAGGAAATTGGGGTTTTTCATCAGGACGGTGACCAGATAGAGTCGCCGCCGTTCTCCGCCGGACAGCTGGCTGACGTACACCTGTTGCTGTGCTCTGCTGAACAGGAAGCGCTCGAGTAGTTGAGCGGCGTTCATTTCCTTGCCCTTTTCGAGCGGGATCACTTCGGCGATGTCGCGTACCACATCGATCACGCGTTTGTCTTCCGTCAATTGCAGGCCTTCCTGCCGGTAAAATCCGAACACGATCGTATCGCCGACGATCACTTTGCCCGTATCCGGCGGAATGGCCTGGGTAATCAACGCGAGGAAGGTAGATTTTCCCGCGCCGTTCGGGCCCACGATCCCGACGCGTTCCTTGCGTTTGAATTTGTAGGAAAAGTTGCGGATGATCTCGCGGTCGCCGAATTTTTTACCCACGTTGTGGCATTCCACGACCTTGCTGCCCATCCAGTTTTCCTTGATCTGGATGGTCATTTCGTCCTTTTTGACTTTGAGGGCGTCGTTGTTTTCCTTGCGGTCGTAGTAGGAGTCCACGCGCGCTTTAGCCTTCGTGGTGCGGGCTTGTGGGGAGCGGCGCACCCAGTCGAGTTCGCGTTTGAGGAGTTTGTTCTGGCGTTCGTAGGTAGTGCTTTCGACTTCTTCGCGCAGCGCTTTTTTTTCGAGATAATCGGCGTAGCTGCCCGAGTAGCGCCGCAGTTGGCCGCCGTCGAGTTCGATGAT
The DNA here is from genome assembly GCA_044224705.1 of Saprospiraceae bacterium. Lineage (GTDB taxonomy): Bacteria > Bacteroidota > Bacteroidia > Chitinophagales > Saprospiraceae > M3007. The sequence continues at coordinate 11,937 of JBGAJY010000073.1, forward strand.
GCTGTCGCAGATATTTTCGAGGAAATAGCGGTCGTGGGTCACCATGAAAAGGGTGATCCCCGGTTGTTGCAGATACTCTTCCAGCCACTCGATCATTTCCACGTCGAGGTGGTTGGTGGGTTCGTCGAGGATGAGGAAATCGGGGTCTTCGAGCAGGATTTTGACCAGGGCAAGGCGTTTTTTTTGTCCACCTGAAAGGGTTTTGACCTTTTTTTCAAAATCGGTGAGCCGAAACTGGAAGAGCATTTCCTTCACCCGCGCTTCGAACGACCAGGCGTGGTGCTGGTCCATATCGGCCATGGCTTCCTGGAGTTCGGCGGCCTTGTCGGGATGGGCGAGGGCGTGTTCGTAGCGCTGGACGACCCGCACGAGCGGGTTGGAAGGATCGAGGGCTGCGCCAAGCACGTCGAGGTCGGGGTGAAAATCCGGTTCCTGGTCGAGCCAGCCGATGCGGATGCCTTTGCGCAGGGTGATGCGGGCGTTTTCGCCTTCAGAGCCTTCAAAACCGGCGATTACGCGCAAAAGGGTGCTTTTCCCCGAGCCGTTTTTGGCGATCAGCCCAATCTTTTGCCCCTTGTCGATGTGCAGGCTGATGTTGCGAAAAAGCACCTTTTCGCCGTAGGATTTGGTGACGTTTTCGAGTGTGAGATAATTCATGGGGAGCAAAGGTAGGGAAGCGCAGATGAGGCTGGTTCAACGGGCCTTGATAAAGGTTGAAGAATTGGGACAGAAGTGTTCGAGACAGTGATTCATCTCATTCGGCCAATCAACATTTATCAGCGTCATTTCGATGAGAGCGGGCACAATTTTGTCCGCTAAACAAATCCTAAATTCGACATTTCTATCAAAAAAAACGGGCTTTGCTATGCCAAATCATAGGCGCGCGCGTACTTTGCCAATCGAAAATTCGCCTTACCCGTGCCCTGGCTAAGTCAAGCCTAACCACCACCCTACTATTATTTTTTAGTCACTTAACCATCTTTATTGTATGATTGAACGCAAACTCAAATCATGCCTGGCAGTGTTATGCTGCTGGATGATTGCGCTAGGCATGGCCTACGGACAGCGGCAAATCACTGGTACGGTCACGGATTCCGAAACCGGTGAGGCGCTTATCGGAGCAACGGTTGCTGCCGTGGGGGTACCCGCAGGCGCTGTGACCGATCTTGACGGCAAATTCAGCCTCAGATTGCCTGAAGGTGTAACGGAACTGCGCTTTTCCTATTCCGGATATGCCGAACAAATTATCGCCCTTGGCGCCACGAACGTTCTCGACGTGCAACTGGTACCGGGCCTTTCGCTGCAGGAAACCGTCGTGATCGGTTACGGCACGGTCAAGCGTGAAGACGCTACCGGCGCGGTGAACACCGTGACGTCCAGAGACTTCAACCAAGGCGCCCTGGTGGCACCTCAGGAACTGATCGTCGGTAAAATCGCCGGCGTGGCGGTCACGCCCAACGCCGACCCCGGCGGCGGCGCCACCATCCGCATCCGCGGCGGTTCTTCGCTCAGCGCTACCAATGATCCCCTGATCGTGATCGATGGCGTACCGGTGGACAACGGCAGCATCGCCGGCGAACGCAATGCCCTGAATATCGTGAATCCGAACGATATCGAGACCTTCACAGTCCTGAAAGACGCTTCGGCTACGGCGATCTACGGCTCCCGCGCCTCCAACGGTGTGATCATTATCACGACTAAAAAAGGCAAATCGGGCCGCAAAATCGGCGTTGACCTCAACGCCAATGTTTCGATCAGCGACCGCATCAACCAAATCGATGTGCTGTCGGCCGACGAATTCCGCAGCCTGATCCGTTCGCGCTTTCCGGATGGGCACCCCGCCCTCGGCCTTATGGGTTCGGCAAATACGAACTGGCAGGATGAAATTTACCAGACCGGTATCGGCCAGGAAGTCAACCTGGGTATCAGCGGTGCGGTGGTACAGATTCCCTACCGTGTTTCGCTGGGCTACAACAACCGCGACGGCATCCTGAAAACGGATGAATTCCAGCGTTTTACGGCTGGCGTCAACCTCTCGCCCGGTTTTATCAACAACACCCTTCAGGTGAATGTGAACCTGAAGACGATGCAAACCAAAAACCGCTTCGGCAACCGGGATGCCATCGGCGCCGCCGTGGCTTTTGATCCCACCCAATCCATTCACGATCCCGGCAACAAATTTGGCGGATACACCACCTGGACGGATACTTTGGGCAACCTGCTTACCGTGGCTCCGCACAACCCAGTAGCTTACCTGGACCTCAAGGAAGACCGCGCGGACGTGAACCGCCTCATCGGCAATGTGCAACTCGACTACCGCTTCTGGTTCCTGCCCGATCTGCGGGCCAACCTGAACCTGGGTTATGACCGCTCCAGCAGCGACGGCACCGTGACGGCGCCGCCTTATGCTTCCTTCGCCTATGTCGACGGCGGCCTGAACACCACGTACACCCAGGAGAAGAAAAACGAACTGCTCGAATTCTACCTGAACTATGCCCGTAACCTTGGCCGCACCCGGCTCGACGTCATGGGCGGCTATTCCTGGCAGCATTTTTACTACAACGACGAGTCGAAATCGACCAACACCGACGGCTCGAAAGTCCTCCGGCCGTTCAATGCCGATCCGCGGGAATACTACCTGCTGTCGCTCTTCGGTCGCCTGAACTACACCCTGTACGATCGCTACCTGCTGACGTTTACGGTTCGCCGCGACGGTACCTCCCGCTTCGCGGAAGACAACCGCTGGGGCCTCTTCCCTTCGGTGGCTCTGGGCTGGAAAATTATCGACAACCGCGACGGCGCGCTCAATTCGCTCAAATTGCGCGTCAGCTGGGGTAAAACCGGCCAGCAGGGCATCAGCGACGACCTGTATCCCTACCTGGCGCGCTACCTGTCCAGCTATGACAATGCGCAATACCAGTTTGGCCAGGCGTTCTATCCGACGCTGCGCCCGAATGGCTACGACGCCAATATCAAATGGGAAGAAACGGAAACCTACAACGCCGGTATCGACTACGAACTCTTCGACGGCCGCGTATACGGCTCACTGGAATACTACATTCGCAAAACCAGCGACCTAATCAACTTCATCCCCGTGCCGGCAGGCTCCAACCTGACCAACTTCATCACGACCAACGTCGGCGACCTGGAAAACCGCGGGGTGGAATTTTCGATCAACACGATTCCCTACCGCACGTCCAACTCGGCCTGGGAACTCGGCGCCAACATGACGGTGAATAAGAACGAAATCACGAAACTGACGGCAACCGACGACCCGAACTATCTCGGCGTTTTAGTAGGGGGTATCTCCGGTGGCGTGGGCAACACGATCCAGATCAACAGCGTGGGCTTCCCGGCCAATTCTTTCTTCGTGTACGAACAGGTATACGACAACCAGGGCATGCCGATCGAGGGACTTTACGTGGACCGCAACGGCGACGGCCAAATTACCCCCGACGACCGCTACCGTTTGGAAAAACCGACTCCCGACGTATTGCTGGGCTTTTATACCAACTACCGCTACGGTAATTTCGACATCGGTGTGGGCGCCCGTGCCAGCATCGGCAACTACGTGTACAACAACATCCAATCCAACGGTACCGACTATAACCGCCTGTACAGCAGCGTCGGCTACATTGGCAACGTGGAAGACCACTACAAGGAAATCGACTTTACCGTGCCGCAGTATTTCAGCGACCATTTTGTTCAGAATGCCTCTTTCCTGCGCTTCGACCACATCACGGCCGGTTACAGCTTCAACAATCTCGGCTTTCTGAGGAAATTGCGCGTGACGGCATCGGTTCAAAACCCGTTCGTCATCAGCAACTACGACGGCCTCGATCCTGAAGTATTCGACGGTAGAGACAACAATCTCTATCCCCGCTCCCGAACCTATCTGGTTGGTGTGAATGCCAGTTTCTAACTATAAAAAAATGCAACAATGAAGTATAAAGCACTATCGCTGCTCATTTTCAGCGTCGCGGTTATGGCGGTATCCTGTTTCAAAGACCTGGACACCACGCCCCTCGATCCGGACGTCATAACTTCGGCCACTGTCTACGACAATCCGGCTGCCTACAAACAAGTACTGGCCAAACTCTACGCCGGTCTGGCCCTCAGCGGCCAGCAAGGCCCCGCCGGCCAGGCGGATATTTCCGGAATCGACGAAGGATTCTCCACCTACCTGCGCCAGTACTGGAAAGCCCAGGAACTCCCGACCGACGAGGCCGTTATTGCCTGGAACGACGGTACCATCCAGGACTTCCACCAGCAGGACTGGGACGCCAACAACGAATTCGTCACGGCCATGTACAACCGGATTTTTTACCAAATCTCCTTGTGCAATGAATTCCTCCGGGAAACCACCGACGACAAACTCAACAGCCGCGGCGTAGACGCGGGGCTCAAAGCCGAAATCGGCAAATTCCGCGCAGAAGCCCGTTTCCTGCGCGCCCTGAGCTACTGGCACGCACTCGACCTCTTCCGCGTGCCGCCCAAGGTGTCGGAAAACGACAAAGTCGGTTCGTTCTTCCCGCCGCAGTTTGGCAAAGAAGAACTCTTCAATTACATCGAGAGCGAACTCAAAGCCATTGACTCCGAACTCGCCGCCCCCCGTACCAACGAGTACGGTCGCGCCGACCAGGCCTGCGCCTGGATGCTGCTGGCTAAACTTTACCTCAATTCGGAAGTCTACCTCCAGCGCGCACGCTGGGCCGACTGCATCACGTACTGCCAAAAAGTGATCGGCGCCGGCTATACGCTCGAGCCCAATTACAGCCACTTATTTATGGCTGATAATGACAAGGCTCAGGGGGTGATTTTCCCGGTTCTGTTCGATGGACTGCGCTCGAAAACCTATGGCGGTATGACCTTCGTCGTACACGCAGCCGTGGGCGGGAGCATGAATATCAATGATTTCGGCATCGACGGCGGCTGGGGCGGTACTCGCGTAACCAGCGCTTTTGTCAGTAAATTCCCTCCCGGAGGCGCGAGCGATGTGGTGGTCCCCAATCCGGGCAATACCAGCTATCCGGTGATTTACGCGCCAGGCGGCTACCAGGGCTGGAACCCGGCCGAAGCCGCCCAACTCAGCTCGCGCAACAGCGACAATACTTATGAAGGCTACATCTGGTTCCCCGACGATCAAAAGGAATTCAAGTTCACGACCGGCCCGAACTGGGATGTCAACTTCGGCGACGATGGCGCCAACGGCACCCTCGAACCCAACGGCGCCAATATCGTTATCCCTTCCGGCGGTTTTTACAAAATCAACGTGAACCTGAACGACAACACCTACACCTTGCTGAAAACCGAATGGGGCGTCATCGGAAGCGCCACGCCCGACGGCTGGAACTCCGACCAGAATATGACCTACGATGCCACGGAAGGCGCCTGGACGATCACGCTCAACCTCCTCGGCGGACAGGAAATTAAATTCCGCGCCAATGACGACTGGGGACTGAACTATGGCGACAACGGCGCCGACGCCCTGCTCGAAGAAGGCGGCTCGAACATCGCCATCCCGACCAACGGCCTGTACAAAATCAACCTGTACATCGACAAGCCGGACTACACGTACTCCATCTCCCGCCCGGCTTTCGATAGCCGCGCCATGTTCTACACCACCGGCCAGTCGCTGGAAATCACGGATATTTCCCAGTTTACCTCGGGTTATGCCATTACAAAGTTCAAAAACGTGACCTCCACAGGCGCTCCGGGTTCCGACCCGACCTTTGTGGACACGGATTTCCCGATGTTCCGCATTGAAGATGCCTACCTGATGTACGCAGAAGCCACCCTGCGCGGCGGCGGCGGCGATGCCGGTCTTGCGCTCGATTTGGTGAACCTCATCCGTCAACGCGCTTACAACGGCACCGGCGGCAATATTTCGGCGAATGAACTCACCCTTGATTTCATCCTCGACGAACGCGCCCGTGAACTGTACTGGGAATGCCAGCGCCGTACCGACCTCGTTCGTTTCGGCAAATTCTCCAACACCGACTACCTCTGGCCCTGGAAAGGCGGCGTGCCGGAAGGCGTCAGCCGTCCGCAATTTTATGACATCTACCCGATCCCTGCTTCGGATCTCGGCGCCAACCCGAATCTGCAACAGAACGACCCGAACTATTAATTTCAAAAAGATTCAACTGCAATGAAAAAATATCTCTTTCTGATGTTCGGTGCGACGCTGTTCTGGACAGCCTGCAGCGATAAAGAAACGGATCCGGTGCTCCAATTGGGCGCCGCTCCGGCCATCACCAGCCCCAGCGGCGGTTCGGAATACATTCTGGTCGACTCCCTGGCGGACGACGTGTTTTCCAACTTTACCTGGACGGCCGCTGAATTTGGCTTCGATGCCGGCGTCAATTACACTCTGGAACTGGACGTAGCCGGCAACGATTTTGCCGCCCCGGTCACCCTCGGTGCGGTGAACAAACTGGCGCTGACCAACGTGACCAATGGCAAAATCAACAACATCCTGCTGGCCAAAAACCTCGACGGCGAAGTAGCCCACGACATTCAATTCCGCGTGGCCGCCAAGATCAATCCGGATGTTCCCGTGGTGTATTCGCAGCCCATCACCCTTCGGATCACACCCTATACGGAAGTAGTCAACTATCCGCAACTCCAGGTGCCCGGCAGCTACCAGGGCTGGAACCCGGCGGACAATGCCACCATCATTTTCTCCGTCCGGAGCGATGATAAATACGAAGGCTACATCAACTTCCCGAACCCGGGCGCCGAATACAAATACACCGTAGGCCCCAGCTGGGACCTCAACTACGGCGATGACGGCGCCAACGGCACACTGGAGAAAAACGGCGCTAACATTGTGCTCACCGATGCCGGTGTGTACAAACTGAACGTCGACCTGAACGCCAAGACGCATACCCACACCAAAACGGATTGGGGACTGATCGGCTCGGCAACGCCTACCAGCTGGGATTCCGACACGAATATGGACTATGATGCAGCCAACAACAAGTGGACGATCACCATCAACCTCGTGCCCGGCGATATCAAGTTCCGTGCGAACGACGCCTGGGACATCAACTTTGGCGACGACGGCGCCGACAAAAAGCTGGAATACGGCGGCGCCAACATCGCCGTTGCAGAAGCCGGCAATTACACCATCGAACTGTTACTCGGTGCCGCGGTGTACCGGTACAAAATCACGAAGAACTGATTGAGTTCTTTGTCATGATGTTGAGCGCCACCTCGGAAATGGGGTGGCGCTTTTTTGTTTATGTGGTCAACAAAACACTAATGAGGTTAGGGAATACCGCTCATTCACCCAAAAACACCCCGCGTGCGCCCACCATCGCGGCGCCGTCTTTGACCAAAACATAGTACAACCCGGCGGGCAAATCCGGTAGAGCAAACGAAACCGTTTCGGACTGCGCCATCTGTCGCGAGGCCAGCGCCTTTCCGTCGCGGCTCATTACACTGATCTCGACTTTTTCGCCGGAAAAACCGTCCAGGCGCAGCGTCAGGCTCCGGTGGCCGCTGTCGGGCCACACTTCGAAACGTTTGACCGGAGCGGGCAGGTCCTGCACCGCCGAGAGATTGTCGTAGTGGTGCGACATAAAAAAAATACCCCCGTCGGGCAGCAGGTTGTTCTGAAAATCAAAAAAAGTCGCGTGTTCCTGGCTGGAACCCTGCCCCCACTGGTTCCAGCAGGGCGACGACACCCAGGCCGGCTCCCAGTAGACCACACCGCTGCCGCCTTTGTCGATCACTTCCTGGGTGAGGTCGATGTTCCATTGCAACTGGTTTTGCGGATTGGCTGGGGCGTAATCCGGATGCACCTCGTTGATGATATTGGTGGAATTGTCGTTGCTGAGCGTAGTCCAAATGTAGCCCGTTTCAAAAATCATGACCTCTTTCCCCGGATAGGTTTGTTTCAGTTGGGCGATCACATTGCCCGCATCTCCGATGGTGGTCGGGTGGTGCCAGGCCCAGTAATAGGACAACCCGATGACGTCGAAATCGGTCACGCCGTGGCTCCAGAAGCCTTGCATGAGCCAGCCCGCGTCGGCGGGTCCGGCGATGTGGAGGGCTACCTTGACGGAATGGCCAGTGCTGTTTTCCACATCGCGCACGGCCTGGATGGCCCGGTTGAAGAGCTGGCTGTTGCGGTTCCAGTCGAGCGTCCACACGGCGTTGTCGACCGGGGAGAGCAGGATGCCGCGATTGGTTTCGTTGCCGATCTGGACCATTTCGGGCAGTAGTCCTTCCGAGTCGAGCGCCAGCAGGGTGGAAGAAATGTAGTTGTAAAGGGAGTCTTTCAGCACCGGCAGGTTGTCCACCACACCCAGCCACGCGGCCGGAACCAGTTGTTTGCCCGGGTCGGCCCAATTGTCGGACAGATGGAAATCCAGCAGCACCTGCATGCCCAGCGCTTTGGCGCGCATGATGCTGAACCGCACATCTTCAAAATCGGAATAGCGGTTGCCCGAATTGAGTCCGTCATACCAGGCCGGGGTGTGCCAGAGCCGCAGCCGGACGAGGTTGCAACCGTGGTCGGCGAAAATCTGGTAGGGGTCTTTGGGTTGTCCCATTTCTTTGTAAACAACTCCGCAGTCCTCCATTTCATGGACGTAGGAAAGGTCGGAGCCGAAGTAGAAAGTTTGGGTGCCGGCATCGGGCAGCCCCAGAAAACCCAGGAGCAAAACGAGCAGAAAACTATGTTTGATCATGACAAAAGTCCTTGAAATAGAATGCTTTGACGAAGATAGGACCAGTAGGCGGGTCCGGCTCATCCCTTTTTTTTCGGCATTCCTCCTTCTTAAACCGGCACTCATCCAGCCTTTTTTGACGCAATGTCTGTGGCGGGTTCATTTTTGCTTTTGATAAAAACAATTTATACCGCCTGTACCAGCTTTGCGGTTACTTTGTTGAAAGATCAACTATCACATGCACCACCGCATCTCCACACGGAACAAACTGCTGCTGGCCTTCGGGTTAAACGCCTTTTTTTACCCGGTGTTGCTGTACGTCAACCTCGACGGAGCGAACCGCGACCTGGAGGTGATTTTCGGCCGGTTTTTCGCGATTCTGGCTTCTGAATTTGTGGTAGGAGGCTTCATGATCTTTGGCTGGCTGTTCCTGGCCGAACGGATTCACGAGCAGTTCGAGCGCTGGTTTGGCGAAGACATCATCAGCAAGGGCGGCATTTTGCCCAATGCCATGGCCATTCTCACCTTCGCTGCCGCCAATTTGCTGGTAAATGCCGGGGCCATTCGGCTCATTTACTGGTTGCAAAGCCTGCTCCTGCAACACCCCGACCATGCGATCGTATCCGAATCGGCCTATCACCAGATGTCGATGCGATTCACTTACGCGAATTATGTGATCATGGCCCTGTTCGTGTATTATTTGCTGACCAACCGCCGCATCCAGCAGCGTATCCACGAGGTGGCGCGCAGGGCCGAACAGGCGCAAAAAGAACAGGTGGAAACGCAGTATGCCTTGCTGCGCAGCCGGGTGAACCCTCATTTTTTGTTCAACAGCCTGAGCGCCTTGTCGTCGCTGGTGCACGTGGACGGCGAGCTGTCGGAACAATTCATCGACCGCCTCTCGAGGGCCTACCGCTACATGCTGGAGAACCGCGACCGCCAAACTGTACCCCTGAAAGACGAACTCGATTTTTTACAATCCTACGTCTTTCTGCTGAACATCCGTTTTGGCAACAAGCTGCGCATTGAAACCGAAGTACCGGACCAACTGGCCCGCGACACGGAAGTGGTGCCGCTCATCCTTCAGGTGCTGGTGGCCCGTGCGCTGCGTACCAACCGCATGTCGGCCCAAAACCCGCTCGTGGTCAGCATCCGCGCCGAAGGCGATGAACTGAAAGTGCGCAACAACCGTCAGCCCCGGCTCGAACCCGACCACAGCATCGATAATTGCGACTGGGGTGTTTTTGAAAATTGCTACCGCATGCTCGACAGCGGCCAACAGCGGCTGCATGAAACGATCGATGACCAGTTCTGGACCGTATACCTGCCGCTGCTGCGCAAAGAGGAAGCGCTGGATTATATGTCAATAACTGCCGCCCGCCCATGACAAAAAGGATACCCGCGCGCCGCAAATGGCTGATGGCCGCCGGCCTCATGCTGATTTTTTTTCCGCTGGGCATTTACGTCAACAGCGACGACCTGAGCTGGGCGGCGCTGTCGGGACGTTTGTTTCCCGACTTTACCGTGCAATTCCTGGTCAGCACGGGGGTGACCTATGGCTGGATCAGTCTGGCCGAAGAAATTCAGGTGTACCTGCGTCGCGTTTTGGGCGACTACGTGCTGCGCCCAGGCGTCATCTGGCCCAATGTGCTGGCAGCGGCTTTGTTTTTTGTCAGCGGCATGGCGGCTATCGTGCTGGTGCTGTACGCGACGGGCTGGCTGTTTTACCAGGTGCTCGGCATGCAGTTTCCGGTGGCCGACGCAGAGCACGCCACGCGTGCTACCTACGGGCAATTTGCGACCCTGTCGCTTTCGGTGTACGTCCTCATCGCCAACCGCCACATTATGAACGAAATGGAAGCCGTACAGGTAAAAGCCGAACAACTGGAAAAGGAAAACCTCCTGTCGCAGTTCAATGCGCTGAAGAACCAGGTGAACCCGCATTTCCTGTTCAACAGCCTCAGCATCCTGTCGTCGCTGGTGAAAAAAGACCCGGATTTGTCCGACCAGTTCATCGACCGGCTCTCCCGGGCATACCGCTATATTCTCGAGCAACGCGACACCGAACTGGTGCCGCTGCGCACCGAACTGGATTTTCTGCAGGCCTATACCTTTTTGCTGCAAACCCGCTTTAAACACAAATTTGACGTGAAAATCGAACTGCCGGACGAGACCGTTGCGCACTGTAAAATTCCGCCGCTGACCCTTCAATTATTGGTGGAAAACGCCGTGAAGCACAACCGTATGTCGGAACAGGAGCCTTTGCTGATCACCATCGGCCAGGAAAACGAACTGCTCACGGTGCGCAACAAGATCCGGCCACGGGGCGAAGCGGCGCACTCCACGGGCGTTGGACTCCAAAATATCATGAACCGCTACGCACTGCTCACCGACCGGCTTGTGTGGGCCGGCGAACGGGAGGAGGAGTTTGTGGTGCGTGTACCGTTGC
>JBGAJY010000074.1:0-22977 GCA_044224705.1 Saprospiraceae bacterium
AAAATGTGGCGGCAGGGCGATGAAGAGCACCAGGACCTCAACGACCACGGGGTCGTGCGGTTTGTACGGCGTTTCTATCCGGTGTCGACGAGTTACAAAGGCGGCAATTTTTTTACGGTTGAAAACGGCCGTCGCGCGGTGACGCCCATGTTTGTCGCCCTGCTCATTATCGAGACGACCGACATCCTGTTCGCATTCGACTCGGTACCCGCAGTTTTTTCTATCACGACCGATCCGTTTTTGGTGTTTTCGTCCAATATTTTCGCCATTCTCGGCCTTCGTTCGCTCTACTTTGTACTGGCCGACATCCTGGACCGCTTCGAATACCTGAAATACAGCCTCATCGCCATTCTGTTCTTTATCGGGGTCAAAATGATGCTCATTCCTCAGAAGATACACCTGCCGGAAATGGCTTCCCTGCTCGTCATCGGGCTTCTATTGTTAGCCGGCGTGATCGCTTCGCTGACGCTGCGCGGGCGCCGCGAACTGTGATTTTTTTTTCGTCAAAAGTTGGCGGAAAGGGTGAAGGGCCTATTTTTGTACCTGTTCGGCAGGTTGAATCATCCGTTTTACCGGTCCGAACGGCTTCATTTCCAAACTTTCACCAACATCCTAAAATCGCTTTTGCCATGAAACACTGGGAAAAAAGCAAAAAAGACCACCGCCGCGACGACGAACGCCCGTTCACTCAGGAATCCCACAAAAAGAAAAAACTCAAGCCTATCGAAAAAACGAAGTATCGTTTGAGAGGGGTCGATGAAGACACCCTGGAAGAATGAAAAATCGCGCGCCGCACCTGAAATCCAGGTGCGGCGCGGTTTTTTTTAGGAGCAATTTGAGAGATGCTTGCATCCTTCAATATCCTTTCATTGCCGCAGCGCCTCCCCAGTCATCCCCATGAGCCCCAGCATCCAGCCATATTCCAGCGCCCGTTCCTTGAGCACCTCGAAGCGCCCGGAAGAGCCTCCGTGCGAGCCGCTCATATTCGTCCGGAACAGGAGGGCGTTGCGGTCAGTCTTGACGTCGCGGAGGCGGGCTACCCACTTGGCCGGCTCGAAATACTGCACCTGCGAATCGGCAAAAGAAGTGAGTACCAGCAGGTTGGGATAATCCTGGGCTTTCACGTTGTCATAGGGTGAATACCGTTTCATGTAATTGTATTCTTCTGCGTTGGCCGGGTTACCCCACTCCGTGTACTCGCCGGTGGTGAGCGGAATGGAAGGGTCGCTCATCGTGGTGAGCACGTCCACAAACGGCACGCCGGCGATAATGCCTTTGAACTGTTCCGGCGCAATATTGGCCACAGCGCCCATGAGCAATCCGCCGGCCGAGCGGCCAGAGGCAAAAAGTCGGTCGGAAGAAGTGTATTTCCCGTCGCAGAGGCCCTTGGCGCAATCCACGAAATCGGTAAACGTGTTCATTTTATGCATCAACTTGCCGTCTTCGTACCAGCCGTAGCCCATTTCCATGCCGCCGCGAATGTGGGCGATGGCATGCACGAAGCCGCGGTCGAGCAGGCTCACCACGTTGCGGTTGAAACCCGGGTCGTAGGAATAGCCATAGGAGCCATAACCGACCATAAAACAGGGCGCGCTGCCATCGAGCTTCGTGCCCTTGCGGTACACGAGCGACACGGGCACCATCACGCCGTCGCGGGCTTTGACGCGGATAAATTCCGTGGCGTAGTTGTTCGGGTCGTAGCCGCCGAGCACCGGCTGCACTTTTTTAACCGTCTTTTGGCGACTTTCCACGTCGTAATCGACCACTGTGGCGGGTGTTTTCAGGGAAGAAAAATCATAGCGCAGGGTTTTGGAGTGAAAATCGGGAAGTGGCACGATACCTGCGTCGTAGGTCGGCTCCCCGAAGTCGAGATAGTGCTCTTGTTTGTCCGTCCAACGAATGATCCTTATCTGTTGCAGGCCGTCCTTGCGTTCGCCGACAGCGAGAAAATCCTGGTACACATCGAAGGTGGCGAGCAGTACATCCGTTCGATGCGGCAGCATTTCCTTCCAGTTGGCAGGACTGGGATCCGTTTCGGGGGCTGTCATGAGCCGGAAATTTTTCGCCTGCCAGTTGGTGCGGATAACGAATTGGTCGCCCCAGTGCTCCACATCGTAGTAAAAACCCTTTTCGCGCGGACGGATGACCTTGAATTCACCCGTCGGGTTGTTGGCGTCGAGGTAATGCGTCTCGACGTTTTCGGTGTAGGAGTGTGTGATGAACAGGAACCGGTCGTCTTTGGATTTGGCCAGGTAAGCGTACATCGTTTCGTCGGTTTCGGTGAACACGAGGGCGTCTTTTTTCGGACTGGTTCCCATCACGTGACGCCAGATCTTGTCGGTGCGCAGCGTCACGGGGTCTTTGGTGTCGTAGAAAAAGTACTTCCCGTCGTTGGCCCAGGCCGAGGTACCCGCAGTGTCGAATTCATCGGGCAGGTCGCGGCCGGTAGCGAGGTCGCGGAATTTGCCCTTGAACAGGTTCCGGCCGGTAAAATCGACGATGTAGTACAGGGTTTTGGTATCGGGGCTCACGCTCAGGGCGCCCACGACGCAGTAGGGATGCCCTTTGGCCACCTCGTTCACATCGATCATGATCTCCTCGGCGGCGTCGAGCGAGCCTTTTTTGCGGCAATGAATAGGGTACTCCTTGCCCGTTTCAAAACGCGCATAGTACCAGTAGCCGTTGTTGAAATAGGGCACGGAGTTGTCGTCCTCCTTGATCCGGGCGCGCATTTCCTCGTATAATTTTTCCCGAAGGGCACTCACAGGCGCCAGCACGGAATCGGCGAAGCGGTTCTCGGCTTCGAGATAGGCTTTCACAGCCGGGTTGTCGCGTTCGTTGAGCCAATAATATTCATCGATGCGTTTGTCGCCGTTGGAAGCGACGAGCTCTTTGGGCTTTTTTTCGGGGTGCGGAGCAGTGAAGCGTTCAGGATGGAAAGCGGAAGGCGGCATGGGTGTTACATTGCTTACAGGTTCAGTCGTTGAAGTTGGATTTTGACAGGCGCAGAATACCAACGTCACAAAAAGCAGAATTAGTCGCAATTGTTTCATCATCAATGAATTTAAGGAGGGTAAAAGTAAATATCCGGGTCAATTTATATGCTCCTTGCGCAGCCGCGCTCCATACGTTCCGGTTCCTGCATCGGCATGACAACATACCACTGCATCGCACTCGCGAGGGTGCAGCTGTTGTTTTGAAACGAAGCTTCCGCCATCGCACAGTACATTACCGGCGCAAGGCCGCCGGCAGGTGTATCTCCCGCGCAAAATGGGTGCTTGAAAAATGCGGGCGCCGCATCTCGGTGGAGCCGCCCCGACACCCCGTCGGTCTATCCTTTAAAGGTAAAAGTGTAGTTCGCCCAGAAATTCCAGAGCATCACGACTCCCGTAGCCACGAGTTTGGAGGCATAAAAATTGACCTTGAACCGTTCATTGAGCACGTAAATGATGGCATTGTTCAAGCCCAGCCCGACCAGGGCCACCACGAGAAATTTGGAAAATTGGGTGGCCACTGCCGGGTCGTGGCTGTGAAAGGTCCAGATGCGGTTCAGCACAAAATTGCTCAGCACCGCGCACACAAAACCAGTGGTATTGGCTACGTATTTGTTCAGCCGCGCTTTTTCCTTCAGCAACCAGGTAATGCCGAAATCCACAAAGACGCCGGTAAAACCCACGACGCCGAATTTGAAAAATTTGATCAGAAAGTCATTGTCCATGAGACTCAGTCGGAACTGCCGCCTCCCGGCGGGTGAAAAGGGTCTTGACCAGATTAAAAGTCAGCACCGCCCAAAGGGCGATACAGGGCACGGCTTTCAGGACGTAGGGCTGAACGATGGTTTCCCGTACGGTTTTCGGGAAAATATCGGTCGGCGTCAGCGATACCAGCACAAAGGTCGTCCACAACAGGATTTTTTGCCAAAGCGCTGGCTTTAAATAACTTAAATACCACAACGCCACGCCGCTCAATGCAATCACAAAGGTCGGTGATTCCGCTTTATGATTAAAAATAACCACCCAGATCAGCACCGAAGCAGCCAAAATACCGCGGTGAAACTGTGTCGGGCGACGGTACACGGCCCAGGCGCTGGCGCCCAGCAGCAGTAATCCGGACAGCGTCACGGCGTTTTTCGAAGGCAGCCAGCCGAACCAGGTTTGCAGCCAGCCGGCCACCGACAAGCCGATCGAGACGGCATGGTCCTGTTGCAGCAAATCACCCCACCAGCGGTACACCTGCACCGTTTGAGCAGGCGACAAAATCGCTAAAGGCACGAGCAGCATCAGGACCGACCAGCCGGCCAGGGCGAGTGCAAATCGGCCTTTGCCGCGATAACCCACCGCCCAAACAGCGGCAAAAATACCGAAGATTTTCAGGAAGGCGCCCGCGGCCGTCCACAGGGCTGCACGACCCAGGCGGCCATGTTCAAAAACGATGAAGGCCCAAAGCAAAAAGGCGGCGGTGAGCCCATTGCTCTGGCTGTTTTGCATGGAGGTAATCAGTTCCAGCAGCACGAACCAGGCAAAAAAACGCCGTTTGGCGGGCTCCATCACAGGCAAAGCGAGGATGGCAGCCAAAAGGCTGAGCGCATTCAACAGGTTCCAGAGTGGCAACCCAAGCCAATCGGGCATCGGCGAAAAAGGCGCCATAGCCAGGGCAAAGGCCGGACTATATTTGAACAGGTCCCATTGTTCGGCAGGAAAGGACGCATAAGGATTCAGTCCGGCCAGCAAGTGGGCGAAGGAATTCCGGAATATGACATAGTTCTCATAGGAGGTGTAGCCCGCGTCATTGGGGCCTTGCGTGAGTTTCTGGACGGCAACAAGCAATGCCGCGAGCGCGTAGACGCCCCACAAAAGCCGGTTGGTTTTCCAAAATTGACGCATACCAGTAAGAAGTGGAGGGGAGAACTTGTGAGATGCGAATCAGGGGGTCAAAATGACAAGTATTTCAGAAGACAAAGTATTTTTTTGACAGGATCAACAGGATCGACAGGATAAGCGTCGGCTTCGCCGACTTGTTGAACATGGCGGCGAAGCCGGCATGTTCTTATCCTGTCGATCCTGTTGATCCTGTCAAAAAAACTCTTCGTCAATAAAAAAATTTAGTCGCGTCTAACCCGGATTCGAAGGACTTCATGTTTGCGGTGAAATTAGTTCATCCGCTCAATTCCTGTCCTGCGCCTTGCCGTTCTCCTGGGCCTCCACTACTCCATCGAGGCCTTTGAGCAGGCTGATCAGGTCTTTTTGAGCAATTTGCGCGGCATCGTATGAGACCACCCAGATGTTTTCGGGACCCGTGCGGCGCACCAGGCGCACGTCCAGTTCGGTGATCTGTCCCATCACGTTGCCGGCGTTGGCTTCGGGCTTGAACTGGACCAGTAATTCGGGGCGGTTCGCAGCCGGCGGGCGGTTGGGATTGACGCCGTCTTTGACATTGAAACCGTGCGCAATTGCCAGGTCGCGAATCATCGCTTCCAGTTCGAGCAGCGGCGCCGGGCGGTCGATGGTACCTGCCACGGATTTGGTCTCAGCGCCCTTCCATACCGTCAGGGTGCCGTATGGTGCATCGGCCACCTGAGTCGGGATGCGGTCGGGGTATTGCCAGAGGTTGACTGACTGGACTTTTTCGCGCAGCCTGCTGAGCTCGGCAGCCGTGAGTTGGAACGAATCAAGGCCGGTTTGGGCTACATTGCGGAGACCTTCGTATTCCGTCCAGCCATTGTTGCGAACAGTCAGGCGATACACGGGGCAAAAGCCGTGACAGGCGCCCATTTGCAGCTGTACGAAGGGTGTAGCGTCCTGGGTCGGGGTTTTCCGGCTAGGACATTGGACGGCCAGCAGCGACATCAGAAATATTATCAATAGGCTGGTTTTCATAGTATTGTTTATTTGCAAGGTAGGTCAAAGCCCGTGTAGAGCCTGTTCAAAGTCGCCGATCAGGTCGGCCGGGTTTTCTATGCCCACCGACACCCGCACCAGCCCGTCGGTGATGCCGTTTTGTTCGCGCAATTCCTTCGCCACGTGCAAATGCGAACTGGTCGCCGGGTGCAGCACCAGGGTATCCACATCGCCCAGTGTAGGCGCCAGACTGGCTAGTTTCAGCGTGTTCATGCAATGCAGACCCGCATCCAGGCCGCCGCGCAATTCAAAACTGAGCATGCCACCGCTGCCTTTGGGCATCTGTCGGCGGGACAGTTCGTGGTCGGGATGGGAAGCCAGTCCGGGGTAATTGACGCGTATGACAGCCGGGTGTTTTTCCAAAAAAACGGCCAGTGCGAGGGTATTGGAGCAATGGCGTTCCATGCGCAGGGCGAGGGTTTTCATGCCGTTGTGCGTCAGCCAGGCCTCAAAAGGCGAGCAATTGGTGCCCGCGAGTTTCATAGCCCGCCACACTTTTTTGCGCATCAGATCGCGGTCGCGCCCGACCACCACGCCGGCGATGCTGTTGCCATGGCCGTTCAGATATTTGGTGGTGGAATGCACGATCAGGTCCACACCGTGGGTGAAAGGTTGCTGGAGCAGAGGCGTTGCGAACGTATTGTCGATGGCGCAGAGGGCGCCGTGCGCATGCGCGAGTTCGGCCAAAGCCGCGATGTCGACACAGGCCAGGGTCGGGTTGGCGGGCGTTTCGCAGTACAGGAGCCGGATGGCGGAATCGTTTTGGAGCAATGCCGCTACGCCGGCCAGGTCGCGCAGGTCGGTGAATACGGGTTCGACGCCGAACTGGCGGAACAATCCGTTGAGCAGTTCTGTCGTACCGCCGTATAAATTACCCTGAGTCAGCACTTTATCGCCTTTTTCCAGCACACCCAGCAACAACGTCGAAATGGCGGCCATGCCGCTGGAAGTCATCACAGCCTCGGCCTCGAAGCCCAGCCCGTGCGTCTCCAGCGCGGCTATTTTTCGGGCCACAGTATCTACTGTCGGGTTGGCGTAACGGCTGTACGCGTGCCCGCTTTCGATGTTCTGGAAAATGCCGATCCCTTGCTCGATGTCTGAAAAGGAAAACGAAGAAGTCGCGTAAATCGGCAAAATATGCGGGTCGGTCGTGCGGTTTTCGGCGATTTCGCGGACGGTGAGGGTGTCGATTTGCATAGCGGGGGAGTTATTAATAAAAGCATTCCTGTCCGGCTCCTCCTTCTGCGGGAGGGGGAGGGGCAGCGGCCTGCTACGAAGGTTCTAATGGTTTGGATAACAATGCATTATAACACAATCATTCTATCAATCCCCCTGCCAAAAATGTTCACACACCTTCCTCAAAAATTCTCCTGGCCGGGCTTTTGAAGAAAGAAAAAGCGAGCTACGGCCACTGACTTCGTAGGGACTGTCTTCGATAATGGCGTCGGGGCGGTTGTCGCCGTCGAGATCGCCGTACCAGGCCAGGTTTACCGTCGGACTCATTTCGGGGATTTCGGGTGTCACCCAGGGGGTGAGTTCCTGACGGGAGGCCGGCTGGGTGGAAAAATCAAAGAGAATAAGCCGGTAATTGTTCAGTTTGACGTAGTCATCCACCAGTTCGGCGCAGCCGGTCGCTGCGAGTACATAGGTGGCTTTGAGGGTGGTGTCGCCTTCGGGATAGCCCGGGTTGATGCCCATCATGGCGCCTGGCCCCAGGCTGCCGGACACAAAATAGTCGTCGATATCGAAAATGCCGAGCGGGCCGGCGTAGCCAGTACGCAAAGGTTTTACGGAGCCGATGATGAATTTACTGGGCTTCTTCTGGTTGGTTTTCAGGATTTTAATTTTCTCGCCGTAAAATTCATTGTACTCTTCCACAACCCGCACTTCGATCTTGCGGAGCTCATCGGCGAAGGAGTCGCGCTGATACACCCCGTACCATTGCAGGGGCGGCAGGCCGTCGGGGACGAAATCGCCTTCGTAATACAACCCGATGGCCGGGGCCACATGAGCGCCGAAAACGAAGCCGGTCTGGTTTTGGTAACGGACCTTGTACCAGGGCGCCATAAGCGAATCCACTTCGGCGTATTCGCCGTTGTTGGCGGCGCTGACAAACTGCAGCACCGAGCCTTTGGGCAAGCTGGCGACTTTTTTCGAGGTGGCGTCGGGGGCCTCGCGCAGGTTGAGCGAGGAGGCCGTCACGACAAATTCTTCGGGATAAAATGTTTGCCCCTGGGCAGCGGCAAAGGAGCAGAAGGCGAAGAACGCGAGGGTAACGAGTGTAACTTTCATGGAAAAAATTTGGATGCGAAGCAACGCGGATTTTGCCGGATGCCCGGCAGATTGACCTGAAAAAATTTGCCACCTGCGTCAACGCAGCTCCATGACCCGAAACCCCAGCCATCCTTTCCGTATGGGCAGCAGGATCGGGTCGCCGGGTTGGGTATTGGGGAAATAAGACTGGGTAGTGTATTTGAAGCGGAGGAGCCGGCCACTCTCCCGCACGTCGAGATAGTAGCCTGTGGGGCGGATCTTTTCGCCTTTCAACAGGCCGTAATTGGAGGCCAGGTAAGGCGTTTCCGCTAAAAAATCAAAGGACTGGTGTTTCGAGTCGCCGCCCGCCCGGTTCAGCAGGCTGCCGAATAGCGGCATAAACAAAATGCTGAAAACCAGGACAGTAAACACTTCCGGCAAGTGATTCTCCCAGGGCGTCAGGCGGCGGCGCAGGCTAAAAAGCACGCCGATTGCCGCCAGGGCGCCCACCGCCAGCGACACCCCAATCAGGCGCCGGACGCCGATGGTATTGTACAGCACCGGGAACTCGCGCACGTACAGCCAGATCAATCCAAAAAAGACGAGCACGCCGGCAAATGCCGTGGCGTAAAAAACAGGACCGGGTTTGTTTTCCATAAATGATGACCTTTTGCGTTCAACCGAAGGGCGGTTTAAATGGTTTAAGCCGCGAATTTCCGACCCTTCATGCTAAAAATCGCTTTTTCACCTACTTACAAATACGAACTGCCCGAAGGCCACCGCTTCCCGATGGCCAAATACGAGCTCGTGCCCGCGCAATTGCTCTACGAAGGTTCGGTCGGGCCCGGCAATTTTTTCCACCCCGGCCTGCTCGACGAAAGCACCGCGCTGCTCACCCACACCAACGGTTACTGGCAAAAACTGAACGCCATACAATTGTCCGAAAAGGAAATCCGCGCCATCGGCTTCCCGGTGAACGAGCATTTTGTGCAGCGCGCCCGGCACATCTCGCAGGGCACCATCGAATGCGCCCTGTACGCCCGGCAGTTTGGCGCAGCCTTCAATGCAGCCGGCGGAACGCACCATGCTTTCGCCGACCGGGGCGAAGGATTTTGCTGCTTCAACGACCAGGCCGTGGCAGCCAACTATCTGTTAAACAAGGGTTTGTCAAAAAAAATCCTCATCGTCGATCTCGACGTGCACCAGGGCAACGGCACGGCAGCCATCTTCCGCAACGACCCGCGGGTGTTCACCTTTTCGATGCACGGCGAACGCAATTACCCGCTTCGCAAAGAACAATCGAGCCTCGACATCGGCCTTCCTGACGGCATGGCAGACAACGACTATCTCCGCATCCTGCGCGATACCCTGCCACGGCTGATCGATGAAGTGCAGCCGGACTTCGTTTTTTACCAGAGCGGCGTGGATATTCTGGACACGGACAAACTCGGCCGCCTGGCCGTCAGCCGGGCGGGTTGCCGCGAGCGCGACCGCATCGTTTTTGAATTGTGCCGCCGCAACGGACTGCCCGTGGCCGTCAGCATGGGCGGCGGTTATTCTCCCCGGCTCAGCGATATCGTGGAGGCGCACGCCAACACATTCAGAACGGCGCTGGAAGTGTTTTTTTGATCGGTGGGACATTTGTCAGGGAAAAGTTTGGGACGAGCGCGTTTTTTTCAAAATGGAGTCTTACCTTTGCAGTCCGAAATTTTAAATGCATCATTTTTAACAAAAACGGAGGAAATTCCATGTTGATCGTTGAAGTAAAAGACGGCGAAGCCATTGACAAGGTGCTGAAAAAGTACAAGCGCAAATTTGAGCGCGCCGGCATTCTGAAAGAACTGCGTCGCCGCAAGAACTTCACCAAACCCTCGGTGACCCGTCGTACTGAAGTGCTGAAAGCGGTATATAAAGAGGATATGTACGGCAACAAGAACGATTAATTCGTTCTCGGCGAGGCTTTTGGCCTTGCTTTACTGACTTTGTACATCCATTTATCGGAAAAATATAATAGGCAGCTACCCTTCGCGGTAGCTGCCTTTTTGTGTTTGGGTCAGTCAGAATAATCGCTCAAAAAGCGATGGACAGTGCCAGGGTACTGTTGACGTTTTTGACGTTGCCGAACAGGTCGAACACCTCGGAATGATAAATCGGGTTCAGGCCCCGGTTGAAACGGAAACTGAGTCCCACATTGCCCAGGTTGACCCCCGCGCCGGCAAACCAGCCGTAGTCCACCCGGTTAAAATCATCGGCGTTCAGTTCGGCCTCTCCTTCTACCTGGCCATCGCCGCCTACTCTCTTGTGTTTGGCATTGATCAGGTAACTGATGTAGCCGCCTCCGTGCAAGTCCACAACTTTGAACAGGCTGAGGTGCAGGCCAAGCGGCAATTCTGCATAGTTGAGGTTGAGCCGCAGGGCGCGGGCATCGTCGGCATAGCGGTATTCGTCGCCTTTCATGGAAAACAGCAATTCGGGCTGGAGGGCTACGAAAGTGTTCATCGGCACTTTGGCGAACAAGCCGGTTGTGAAGCCGATTTTGCCTTCGCGGTCGGAAATATCCTCATCCGGCGAGTAGAGGTAACTGCCATTGATGCCTGCTTTGATGCCGAAACGGGCGTTGCCGTCGGGAGTTAACTGGCCCAAGGCAAGCCCCGACCACAGCAGCCCTGCGCACAGGGCAATCTGGCATTTGCGTGTGATATTCATGGTGATGGATGATTGGTTAAAAGGTGACAAAACGGGTGTGAAAGGAGTTCAATGTGTGCCGCCCTTCAAATGGGTTTTCGCCCTTGAATGATGCGAAGAAGAACGGCGATGACAGCAATAATCAAAAGGACGTGGATAATGCCGCCGGCGTGGAAGCCTACGAAACCGACCAACCACAAAATGATGAGGATGACGGCGATCAGATACAGGAGATTGCTCATAACAGTTGATGTTTATGTTTTGCTGGATGAAAAATCGGGTACTGATTCATCACTCAAAACACCGTGCCTCGTGCCCGCAGCCTCCGTGGGTGGGGCGGGCATTCCCCAATCCGAGTCTGCGTTTGGGACGAAAGTGCCCAAATAATGCCCTGGGAGGCCGGAGCGGTTTTTTTCCAGTCCTGGACATCAACAACAATCGATCACCCACCAAAAAGTACAATCACGATTATGAAAAATCTGTTGTTCCTCCCAGCCGCATTGCTGATTTCCATCGTATGCTTTACCACCGCGTGCCAGCAAACCGCCCAGGAAAAAGCCAATCAGGCACAAAAAGACCTTAGCGAAGCCAAACAGGAATTCAAAGAAGATATGAATGCTGCGGTCGAAAAAATGCGCAAGGAGCAGGCCGCGCTCCGCGAAGACCTCCTGCAGCGCAGCAACGCCATCGACCGGAAAATTGAGGAGATGGATAAAAAAATGGAGAAGGCGGGCAAGCAAGCCAAAGCCGATTGGGAAAAACGCAAAGCCAAACTTCAGGCCGACAAGCAGCGGCTCGATAATTATTTCAGCCGGGCAGGCGAAGACCTTAAAGACGGCTGGAACGATTTCCAGACAGAGGTGAATGAGACATTCAAGGAAATCGAGGCAGACCTGAAGGACTGAGCAACACATTGAACTGAATAGGCGGATAGTTTTTATACCACCCCTCTCTGGCATTTTCGCCGGGAGGGGTATTTTTTTGACCGGACGCGAATGATTGCCGTTTCTTAGCTTCCAACACCCGGAGGAAAATATGCCCGCACTCACCACCAAACAACTCGCCCAACGCCTCGAACGACTGGAAAAAGAGGAGCTCGTTCAGGAGATCCTCAAAATCTGCGGACGTTTTCGCGAGGCCCGGCAATACTGTCAGATGGAGTTTGGAGACGCCCCGCACCAGGAGGCCCTGGTAGCGGCATGCAAGCAGAAAATATTCCGCCATTTTTTTCCCGAACGCCGTTCGCGCCGACACCGCGCCCGCACGAGCCGGCTGCGTAAAATCACCGGAGAGTTCAAAAAAATCGCTGTTTTTCCCCACCACCTGGCCGACGTGCTGCTGTACTGGCCCGAACTGGCCGTCCCCTACCTCGACCAGAAGGGCTATGTCAAAGACACTTTTTTCGCGCCTACGGAAGCGGCCTTTGAAGAAGCCTGCACCCTGATTGCGGAAAACGAACTGCGCGAATATTTCCAGCCGCGGCTGGATGCGCTGGCACAGGCTGCCGCGGCTTTGAGCGGAAGGCGGTTGTTCAGTCAGGCCCTGATCGAGACGCTGCACCGCCATTTTGGATAAGAAGTTGTTTGAGTTATTCGTGCGCCACAAACTTTCCCGCCAACCTTAAACTCACCATTCACTTAAGTGGCAGGTATTGCCACAGGATGTGGTTTTTCTTGCACGCTAATAGCGGCGGAACGATTATTTGACCCTCAAACACATCGTTCTTTTCCAACCACACCTTGAATCATGACAACATCCAATCAAACAGTAGAAACGCTGAACGACCTCGTCCGGATCAACAACGACCGGATCGACGGATACCAAAAAGCGCAGCAAAACCTGCATATCCAGGACGTCGACCTGAAAGCGCTGTTCGGAAAAATGGCGGAACAAAGCATGCTCTACCGGGAGCAATTGGCTGACATGGTAGTACGCCTCGGCGGCCAACCGGATGACGGCACCCGCCTCGACGGCAAATTGTTCCGTTTGTGGATGGACCTGAGGGCTATTTTCAACGGCAACAGCCGCGAAGCCGCCCTCCAGTCCTGCGAACGCGGCGAAGATGCCATTCAGCGCGCTTACACCGAGGCCCTGCGCCCCGATGCCGAACTGCCGGCTGAGGTTCGGACCACCATTCTGGAACAGAAATTCGGACTCCAGGAATCACACGACGTCATCAAAACATACCGTGACATGCACCGCAAGGTGGAAACCTGAGTTCAAAAAGATGTTCACTCACCCGTGAAATGCAAGTTGCTTTCTCCCGGCGCTCCAAAAGTGGAGCGCCTTTTTTGTAGATATAAGAGCATATTGAGCTTTTGCTCGCCGGAAAATAAAATTTTTCGTTTGCAGCCCGGCGAGGAAAAGTTCAACATGCTCTTAACCTTGTTCCGCCAGCGGCAACCAAACCTCGAAGCGGGTGCCACGGTTCGATTGGGAATCGACGGCTATCATTCCGCCGTGGCTTTGAACGATGTTGAGCACCGTGGTGAGCCCAAGGCCCATGCCCTTCTGTTTTCCTGTAAAATAAGGGTCGAAGAGGCGACCCAGGTTCTCTTTTGGGATACCGCATCCGTTGTCTTCCACCGTAATGCAGCATTCGGCGCCAAAACGGCCATAACCCACCGTAAGCACGCCTTCTCCTTCTTCCATGGATTCGAAAGCATTGGTAAAAAGGTTGAGCAAAGCCATTTGGATTTTGGGGGCATCGGCATTGAGCAGGAGGTCTTCCTTGGGCCAGTCCAGCTGAACGGAAATATTTTTCAAACGGGCGCGGTCGGCCGCTGCGTCGAGGCTTTCCAATAGAATTTGCCGTACGTGCACGGGCTTCTTGTGGAGATCCGGCTTGCGCGACACTTGAAGCAACTCGGTAATCAGGCCACCGATTCGCTTGCTGTTTCGCTTGATGATCTCGATCAGTTCAACATGCTCGGGGTCATTGTTTTCGTTGTCCAACTGTTCGATCGAGAGGTCGATATTGGTCAGCGGATTGCGCACTTCGTGCGCCAGAACCCGCACGAAACGGTCGATCGTGGCAATTTTTTCGGATAAAAGACGCACCAGTTCAGCCCGCCGGCGCGCCGTAATGTCCTGCACCATGATGTTGTAATGATTTTCCTCCACTTCGCTTTTTTGTAAAACGGCCGACAGGAGGCATTGCCGCACCTCGCCGCTCCGGGTGCGAAGCACAGCCTCAAACTCCCGGATTTCGCCTTTTTCCATCAGGATGCGGATAAAATTGTCGCGTTGCTCGGGATGGAAAAAGATGTTGCGTTTCGGCATGGCCAGGAATTCTTCTTTCGAATACCCGAGCAAAGCCGTAGCGGCAGGATTGACGTCGATGATGCGCCCTTCGGCGTTCACGACGCTGATCATCGTTTGTGTTTCTTCAAAAATGCGGTGGTATTTGGCCTCGTTTCGGCGCAGGATGCGCAGGGTGGCAGCGCGTTCGAGCGCATAGCGGATACAGCGCTCGAGTTTGTCGGCGTCGAGCTCGGTTTTCACGAGGTAATCGGTGGCGCCGGCCTGCATGGCTTCCTGGTCCACCCGTCGGTCGCCTTTGCCGGTGAGCACCACGATGGGCACGTCGGGCCAGCGCGCATGCACGGTGCTGATGAGGTCGACACTGTTTTTAGCGCCGAGCCGGTAGTCGAAAAAAAAGATATCCGGGGCCGTAGTAGCGGTCTTGACCAGTTGAAAGGCCTGCGCATGGGTGCCCAGCCACTGGACCTCGAACTGTCGGCCGGGGATCTCGTTCAGCAGGTCGGTCGTGAGCAGGTAATCGTCTTCATCGTCGTCGATCATCACGATACGCACCACGGGATTGTTCGCAATCGTTTTTTGCAACGTATTGAAATTCAGCATAATTGGGCCATCAAACTTGGATTTCGGGCAACCAAACGGTGAAGCGCGCGCCCTGTCCGGGCGTGCCTTCGGCGCTGATCATTCCCCGGTGATTGTCGACAATTTTTTTGCAAATGGCCAGCCCTATGCCCGATCCTTCGTATTCGCTGCGGCCGTTCAGGCGCTCCAGCAGCTGGAAAATCCGGTCGGCTTCTTCTTGTTCAAAACCGATGCCCTGGTCGCGAAATTCTATGCGGACATATGAAAAGCCGGACCGCAGCGCAGGAGGCAGTCCTTCGGTCAGACCGGTTTGGCAACGGACCTCAATTTGTGGCGGCTCGTTCGGCCGGTGAAATTTCAGGGCATTGGCCAGCAGGTTCTGGAACAACTGCTCCATTTGGGTGCTGTTGGCTTGCAGGACCGGCAGTGCTTCGAAGGAAATTTTTGCCGCCGTTTTGGCGATCTTTATTTCGAGGTTACTGAGTACCGTTTCGCGGGTTTTTTCAAGATCAGTCAGCGCGAATTCCTGGTCCGGGCGCCCGATCCGGGAAAAAGACAGCAGACTATCGACGAGCGATTGCATGCGGTGGGCAGCCTGCACCATGCGGTCGAGGTAAAGTTGGCCTTCCGCTCCGAGCGAAGGACCGTATTTGGCCGACAGGCGTTCTCCGAAAGCGATGATCTTTCGGGTGGGTTCGCGCAGATCATGGGAAGCCACGTAGGCAAAGTTCTCGAGTTCGCGGTTCGACTCCTGCAAACGGGCAATGAGCCGGTCGCGCTCGAGTATCGCTTCTGTAAAAGTGTTTTCGCTATTCAAAATTGTATTTTTTTAGCTTGTTATACAGCGTTTTACGGTCGATCCCCAGCAGGCTGGCCGCTTTGCTTTTGTTAAAACGGGTTTGGCGCAAAGCCTGCAAAATGACTTCATATTCCGCATCGTGGGCCGCCGATTTGAGGTTCACGGTGGGTGGCGATGACATGGGTATTCTCGGTGAAGCGGACAAAGCCGCCGGCGTCGAAACGGGGGCAGGAACGCTGGAAACCGGCGCCAGACCGGCTTTCGGGAAATCGGCAAATTGCGGCCTCGAAGAAGTCCCGGCTTCTTCAAAACCGAGGCGGTTGTGGTGCACGATCTCGAAGGGCAGGGACGATACGTTGACGATCAGGCCGTCGGTGAGCAGCGTGGCGCGTTTGATGACATTGCGCAGTTCGCGAATGTTGCCGTACCAGGGGTAGTTGAGGAAAATACATTTTACTTCTTCCGAAAAATCGCGCACTTCCTTGCCCAGTTCGGCGGCTGTT
This sequence comes from Saprospiraceae bacterium, assembly GCA_044224705.1. Classification (GTDB taxonomy): domain Bacteria; phylum Bacteroidota; class Bacteroidia; order Chitinophagales; family Saprospiraceae; genus M3007. Next base: position 15,981 of record JBGAJY010000074.1, read on the forward strand.
TCAAAGAGAAACATTTGGGCAAAAAGCAGGATATCGTCTTCCCGCTCGCGTAACGGCGGCACTTCGAGGCTGAATTCGTTGAAACGATGATACAGGTCTTCGCGAAAACGCCCGTTGCGGGCGGCATCGGACAGGCGCTCGTTGCTGGCCACGATGATGCGCACGTCGAGGTCGATTTCCTTTACCCCGCCGATGCGTTTGAGCCGGCGCTCCTGCACCACCCGAAGCAGCGATACCTGCACGTCGTAAGGCAAGTTGGCTACCTCGTCGAGAAACAGCGTGCCGCCGTTGGCCAGTTCAAAATGGCCGATTTTGGTGGCCAAAGCGCCGGTAAAAGCGCCTTTTTCATAACCAAACAATTCGCTGTTGGCCAGGTCTTTCGAAATGGCGCCACAGTCCATCGCCACAAACGGCTGCCTGGCGCGCGGGCTGTTCTGATGGATCATCCGGGCCACGGCTTCCTTGCCCGAACCGCTTTCGCCGTAAATGATGACGCTGTAGGGCGTTGGACCAACCAACTCGACTTGCCGGGCGAGGTTGCGGGCCTGAGGGCTCATGCCGGCGATGAAATTACCCGTGGAAAATTTCCCTTTCAACGGGGCAGTGGCGGGTTTCATGTTGCCGCTCGGCGGGTTTTCATCTGCCTGGGCAGCTGGCCGTTCGGACGTACCGGCCCCCGCATTAAGAGCCTTTTGCACGGCGTGGAGAATTTCTTCGGGCAAAAGCGGCTTGGTGATGTAATCCAGCGCGCCCATCTTCATCACATTGACGGCGCTGCGGATATCGGAATAGCCGGTGATGATGATCACCGGAATATCAGGAGACGTTTCTCTGGCTCTGGTTAGGATTTCGACCCCATCCATATCGCCCAAACGAAAATCCGTCATGACCAGGTCGGGGCGTTCCTTTTCCAGGAGTTCCAAACCGTCTTTACCGGTGCCGGCGACTAAAGTCGTAAATCCGTTTTTGGTCAGAAAGCGGCGCAGCAATTGACAAATATCCAGATCGTCGTCGATGACAAGTATTTTATGCATGAGCGGATAGAGTTTGATCAGGAATTAAAAATGCAAGACCAACTAAAAGCAGATCAAAATTAGTAGAATTGTTTCCCCAAAACGGGGAAATAATTCTACTAATTGGGCAATTTATTGATCATGACAACGCGCCGTCCGGTGCAGGTATTCAGCTCCAATTCCGGCGTTGCTGAGCAGTCGGGATATCCATCAGGTCACGGTATTTGGCTACGGTGCGCCGGGCGATCGGGTAGCCCTGCCGGGCAAGGCGATCGGCGAGCTGCTGATCGGTCAGCGGCTCGGATTTATCTTCTTCGTTGATAAAGTTGTGCAAAAGGTCTTGCACCTCCCGGTTGGACACGACCGCCCCGTCGGCGCGCAGCAGTCCTTCCGTAAAAAGTTCCTTGAGGGAAATGATGCCGAAATCGGTCTGCACATAACGCGAGCTGGTCACCCTCGAGATGGTTGAAATATCGAGTTCCACGCGTTCGGCGATGTCTTTGAGGATCATCGGCCGCAGTTTTTTGATGTCGCCGCTGAGAAAATATCCCTCCTGCATATGAGCGATGGCCTCAATGGTTCGCGTCAGGGTATTCTCGCGTTGTTTGAGGGCATCGATAAACCACTGGGCAGATCCCAGTTTGCTGCGCAGGTATTGGGCTACGGCTTTTTGCTGCCGGCTGGGCTGAGGCGTGTTTTCGGCAGCGGCGAGTGTTTCCAGCAGGCGCTGGTTGAGGTGGAGGCGATATGCCCGCTGGTTGAGCAGTTCCACTTCCAGTTTGCCCTCCCTGGCGGTCACCTGAAATTCGGGGATAATCCGGTTGGGATTGCCCGTTTGAGAAGGCAGGGGCGAGCTTTCCAGGGCAGTGATCGGCTTCGGGTTCAGCCTGGTGATCAGGTCCACGGCCATCCGCAGGGTTTCGGTATCGAGTCCGGTGAGCCGTTGGATTTTATCGTATTGGTGTGCCGCCAGATCGGGCAGGTGCCGGGCAACTAACCGGCGTGATGCCGCCACCTTGGAGCAATCGGAATCTGGATATTTGCGATCCAGTTGCAGGTTGAGGCATTCTTCCAGGCTACGGGCGCCCACGCCGGCGGGCTCGAGCTGCTGAACGGTGCGCAGGGCAGCCTCCAGTTGAGGTTCTTCGACGAAGACATTGATGGAAAATGAAATATCGTCGATCAAGTCGTCCAGTGAACGCCGGAGATAACCGTCTTCGTCGAGGGTATCGATGATGTAGTTGGCCAGTGCGGCTATTTGCTGATCGATGGGCAGCAGGAGGAGTTGTTCGCGGAGGTTTTCGCGGAAGGTTTGCGTTTGCACCGGTATGCGCTCCGGGCGGTCGCTCTCTTCTCCCTGTCCTGAGAAGCCGTCGTAAGCGTCGGCCCCGTCTGCGTTGTCGTGCAAGCGTGAAAATGCTTCGGCGAAAGGGTCGGAGCGCTCGGCCTCCATACCACGCACATCCGGTGTTTCCGAACGGTATTCCGACGCCTCATGGGGGGCTTCCGCTTCGATCGGTTCAAAAACGGAATCGGACTGGTCTTCGAGGAGCGGGTTTTCTTCCAGTTCGTCTTTGACGTGCTGGTCGAGCTCGAAGGTGGCCAGATGCAGCAAATTGAGGAACTGGATTTGCTGAGGCGCAATTTTGAGCAATTGCTTCTGCGCTTGCTGTTGAGACTGGCGGTGGAGCATCGGCATGGCAGGGAGAGACGCGATAAAGAATGCAGGATGAAAAAAGAAGGAACAGAAAGATGGTTTAAAAAAGTATTCCTCCTGAAAGGGCATTCCCAAAATTACTCAAATCGAGGCATTTTTTCTACACATTTCTGCCAGCCCAAAGGGCCCATCGGGGTTGTAATATTCTTGCTCTATCTTGTAGCCTGTCCTTCCCCTGATATGGCTTTTTTCCGACCCACCTATATCCTGATTTTTGGCACCGTCTCATTCCTCGTATTGATCGGGGCAGGTGCGCTGACCCTGCAGCAATTGAAACTGCTGCAGCAAAACACAGAAATCGTCCGCAGAAATTACATCAGCCTGTTGAATCTGGAATCCCTGCATTCAAGTCTTAAAGACGTGGAGGCCGGCGCACGCGGCTTCGTCATCACCAGGGACTCTATCTTTCTGCAGCCCTATTTTTCGGGTAAAAGCAGCATTTACAACGAGATAATTCCGGTATTGGCCAGCGAACGCGATCTGATGGGATCCGATTCCAATTACGTGGCCTTGTTGGACAGCCTGAAACAGGCCCTGGATCAGCGTCTCGCAGCGGCCACCAGACTGGTTGACCTCGCTGCCACCCGGCCTGGAATCGACCCTTCGCAACTTGCCCTGATCGCCAACGGCAAGAATAGCATGGATCAATCCCGGAAATACGTCAACAGCCTTCGAAACTAACGGCAGGGAATGCTCGACCAGCAAACCCAAAGACTGAAGGAATATACCCAAAACATCCCCTTGTACGTGTGGAGCCTGTCGGGAGTAGCCCTGTGCATCCTGGCCATCCTCTTTTTTGCCCTGACGGAACAATTGCGGGTAATGCGCGCCTATCGCGACTCCCTCGAAGCCAGGTATTCGGAGCTCCGCACCGCTTATGAAAACCTCGACCGCTACAATATCCTGGCCAACCACCATTTGAAAGAACCGGTGCGTAAAATGTTGCTTTTCCTCGACCGATACCAGTCCAAATACCAGTCAGTAATGCACGACCAAGAGCGCGAACTGGTCAAAAAAATGGAAGATTTATCGCGCCAGGCCTTTCGCTTGCTTGAGGGCGTGAACATGTATTCCGACCTGGATGTGCAGGAACCCGGATATCCGGCAAAAAGTGTCGACCTCAATGCGCTGCTGGCGGATGTTGTAGCCCAAAACGCGCAGCAAATCCAACAGGCCCGGGCGACGGTGAACGTCAGCGGCAACTTGCCGGTAGTGACCGGGAAACCGGATCAGCTGCGGTATGTTTTTCAGCAACTGTTCGACAACGCGCTCAAATTTGCGCAAACCGATGTACCGGTCCGGATTTCCGTTTGCGGAGAAAAAGGCCCCGTGGACAAAGTTCTGGAAAAGCCCTTGTTGAGCAGGAGCGTGCGCGAGGTATACCGCATTCACGTTGCAGACAACGGCCGGGGCATTTCACGGGAACATCAGGAGCGCATATTTCACCTGTTTTACCAGTTGAATGCAGAAGATTCGGCAGACGGCGCAGGTGTGGGTCTGGCACTTTGTCAAAAAATCGCCCGCCAGCACGGCGGATTTATAGCCTTGAAAAGCGAGGAAAATATGGGAAGCGTGTTTACGATCGTTTTACCAGCAAAAAACTGATTGAATATCCTAACCCTTCATTCTATATGAAACAACGTATTATCCTGCTCGTCGACGACGATGCTGACGACAGGCTGCTGATGCAGGATGCTTTTGAAGAAATTCAGATGGATTGCCTGTTGCACGTGGCTGAAGACGGCAACGAACTGATAGACTACCTTGACCGGACAGGCAAGTTCAGCCATCTGGCAGGTGAAACATATCCGGAAGTCATTCTGATGGATCTCAACATGCCGCGAAAAGACGGGCGGCAGGCTTTGCAGGAAGTTAAATCGGACGAGCGATTCAGGCATATCCCCGTGGTCGTTTTCTCCACTTCAAAATCGCCTGAAGATATTGCACGCTCTTACCAGCTGGGGGCCAATTCCTTTGTTGTCAAACCTATTTCGTTCGAAAAACTGCTCGATGTAGTACGCACCATCGGCAAATATTGGCTAGACACCGTTATCGTCCGCAACCTCGTGTTCAGCCTGTTGATGATCGGCCTGCCGGGGTAACAATTTTTTTTTGCCGCGATTCTTCCACAGATTTCTGGTGAGTCTTACGACCCCGGGCAACGCCTGGATCACCGCAGGCGCCACCGCACGAAGCAGCCGGACGCCTTTGGTATTGCTGCGAATCAGGGTGGTAATGGCAAAGTTGGTCACCAGCCGAAGTCCCGCAGGGTTCTGCAGGAAAGCGCCGAGAATACCGCTGTCGATGGGTCGCGAAAAAGCGTCGAGCGTGTTTTTGATCAGCTGGGCGGGTTTCAGATCCTCCCTGATATCCTTGAGGGTGCTGTTCAGTTCCTCGCGCTGCGTTTTGATCCGTGCAGCGAGCACTGCTCTTCTGCGGCGCAATTCGACCAGGTTGTCCACATCAGCTTTCGTTCGGAATATCGTCATCATCTTTCAAGACAGTTTGAATAATTTTTTCCCGTAGAAAAGGGCGGATGTAAATGTACGACGCAATGCCCATTGGAATAAACATCAGGCTCGCCAGCGCAAATCCGCCGGCACGGTTGCCCAGCACGTCGCCGAGCCAAAGGGCAAATCCAAGGCTTAGAAACAGGAAGAGCATCAGCCCGAACAAAGCGGCAGCCAGCAGGCTGGCAAGGCCGGAGACGACCTCCGACATTTTCAGTAAAACCCAGGGTGGCATATTCCCAACGCGTCTCGAGGTGAGTGGTCAGCTGTTCGGTCGGCTGTTCCCTGTTTGGTTGGAGGGGACTGCTCGGTTCCGTTGTCGGTTTGGGTTTCCATGGTTTTGAGTATCGGCTGTTGCATAATGTCACAAAATAACGGCGAAGAAAAGGAAAAGAGTAAGGGCTGATAAGGGGTTGATGAGGGTTTACAGGGTTTATAAAGGTTGAGAGCATTTACCCACCCTTTTATAAACCTTATAAACTTCTGCTAAACCCCCATCAGCCCTTTATCAACCCTTCACAACAATCAGCTGATCTCCTGAAGATCAGTTTTCACTTTGCGGCCGTCTTCGCGGACAGTTTGCCGGTATTCGCTGGCTTTGTCGCGAACGACGTCGCCCACTTCCTGGACGGCATCGCCGGCGGTTTGTTTCAGATTGGTCCAGGCGCGCTTGCCTTCATGGACCAGGCGGCTGAGGTAGGTTTCACCGTCTTGAGCGGCATTTTCAGCCTGTTGATCCAGGTCGGCTTTCATCTTTGCCCAGGTTTTTTTGCCTTCTTTCACCACGTGTTCCATGTAGGCTTCAAAATCCTCGTAATTCCCTTTCACTTCGCCCTTGGCTTCACGCCAGGTCTTTTTGCCTTTCGCCACGACTTCATCGAGGTAGTCTTCCAGGTTACGGGCGCGAAGGCCGAGTTTTTTCCGCGTGACGGAGCCTTTTTCAGGGGCCAACAGCAGAGCAACGGCGGCGCCGACGACGGCAGCGCCAGTGCCATGATAAACAATTTTTGGCGATTCATAATCAAGGTTGTTTTATGTGGAGAGATAATTTTGTGTACAAAATCAGGCTTTTAAGGCCCTCCTTTAAGTAACGTTTTTTCACTGGTTTTCAATATGTTGTATCATGTACGAAGTTACAGAAAACGACAGTAGTGGCGCAGCCACCGTCCCTTGGGCCGCGTATCCTTCTCAGTCCAGTTCTCTCATCTTTTTTATTCGTATTTATTATTGCCACTGATGTAAACTGGGAGGCTCACCGAAAAGTCGAGCAAAAGTGTCTTGAGACGAATTGATGAGCGCTCCACACCGTCGATGGAAAGGTCCGTGGTGGAGCGATTGAAACTGTATTTCACCAACGTTTCCAATCCGAAACCGTTGGTTGCCAGGATGGTATAACCCACGCCGAGGCTGATGGAGCGCAGATTGGTTTCAATGCGCTGCTGCTCTCCGCTGCCGAGGTCGAACTGGTCGTTGGAATGCCCGAATCCGACGATGGAACTGATGAAAAAGGCCTGATCGTCCATGACCGGCAGATACAGCCGCCCGAAGGGACCAAAGAGCAGGTCGACATCCGCGGTTACTTTCACGCCCCCGGCCGGATTTGTGGGGTCGATGGGCGTTTCGGAGCGCACTTTCTGATAGTCCATGCCGATGCCCAGGGCAAAATTGTCGGCCACGAGATATCCGATGGAAGGCGCGATGTTGAATTGCAGGGCCGAGCCGCTGTCGCCATCGAAGTTGGTGCTGTCGCCCTGAAC
>JBGAJY010000075.1:0-22864 GCA_044224705.1 Saprospiraceae bacterium
CACCCATTCCCGTTTCCAGGACAAGTATGAAAAAGAAATTATGCCGGTGCAATTCCTGGACCATGTCTTTCCCGCCAGTAATTCCAGAAGCCTGCGAATGCTGAAAACCTCGTCAAAAACCGGTTCTTTTCGGGTTTCCCTGATCTGCCGCAGGAGGATGTTCTTCATTTTGATCAAGGTCATTCTTTTGAGTGATGAAAATGATTTGAATACTTGAACCTTTTGACAAATTTGCGCTTCAGTTGACTCAAAAATTCACCTTATTATGGATAGCAACAATACAAGTTCCAAGGCGAACGGCGAAAACAAATGCCCGTTTTCCGGAGGCGCGCTCAGGCAGGTGGCCGGTGGCGGCACGAGAAACCGCGACTGGTGGCCCAATCAGTTGAAACTGAACATTCTCCGTCAGCACTCTTCCGTGTCCAATCCGATGGGCGAGAAGTTCAACTATGCGGAGGAATTCAAAACCCTCGACCTGGATGCCGTGAAGAAAGACCTCTTCGCGCTGATGACCAATTCCCAAAGCTGGTGGCCGGCCGACTACGGGCATTATGGGCCGTTCATGATTCGTATGGCGTGGCACAGCGCGGGTACTTACCGCATCTCCGACGGACGCGGCGGCGCGGGCTCCGGCACCCAGCGCTTTGCGCCGCTTAACAGCTGGCCCGACAATGCCAATCTCGACAAGGCCCGCCTGCTGCTCTGGCCCATCAAACAGAAATACGGCCGGAAAATTTCCTGGGCCGACCTGATGATCCTCGCCGGCAATTGCGCCCTCGAATCGATGGGCTTCAAGACCTTTGGGTTCGCCGGCGGCCGTGAGGATGTTTGGGAACCCGAGGAAGACATCTACTGGGGCTCGGAAGGCAAATGGCTCGAAGACAAGCGTTATACGGGCGACCGCGAACTGGAAAATCCTCTCGCTGCCGTTCAGATGGGACTGATTTACGTCAATCCGGAAGGCCCTAACGGAAATCCCGACCCGCTCGCGGCAGCCCGCGATATCCGGGAAACCTTCGGCCGCATGGCCATGAATGACGAAGAAACCGTGGCCCTGATTGCCGGCGGACACACCTTCGGCAAAACCCATGGCGCTGCCAATCCGGGAATGTACGTAGGCCCCGAGCCCGCTGCCGCCAGCATCGAAGAACAAGGCCTGGGCTGGAAAAACACCTTTGCCAGCGGACACGGAGGAGACACCATCACCAGCGGTCTCGAAGGCGCATGGACCACCACGCCGACGAAATGGAGCAATAACTTTTTCTGGAACCTGTTCGGCTACGAATGGGAACTGACCAAAAGCCCCGCGGGCGCCCATCAATGGAAGCCCAAACACGGCATGGGCGAAGGTACTGTGCCGGATGCGCACGACCCCTCCAAGCGTCATACGCCGATCATGCTGACGACCGACCTCGCCCTGCGGATGGACCCTGCGTACGAGAAAATTTCAAGGCACTTCTTCGAAAACCCGGATGAGTTCGCCGACGCATTTGCCCGCGCATGGTTCAAACTGACACACCGCGATATGGGGCCCCGCGCGCGCTACCTCGGACCGGAAGTGCCAGCGGAAGAACTCATCTGGCAGGACCCGATCCCGGCCGTTACGCACCCGCTGATCGACGCACATGACATTGCTGCGCTGAAAAGCCGGATACTGAATTCCGGGCTGTCAGTGTCCCAACTCGTATCGGCCGCCTGGGCCTCCGCCTCGACGTTCCGCGGCTCCGATAAACGCGGCGGCGCCAACGGCGCGCGCGTTCGACTTGCCCCGCAAAAAGATTGGGAGGTCAACAACCCGGCCCAACTGGCCAAGGTGCTGAGCACCCTGGAAGGCATTCAAACTTCGTTCAACGATGCGCAATCCGGCGGTAAAAAGGTTTCACTCGCCGATTTGATCGTCCTCGGCGGATGCGCAGCCGTCGAGCAGGCCGCAAAAAATGCAGGTTTCGAAGTAAATGTGCCCTTCACACCGGGCCGGGCCGACGCCTCGCAGGAACAAACCGACGTGGTTTCTTTCGCCGTGCTGGAACCGGCCGCCGACGGATTCCGCAACTACTTCAAACCCAAACACAGCGCCTCCGCAGAGGAAATGCTGGTGGACAAAGCGCAGCTGCTGACGCTCACGGGCCCTGAAATGACGGTACTCATCGGCGGCATGCGGGTGCTGAACACGAACTTCGATCAGTCCCAACACGGCGTTTTTACCAAACGCCCCGGAGCGCTCACCACCGATTTCTTCGTCAACCTGCTCGATTTGGGCACAACCTGGAAGGCATCCACGGATGCTCAAAATGTGTTTGAAGGCCGCGACCGCACCACGGGAGAACACAAATGGACCGGCACCCGTGTCGATCTGATCTTCGGCTCGAACGCTGAACTGCGGGCCCTTGCGGAAGTCTACGCATGCAGCGATGCGCAGGAAAAATTTGTACAGGATTTCGTGGCGGCATGGAACAAGGTGATGAACCTTGACCGCTTCGACCTGGGCTGATAGGTCAAGGTAATTGAACGGAATAATAAAAGAGGTGGCCTGTTGTCAAGCCACCTCTTTTTATATTATTCCTGTGGTATCAGGTTGTTTTATTCGCTCCGCAAACTCTTCACCGGATCAGCCATCGCTGCCTTCACCGATTGAAAGCCGACCGTTAAAAATGCAATCATCACCGCCGCCGCACCGGTAAGGGCGAACATCCACCATTGCATTTCAATCCGGTAGGCAAAACCCTCCAGCCATTCATTCATAAAATACCAGGCGATGGGTGAAGCGATGACGATAGCCACGACCACCAGTTTTAAAAAATCCTTGGCCAAAAGTTCGGTGATGCCGGCCACCGAAGCGCCGAGAACCTTTCGGATGCCGATTTCTTTGGTGCGATTCAGCGTCGACAGGGCTGCCAAACCAAACAATCCCAAACATGCCAGAAACACTGCAATGCCGCCGGCCCATCCGATGGTCGTACTCATGCGCGACTCGGCGGCATAATATTTCGCAAGATTTTCATCCAGAAAAGTATAGCGGAAAGGCAAAATGGGCTCCGTCCGGGTCCAGGCGGCCTGCATCTGGTCGAGCGCGCGACGCGGGTCGCCGGGAGCGATGCGCACGAAAAACTGGCGCGGCATGTAGTCATGGAACATGTTGAACATCATCGGGTACACCTTTTCGTGGAGTGAGCGAAAATTGAAATCACCCACTACGCCGATCACGACAGGGTTGCGCTTTGGGTCCTGTTCATTGTAGCCCGTGAGTACCTGGCCGAGCGCCGTTTCGTTCGTCCAGCCGAAATCGCGGACGGCAGTTTCATTCAGGATAACCGACGTCACGCTGTCCTGTACGACGTTCGGGTCGAAATTTCTCCCGTACGCAAGCGGAAGTTGTAGCACATTCAGGTACTCCGGGTCAATAAAATATTCAAAAATGGTCTTGATTTTCCCTTGATATTCGAACCTGAAATTGCTCAAACCCGCACCTGCGCCGAGTGACAATTCTGCTCCGCTGATGCCCTTGATATCCGGTTGATTGGACAGTGCCTGACGAAAGCGAGCGAGGGATAGCGTCGGGTCGACTGCGCCGTCGGCATTCACCACCACCACGTTTTCCTTGTCAAACCCCAGGTCTTTCGAACGCAAAAAATCTACCTGCCGCAGCATGATGACAGTGCAGGCCATGAGGCCGACCGAAAGCACGAATTGAAAGGTGACCAGCGATTTGGTAAACCAGTTTTCCCCGCCGATTTTCAATTTGCTTTTTAAGGTTTCCAGCGTCGAAAACCCGGACAGCACAAAAGCGGGGTAACTCCCCGCCAACGCGCCGACCACCAGGGCCAGCCCAGGGACGAGCCAGAAGAGTTCGGGGAATTGACTGAAATCAAATGCTAATTGCTTGTCGGTCAGCCGGTTAAAAACAGGCAACAGCCCCATGGCCAGCACCACGCCTGTCGCCATGGAAAGGCTGCTGAGCAAAACCGCCTCCATTAAAAACTGCCTGGACAACTGGCCCCGGCTCGCGCCAACAACTTTGCGCACCCCGATTTCACGGCCACGGCCCGCCGAACGGCCAATGGACAGCGTCGTAAAATTGATGCAGGCGATGAGCAGGATAATGCTCCCGATAGCCAGCAAAATCAACGAAAGGGAAGGATTTACGCCCAAATCCGGGTCGTGGTGCAGCGACCGGATGGGTAAAAGGCCGTAGCTAACCGGCGGCTCCGCTTTGCTCCACAGACCGTTTGCGCGCAATGTTTTTTCAACGTCGGGATAGTATTTCAGGAAAAACTGGTCCAGGCGAGCCTGGTTTTTGGGCAAGCCGGAACCGGGACGCAGTTCAACGAAGGTTTGCATGGACAGTTGGCCCCAGTTCGTCGAGGCTCCCCTGCCGCGCTCGCTGGCGGCGAATTTTTCAAATGGCATTAAAATGCCAAACTGGAGGGTCGAATTGGAAGGTAAATCCTTTACGACAGCAGAGACGATAAACGGTTCGAAATGATTTCCCCCGATGATATTGATTTCCAATGTTTTACCGGTTGGGTTGGATTCTCCGAACAGTTTTTGGGCCATTTTTTCGGTCAAAACCACGTTGCCCGGTGTTGCGAGCGCTGTCGTCGCATCCCCGAATAAAAACGGGAAACTGAACATTTCAAAAAATGCGGGGTCCGTAAAACACGCCTGCTCTTCCACTACGCCGTTCGGGGTGCGGATCAGAAAGGTTTCGCCCTGCCCCTGCAACCGCGCAAACCGTTCGACATCGGGCAAGTCGGCTTTCAGCGCCGGACCGAGGGGCATGGGCAAATTGTGCTCTTTTTGAGCGGGCTGACCGCTGATTTCACCGATGGCTTCGTAAACCGCGAACAAACGGTCTGCTTTTTGGTGAAAACGATCAAAACTGTACTCATTCAAAACGTTCAGCGAAAACAGTACAAAACAGGCCAAACCGACCGACAGGCCGATGATGTTGATGGCGGAGATGCCCTTGTTTTTCCACAAGGAGCGCAGGGCGATGGTGAGGTAGTTTTTGATCATGTTTTTATGTGTGCTGAATACTTTGCCCAAGCCTTGTGCCATTTGCCCAACACGCTGAAAATCAGCTTTTTAGAATGGCATTATTGAAAAAAAACGTCCGAAACCGAACTGAAGGTGCCCGAATCCGGACGAAAGGATACGGTTTGGTGTCGGTAACCTTGCCAAAAGGAGGCGAATGAAAATCCCCTTTCAACCATTTCCATTTTGTTTCGTTTCAGGAGCACTATGAACAATCTGCAAGGAAAAACAGCCCTGATTACCGGGGGAAGTAAAGGTATCGGCTACGGCATTGCCGAAATCCTGCTCAAGGAAGGCATGAACGTTGCCATCACCAGTCGCCACCAGGCGTCCGCCGAGGAAGCGGCCCGCCGGCTGTCCGCCGTTGGTCCCGGTAAAGTACTCGCCCTGGTGGCCGATGTGCGCGATTTTTCCGCCCAGCAAAAGGCGGTGGCGCAAACGCTTGAAACCTTCGGCCGGCTCGACGTGCTCGTCGCCAACGCCGGACTGGGCCATTTTGCGCCCATCACCACGCTCACGCCGGAACAGTGGCACGAAACCATCGACACCAACCTGACCGGCGTTTTTTACAGCCTGAAAGCGGCGGTGGATGCGCTCATTCAATCCAAAGGCTATTTCATCAGCATCGCCAGTCTGGCCGGCACCAATTTCTTCGCCGCGGGCGCGGCCTACAATGCCAGCAAGTTTGGCCTGGTTGGCTTCACGCAGGCCGTGATGCTCGACCTCCGCGAATCCGGCGTCAAATGTTCCACCATCATGCCGGGCTCGGTGGCCACCCATTTCAACAACCACGAACCCAATCCCGGCGATGCCTGGAAAATCCAGCCCGAAGACCTCGGCCAGATGGTGGCCGACCTGCTGAAAATGAACCCGCGCACCCTGCCGAGCAAGATCGAGGTGCGGCCGAGCCAGCCGGGGAAATGAGCGCAATGGAATCATCAGACCCGCAGCGAGCCACGGAACCCCCTGGCGGCGTAGTAGGAGATTGCGCCGTTGTGATACACAAAAACATGGTCGAAGCGGCGGTCGCAAAAGAGGGCGCCGCCGAGTTGCCTGATAGCTGCGGGTGTTTTTACCCAGCTCGACGTTTTCAGATCGAATTTTCCCAGTTGCTGCAGGGCCCGGTATTCTTCCTCTGTTAACAGGTCGATGCCCATGGCGGCCGCCAAACCCACTGCGCTGCCGTCCGGCTGGTGTTCTTTTCTGGACTCCAGCGCTTCCTCGTCGTAGCAAAGGCTTCTCCGGCCAGCCGGACTTTCGGCCGAGCAATCATAAAAAATGTATTCCCCTGTGGCCGCATCCTGACCGACGACGTCCGGTTCGCCGCCGGATGTTTCCATTTCGTGGAGCGACCGGAGTTTGTCAGGCCTGGCTTCCAGCCTGGCTTGCACTTCGGACCAAGCCAGGCGGGTGTGGCGATTCATGTTTTTTTCAAAACGGGTTTTGAGCGCGCCGAGCAGCGCTTTATGTTGTTCGGGGGACAAGCCTTTTTTATCCTTTTCCATAGTGTTCATTATTTGGATAAGCGGGTAATGCTTCGGTCCGCAGGCCGGAGATACCACGATAATACGGTTAGAACCAGCAGCAACAGCGCAGGCAAAATCTCACTCACCGGATTATTTTAACCTGGATACGATGCTTTCCAGGCGGTTGTGGGCCATATTTATCCCTTGTGCGAAAGGCAGTTGCAGCACCTGGTCGCGGTCGGCAACCGAGCGGTAGACGATATGCATGTTGAGCCTGCTGGTGTCGTCGGTGAGTGCTTCGAATTCCAGGAACTCCAGTTGAACAGGGAAGGGCGTATTCGCCATCTCAAACGTCCGGGTGATTCTCCGATTCGGACTGAATTCATGGATTACCCCATGAAACCCGTGTTTGTTTCCCTTTGGATCGGTCGTTTCAAATTGCCAGCTGCCGTGGTTTTTATTCTCGAGTTTCAGCACTTTTGTTCCCATCCATTGCTCCACGATTTCGGGCTCCACGTAGGCTTTGAACAACAGTTCCAAAGGCAGATCGAATTCCCGGGTGATCCGCAATTCCTGCTTGCCGTCTTCGGCCGTGATCTTCGTTTTTAGTTCCATAGCACGCTATTTTTTAGCTTGGTATTTTTTCATCACACTTTCCAACGCGTTAAACCTGCCCTCCCACATCTGGCGGAAGGGCTCGATAAAGTCTGCTATTTCCTTCATCCTTTGGGGATTTAAATGGTAGTGGATTTCCCTGCCATTTTGCTCTTGTTCGAGCAATTCGCATTCGGTGAGTATTTGCAGGTGCTTGGAAACGGTCGGTCGTGCCGTGTCGAAATTGGCGGCGATTGCGCCTGCCGTCATGGATTGGGAGGCGACCAGCAGAAGGATGGCCCTTCTCGTGGGGTCTGCGATGGCCTGAAACACGTCTCGTCTTAAGTTCATTGCGTAGTTATTTGGCTACAAATGTAAATGTAGCCATTTAACTACGCAAATTTTTTTTGTAACTTTTTCCGGAGGTGTTTTCAGGGCACGATCGATTTCAAGGGGAGTCAATCCCAAGGCCCGTTCTGCGTAACATTGATAATGGACGAATCGACAAGCCGGAACAGTCCGCCGGAGAAGCCGAACCACATCTTTCCATTCCGGTCTTCCAAAATATCCTGGACGCCAAAACTGTAAGTCAGGTCCATGCGGTTGGTCCCTTTGTACATTTTGAACGTTGTTCCGTCGTACCGGTAAACCCCGACGCCGGTTGCGCCGATCCAGATGTTGCCCGCTTTGTCCGCATAGATGCTGTAAATGTCGTTTTTACTAAGGCCTTCCCACTCGGGATATAGAATCATCGTTTTGCCGTCATACCGGCAAAGACCGCCGGCTCCGGTCCTTGCCTTGGGATCGGGATGGTCGTGCTGCACGACCCGGCACCCGAACCAGATATGGCCTTGCCCGTCCTCCTGAATATCCTGAACGTTATTGGAAGGAAGTCCGTCTTTTTTGGTGAAATGGGTGAACGTGTTCCCGTCGTATTTGCAGGCGCCGTAACCGTCCCGGCCGAACCAGATGTTGCCTTTGCTGTCTTCCACGATTTCCGTGACCCAGTTCATGGTGTTCTGGTATGGCAACAGTTTTATATCGGGTACCGGAACGGGGAAATTTAAAAAAATGCCGCCGTTGTACCGGCAAACGCCGTTCCACGTACCGATCCAGACGGTGCCGGCCTTGTCGATCAGGATATTGGCCACCCGGTCGTCGCAAAGGCCGTCTTTTTGGGTGAAATTGGCGAACGTTTTTCCATCATAAATGGAAAGGCCGGAATGTGTGCCGAACCACATATTGCCTTCCTTGTCCTCCTTGATACTGACTACCGCATTGCCGGCTAACCCGTCTTTTTCAGAGAGATAGCGGAGCGTTTTTCCATCATAACACGCCACGCCGCTCAGCAGGGTTCCAAACCACAGGTTGCCCTTGCTGTCCTCGAATATTTCCACCACGTACTCGTCGATTTGCGCATCCGTTACAGCCGCTGCATCCAACCCGGGATTGGTGCTTTTTAAATCATTTGAAGGGGGCTGCCCGCTGCAGGAATCGAAAAAAGCCAGGATGAAAAGCAGGGTGCAGTGCAGCGGAAAGGAGCAATAGTTCTTCATTTATCCGTTTTCCAGCAAAGGTATTGGGGCAGACTGCTCAGGGCTTTTTCAATTGTAAAACATTGTAAAAAGGGTGTAAATGTTTCAAAAGCGGCGCCCCCTTCGAATCTGAACCGTCAGGAACCATCCGGTAAAACCCATACAGAGATATACAAACAGGTCCCCGACCACGGAATAGACCGTCGTCACCCCCCTGGCAGGCAAATGCGCCATCATCACCTTGTCGTTGTGGTCAAAGCTGCTCATCTGGGAGGAAAATTCGCCGTAAGGCGTGATCGCGGCAGACATGCCCAATCGAGTCGAGCGCAGAATGGAATGACCCTGTTCGACGGCGCGGAAAGCGGCCATCCGCGTATGCAAAGGATCGATTCCCCGCCAGTCGGACGAGGGGTCGGCAACAAGGTCCGCCTTCAAGGCGCCGTAGCCTTTTGCGAGATAGGGGAAATCGTAGTCGTAACAAATGACGGCGCCCGTGGTCACGCCTGCGACATCAAACACTTTCAGTGGTTCGGTTCCCTTTACCGCGGGTTCGCCGGGCACGGGCTGGTGTTTGTTGTAGGTGAATAGCAGTGTTCCCGTCGAATCGAAAAACAAATACTTGTTCTTGTATTGCACCGGCGATTCGGAAAGCGGTACAACGAAAGCCGCCACCAATGAAACCCTCAGCCGTTTGGATAGCGCGGATAAAGAATCGCTCCATGCGGCTTCTTCATCGGGCAGGATGAAGGTGGAAGCCTCGTTCCACACCACCAGCCGCGCGCCGCTCTGCGCAGCAAACGCCGTTCGGCTGAACAGATTCCGCTTCACCTCATCGTTGCGCTCCCTGGAGGGCAACGGGAATCCGCGCACGTCCGAATCCGTTCCGACGGCGGCAACTTTCAGGGTGTCCTTGCCGCTTGTTTTACTTAAATCGTACCTCAAAGCGCCGAACACGACCAGCAATAGCGCCACTGCCAGGGGAATTTGAAAATTGAGCCGGGTGGTTTTTTTCTTCACGGCGATTTCTGCCATTGAAACGTTGGCCCAATACACCAGAAAACTCAATCCCGGCATGCCAAAGAGCGAAACGCTCTGCATGAGCGCTATGCTATGCGATTGCGTATATGCGGCAACGCCCCAGCTCGCGAACGGGGTGAAAGTGTACTGGATCCATTCCATCACTGCCATCACCGAAGGGAATAACAGCGTAGCCCACGTACGGTCCTTGAACCTGTCCCACAACAAATAACCGGGCAGATGGAACAAACTGATCGGAACGGAAAAGAGAAACACCATTGCCCACGGCATCGGCGGCGAAACTATTTTCACGATGCAAACCGACCAGGCTGCAACGAGACCCGCCAGAAAAAGCAACCTGGATTTGAGGCCTCTTGTTTGCTGCAGGTAAATCAGGAATGGAACACAGGCTATCCACCCTGCCAAATCTATTGCAACTGTCATGTGGGCGGCGGTGACCGTTACGATTCCCAGGGCGAGAAAATAGACGGGTTTGATTTTCATTGTTTTCAATTTGCTTGTATGCGTTTATAGCCGGTTAAAGTTGTTTCAGGGCATGAGCTGAAATAATTGAAAGGACTGCACCTATATCGGCAACCGCTTGCAAAACCCGCAAGCTGAGGCTGTCAATCATCTTTCCGTCTGAATTCAAACCAGGTGCCTCCGGTATTTTGTGAAAGTTCTCTGGTCAGCGTGAACCCGTTTTTGTTCATCAGCCCCAGCAGTTCTTCGGCGGTCATGGCACCTTTGCAAAGCGTCTCAGTGTTCAGGTTTCTGCCCCGGACCGGTTCGAATAAGATCAGGCTTGCCTGGGGTTTCATTATTCGTTTTACGTCCAGCAGCATGGCGTCCTTTGATTTAAAATGATGCAATGCGTCACGTATCACCACTTTGTTGAAAAAATGGCCGGGCAAGTTGGTCGAGCTGTCGGTTCCGATACGGATGATAAATTTATTTGAAAAATCGCGCCCTCTTATTCGTGCACAAGCGGCTTTAATACTGTCCAGGTGAGCAAATCCCGCATTGGTAATGTCGTTCAAATAAAAAACGACCGAGTCTGAAAAGATAGAATAAACAGCGGGATAATAGCCGTCAAAGCTTCCTATATCGGCAATGGTGTCCTGCCGGGTTGGTCGAATAAAATCAAGGTCGTTTTTTACCCGCTGATGGATGGAATCTTTGGTTACGGTGGTTGCGGTAAGGCGCGCCAATCTCGCCCCGGGGTTCTGACAGGTTTGGCCCAATGCGGTTACGGTCAAAAGAGTGCAGCCGAAAATAAGGATGATTTTATTCCTGGATGGATGGTCCGAACGGCCTGCCGTTGACGTGGAGACTGCTACCGGGGCCGTCGATGGCCGGCTTTGATAGGCAAGGCATTGTAAATGCTTCATTGGTTTCAGTAAGTTTCCCGGCAGGTATAATCAACGCTCATGGTCGTACCCTTCCGGAATCTCCAATCGAAGGTCCGCAAAAACCCTGTCCATCAGGCTTTTATCGAACCCGTTGTGGTTAAAAAACACAAAATCCGACTGTATCATGTCCTGCCATTTGATATCCGTCGTAACCGTTTCGTTGAGGTGGGATGTATAAATTTTTAAAGCGGCCGCGTAATCGTTATTGAACAGGAAGGAATGCGCCAGATTCATTTCGATCATCAATGAACGGGGATGCAATTCCAGCCCCCGTTTTAAACAGGCGTTCGCCTCGTAGAAGTTTTTGTTTTCCAGGAACGCCCAGCCGACGGTACCGAAAAAAGATTCGTCTCCCGTCAAGGCGGCAGGGCTGGAAATTCTCGTCAGTGGCGACTGCGGTTCGCCGTTCAGGGTCCTGGTATAGCCTGTAATACGGCCTGAGGCATCTTTCAGGAAATGTTTTTCCGTGGGAAACTCTACATTAAAAAAGTCGGTCTCGTTGGTAAAATACATCTTGCTGTAGGTCCCATCCGCGAAAAGGGAATACCCGTTTTCCTTTCTCAGGATCAGGGTGTACCGGTCGTCCGGGGTCTTATAAACGCCCACGTATTTTTGCAGCGTGCTGTCGGGAAGGCTGACGGCCTTTTTGTAGACCGGTTGATAAAAACCCTCCCAGTGGTATACCGTGGCCACGCTGTTGATGATTTCCTGGATAAAGGCATCCACCGACTTCTTTCAAAAATATGCCGGGCGCAATGGAATCCATATAGGGCGTGAGCATTCTGTTCGTCATTTCCCTGGAAAGCACCTTGTTGGATTTGCCCAGGCAGGACAGCTGCAATTCAATGATAAATTTCCCCAAATCAGAAGGTGTGGTCCATAGGCCCCCGGCAGCCATAAGGGGGATGAGGACATGTTTTCCGGGAATTTCCACGCCATTCAGGTAGCCGGTTGCCAAAACGTGTTGCCGGCTTTTTATCGAATCGTCGGTATAGCAGCTGTGTCTCATTCCCAGTGGCTTAAAAACAGTCTCGTCGATATATTGCTCGTATGGTTTTCCGGTAATATCGCTCACCATCACCTGCGTAATGCCGATGCCGTTGTTGGAATATTGGTAACTGATTCCCGGTTCCGCGACAGAGCGGGCGGGCGCCACCCTCGAATACACAAACCGGGAAGGCGCTGCTTCTCCATTCAGGGTTTGTATTAATGTAGGTATGTTGTCTTTATAGACATATTCGGGCGCACTGCTGGCGACGCCTCCCGTATGGGTCAACAGATTTAAAGTGGTAATTTTTTTTCCGTTCGAATGAGCGTCGTAGGGAAATTTCCAGGAAGTGAGGTATTGGTTGATGTCGGTGTTTAAATCCAGCTTATGGTCCTGTGCCAATCTCAAAACCCCCATGCTGTTGATCGATTTGCTGACCGATGCTGCCTGGAACAAGGTGTTTTCCGTGACGGGTCTTTTTTCGATTACGTCGGCCCAGCCATAACCTTTCGCCCACACGACCTGGTAGTTTTGAATCACCGCAATGCTGACGCCGTTGAATTTATAATAAGCCATCCGGTCTAGAATATTCCAGTGTTCTCCTTCTATTTTCAGCCTGCCGCCGAGATTGTTTTCAACCTGTTTTATTTGCTCGTCTACGGTGAGGCGCGCAATCGGTTGGTTCTGCCCCTTGCAGGTGGTAAAACAGGTCAAAACGAAGGACAAGGAAAAAATAGAAAGGCGGAAAGTGAGCCTGGTCATATCCAAGGAGTTTACCAAAAAAATCAGGACGCGATGAGCGTTTTACAGTTTTTGTTCATGCCTTTCGTCAATATACTCCTGGCGAAGCTTAGAAAACACCACCGAATCTTCAAATTGTTCGTCGGTGTAATAATGCTCCCGCAACACCCCTTCCTTTATAAAATGGAATTTTTCCATTATTCTCTGCGAAGGGATGTTCCGCGGCCCGACGAGCGCCTCTATCCTGTGTAAATCCATTTGATGGAACCCGTATTCAAGGATCGCCCCCACCGCTTCGGTCATCAAGCCTATCCTTTTGTAGCGCTCGTCCGTCATCGAATAGCCAATTTCTGCCCGCCGGTGGTCGGCATTCCAGTTGTGGATCCCGCATCGCCCGATAACGGCGCCGGATGTTTTATCCGTCAGCAGAAACAGCCTGAAACTCCGGTTGTAACAGGAGTAGCCGTTTTTGTGCTTGTATTCTTCTTTTTGATAGTCCTCCTCCGAATGGTGACCCAGCATTCTTTTTATTTCCTCTTTTGAATGGTTCTCGAAAATGTACCGCATGCCTTCCGGGGAGAGCCCTTTGAGGATTAATCTCAGAGTTTCAATGATTTCGAAGTCCATCCTGACAGCTTTTTTACAATAACTAAGTGCATTGTACAATCCGGGGGGGCTGAGAAATGCCGCAGGTGCGTAGATCTCGGAGGTTGGCAGCGCTTTAAAGTAGTCCTTTTTTTCGAGGTTATCGCCGCCAACCTCCGAGGTCTGCACTCAGACACGCCCAAATCTGCGACCTCCTTTGTTTATTATGAATTGATTATTCAAACCGTAATTTTTCTAACTCAAACTCATTTCGCGAAGGGTTGTATTTATAGTCGATATAACAATCGAATTTATGCTCAATCCCGTTTGAAAAGGTCACGAGGACAAATTGAGCCTGCTTTTTGTCCACCCAGCCTATCATATTGATATAAACCCTGCTTTTTCGCGCTTCCTGCATGGCTTGTCCGGCTTCGGGGCTGACAAGTCTGATCTCCGTGTTTTCGATCGTTTTAGGCAGTTTGATGTCCGGAAAATCATCCGGCTGCCCAAATGCCCGTTTCCCAAAGAACAAGGTATCCGGAACTGTTTTGTCTTTTGCGTCAACTGCCTTTATGTAGTCGGCAATAGCCTGAGCATATATTTTTGTCAGTTCGACTTTGGATAAAGCCGTGCTGTCTGCCTTTGATGCACCGGATTTTTGAAGGAATATGGATGAGCTGTCGGAGGGCAATCCGGGTTTGTCCGGCTTGTTTGTCACCTGGCTGGAGCATGCCGCAAACACAGCTGACATGGCCCAAAGAACAAGGATAAATATGCGTATTCCCATTTTTGAGTTGCCCATTCTTGAATCACCGGTTTACAATTATTTTTCCTGTTGCCGTTCCTCGCTTTGTCTTAACGGAAATAATGTAAACTCCGCTGTTGTCCAGTTGTAAGTTTATTGTTTTGCGGGTTGCTTTTAGGGTCAGTACTTGCTGCCCGCGTATGTCCGAAACAGTTATTTGGTCACTATCCTCCGGAAGTGAAACCGTAAATTGACCACTGTTCGGATTCGGGAAAACGGAAATGTAATTATCACGATTGATTTCTTCGGGAACATCCACGACAGGACAACCCAAAGGAAAGTAGGTATCGATGATTTTTTGCATGGCAATTACCGCCGAGTCGCCGTGCGAATTGTTATAAAGCGGAAGCCAAACGTTATACCACCCATTTTCATAATCCGGATTACCGCCTCGCCGTGAGAATTGTTATAAAGCGGAAGCCAAATGTTATACCACCCATTTTCATAATCCGGATTACCGCCGGGAGGGACGGGGCCGTTAAAGTAAATCTGGGCATGCTGGCTAAACTGGGTGCTGTCCATCGGAATAATCGATTGATAATGCATCAAACGATTACAAATGAGGGCAGAAGGCGGTAAATCGTTGCTCGCGATGGCAAGAGCAAGCGCTGCGGAATCCTGCGGATGCACGCCCCAGAAATGAATCAATGGACGCAAATCGACACCCGCTGCCTTTGACAACTTCAGTATGCGGTCGTCAATTTGCCCGAGGGGCCCGGGGAGTACTCCGTTGTTGTAATCGAGATTTACCTGCTGGTAGTAATTCTCCAGCGCGCCCCAGCCAAACAGCGCAGCGATTTCGACATATTTGGCATACCCCCGGTGCTGATACCTGACTTCGTTTAAAGTGGAATTGGAAATATCCATGGGGTTCCCGATACGGAAATTATGCGTGACCATCCAGTTGATTGCCGACTGGTCACGGCTGCGCCAATACTCATTGCCAAACGACAGACCAAATGCGGTGTCGATGTCGATGCCGTATAATTCATTATAGATTGCTGCGGAGAGCAGGTTCACAATGGCTTCTTCTTCCCCGGGAAATTTTTCCATTAACTGGGCGTGCCCCAGCTCGTGGAACTCGGATTCCCACATATGTTCGACGCCGGGCGACAAAAACCAGTGCTGGCTATTCCCGTCCTGAATATCATACGGACTATAAGGGTTATTGATTTGCGGGTTTCCGATTCCATAATAGCCGGGGTACTTGATATGTACGTCCAGCATGACGTAAAGGATCTGGTTGTTGCGAACCAGCGGGTATCCTAACAAATTTGAAACCACGTCCATGCGCGCATCCCAATCGGCCATGAGCGTCACAGGGTCGCTGTAATTGTATATAAAACTCGTCGGCACCTGCATCATGAATTTTTCAGACTCAAAATCTGCCCAGGGAGCCGGATTATGCCGCTGGACGTTTTGCCATTGGCTGAGCGTGGTAGCGTCAAAACTTTTTGCCGAAAAGAACGGCGCCGGCACTACGTTGGTCAATGCTATCTGTTGCAAACCCGCGGTAGCCTCGTAAGGCGTAATGATGTAAATTCCGCCGCCGAAAGGATTGGCGATGAGGGTTACAGAATCTGTGATCTCGTAAGTGTTGGAAATATTAAAAAATCTCAGGACCGGATTGATAGTGTTATACATGAGGGGGTGGGCGCCTACCAGTATTTGGTATCCGGCATTCACCATGATGTCGGGCACCTTGACCTTGCCAATCGAACCGGGAGACAGGTAATAACCAGTTGGCCTTCTGGCAGGAGTCTTGGACCATGCCGTGGGTTTGCCCCAGTCGGTGGGCATCGAAGCATTAACGGTTGCAACGTATACCTGAGCGGAGTCGACAGGTGGTGGACAAGCCCCGGGGAAATAATCGGAAGTCAGGTATTTCCTGCCTTGCAGAAAGGTGCTGTACTTCGCTATTTTATCCTTCGTATACAGGACTTCAAATAATTCCTGCTGTATCCTGTAAATCGCCCGGTCATATTCAAAGCCATCCAGCGCTCCCGGCGCGTTTGGAAAACCGCCCGTCGTAGCGGTGTTTAGAAAAATAGGGCCCGTATTGGTTTCATAACAATTGATCAGGTCAAAGGCTGCTGAAATTACCGGAAGCGTATCCGCGAGGTAATAATGGTTTTTATGAATGCTGTCGACCAGGGAATTTATTTGCGCGGGAGAAAGCAGGGCCACGTTATTGCAATGATCCATCAACTGCTGATAAGCATTGAACAGCGTTGCGCTGATTGCGCCGGGAGGGTAATTAAAAACGGTCGTTTCGTTAAAAGCAAACGTACCGCCGGAGGCGATTAAATTACCGTCGAGATAAACTTCGTAAGAACCGTTTCCGTACCCGCAACACATTCCGTCACCGTATGAATCATGAATGGTAAATTGAAGGAGGCTGCCGGTGGGATAGCAAAGGGTATCGTTGTTGGTAGTGCCGCTCGCGATAATGGTATTTGCCGTATCTTTTATATCCCAGCTTGTTTCGTTGGGGTAAGTATCAGGCATAATGTGGACAATGATTTCGGAGTAGCCTGCCGGGCACTGGGCTTGTGCCTTTGAGGTTGCACCAAGGATGATCAAGGAGCCCACAAGTAAAATGGTAGAAATTATTTTCATGCTCTTTTTTCTTAAATACAATATTGATCAATCAATTTTTGCTCTTCCCCCCTGGATTTTGCCCGGGCTGCCATCCGTTTCAACAAGGGAAACAATAAGGTAAATATTCCCGGCAGGTTCATATCACTCATACACACTATAATCGCCGTATGTTTTAATGATTTTGGAACGGATTTGTTATCGGTCAGGCCGTCTCCGGCAAGTCCGTAAATAATCCTCAACGAGTTTTCAAACCCGGTATGCCCGGGACGTAATTTGACATTGAATTTAATTTCTTGTTCCGTCGGATTGAAGAAACTGTGTAACGACATAGGCTCAACCGTGTAGGACTCGCCTGGTCTTAATATCCTGGTGGCTTTTTTACCCAATTTTATTCCCAGATCACCTTCAAGCGCAGTAAACGTTTCAGAAAAAGTCCTGTGGTAGTGCAAGGGGTTTCCACCGCCCGGCATGAGCGTAATGTCGGCTTCCGTTATGGCGTTACCCGATTCCTCGGCCGTTTGCAAGAAGGTTACGGTGTCTTTGATGATCGGATTAATGATTGTCCTCTTCATCTCATTATTGATTGTTAGTGTTGTGTCAGGATTGCGCCTCAAACCCGTACCGTATCGCCGCTTCCAGTACGTCGAGGTTGATGTCTTTCAGCGTTTTGAACTTGATGCAATACCCGGTCACGCTGGCCTTTCCCAGTTTCTTCCCAAACGATTCGGCCAGGTAGCTCTTGTCCTCGATGCCCATGACGTAGACGGAGATCCCGCCTGTGTTGGCACTCAAACCGATTTGAAAAAACTCCCGGGTCGTTCCATCCGCATATTTGATGGTGTACTGTCCATATCCAATATTGGGGTTGGTAACCGTTTTGCCCTCGCTGTTTTTGCCATCGGTGAACCATAATTTACATGCCGGCGATACTTGAAGGGCAAGCTGGTGTAATGCTTGCAGATCAGTTCGTTTGGGCTCCGGCTGGCTGGCGATATAGGTGTCGATTTGTTCTTGTACGGTCATGAAAAAGATGAAGTTACAGGGTGTTTGTTTTTCAAATTCCGTTGGTCTTGTTTGTCAGTCTTTTAAAAAAGTCAATATATAGTTCTGAATTTCCTTTCGTTGTTTGTCATTGGCATTGTCGTCCATCTCATTATGCCTTGTGCCTGTCAGTTTTATAATTTTCATGCCATATCGATTGGCTTCTTCGACTGTCGGCAATACCCCTTCGTCCGCCGGCAGGTCGCTTGACCGCAAGGAATAAATCCTGGGATTTTTAGTTCTTGGCAATGCCATTCTTCGATTGTCCAGCGTGATTATTTTGTCAACGATATGTGGGTATTTCTGAGGGAAAAGGGCTGTCATATCCCCGCCATTGGAATGCCCGATCAAGGTAATGTGATTGTAGTCTAAGCCGGGGTTGGTCTTTTTCAGTTCGTTGAGGACAAACAGGATATTGTCTGCACCGCGCTCCCAAAATGGTCGCCTCACGATTTGCGGGACTCCGGTTGAAGGGATTAGACTGTCCGTGGGAAGTTCGTGTTGTATGCTTACGACAAAATAGCCTTTTGCAGCCAGATATTCGGTCAGGTAAGAATAACGCAAATAGCTGCCGCCCTGATTTTGCCCGTAGCCATGGCTGATAACGACTACTTTTTGATTTCTTATTGTTTTTTCGGTTTGGGGTTTGTAAATGGCAAAGGGAATTTCTCTTTGTCTGCTTTGGTCATACCATTTCAAAGTGTCCAAACGAACAGCGAATCCTGAATTATTGCTGACGGATTTTCCTGGTTCTGAGCAACTGGTGAGGAGGGCTAGTATGAAAATGTAGATTATTCTATTCATGGATTCCGGCTGGGACTGCATCTAGGGTGTGTCTGAAAAATCTGCTTAAGGTCGTGAGGAGCAGACCTCGGAGGTTGGCGGCATTGCTGAATAGACCATTTTTCGTCATCTTTTTGCCGCCAACCTCCGAGGTCTACGCGGCTCGAGCATTTTTCAGACACACCCTAATTGCAATAGCTGCTAGCGTGAGGGTGGCTGCCGCGTTTAGCGGGTGGGTTGCGGCCACGCGGAGTTCCAACATCTTATGTATTTGATTCGCCCTTAATTATTTGCGCGATGATCGGAGTGATTTCAGGTATCTTGTTTCTAACTACATCCCATACGATTGCATAGTTAATCCCAATATAGTCGTGGATGAGTCTGTCTCTCATGCCGGCTATATTTCGCCAGGGAACATTACTCCATTGTCCCTTAATATCTGCCGGGATCTTTTTGGTGGCTTCGCCAATAATTTCTAAACTGCGAACTATGGCTCGTTTTAGCACCTCGTTGTCTATCAAGTCGTCCTTGGTCATATCCGGCGATATGCTGTTATTGATAAATACACACTCGTCATAAATATGTCTGAGGTACTCAATTGGCAATTTGGACATACTCAACGTCATTTAGTATGTGAGGGCCAATATATGGGCTTAGTCCACCTGCTGTTACAACTTCCACCTTGTATCCTTTGAAAATTTTATCCAAAAGGTCACAAACAGCCATGAAATTGTCAAAAGTTTCTTTATTCTGTTGAAAATCAATGAGTATGTCTATATCGCTCCCTCTCTTTTGCTCCTCTCTGGAGTAAGAGCCGAACAAGCCAATTTTGCTAATCCCGTACTGGCGAATAAGTAACCGGTTAGATGAAATTTCATCTTTTATGCGCTCTTTTGATAGCATAATGCTAAATTTTCACCAAAAATACACATTTTCTTTACAATCTGAGTGCATTTTAGCGTACATCTTCTTGTGTTGCAGTTTCTTGGAGAAAGTAGGCATACCGCCGCCTGCATTGGCTTTGAGTGTTGGCATTGGCGGCGGTTGGAGTTGAGTGCATTGTTGTGGCACTTTATTTTAAAATGTAGTGACAATCCATTTTGCAGTTCTCTGCCAGGGTTCAGTATTTGGAAAGAAAATTATCAGAATATTTGGAATCAGCCAGATGATAAATGTTATCGTAAACGGATTTATTTTAAATTTCTTTTTTTTCAATCGGTCATAGATAATTAACCCGACAAAAACAAGCAAAGTGATAAGGCTCATCAATCCTATTGCAGCTAAAATATCCATATTCAGCCAAGTCATAAATATTCGACCAAGCCCAGGTCCTCCGACTACTATCCCCGTTGCAATCATGTATCTCATGTGTTTTTGAGTATTCTTTTTGTTCAATATTGCTAAAATGTAAAAGATTAAAAACGGTATTGCATCTGTTGAAGGGCTGAAAACAAAAGCCAAAGTTTCAGATTCTGGCTTGCCCGCCGCCATGAAATTTAGATACTGATTATGATAAACCATAATCATGGAAAAAAACATAAAAGGAACAAGTATGTAAGAAAACTTTCCAAGTATTCTATGGACTGCCAATTTGTTTTTAGCAATTAGAATTGGTTGAACTATCAGCATAGTCAGCCAAGTTGTCAGCGCAATGGCATGATAGTGATGTATGCTTTTTAGTCCCTGAAAATCGGGTGCAAGCGAAAAATACTTTTTATAGAAACCTATAAAAGTCATAAGTGCAATTGCCACGAAGAAAACAAATACATTTTTATATCCTTTTTCCATGTCATTTTTTATATTATCTGTTATTTTTTTGGTCGTGACTTAAAGATTAATTTCTATTCCAAAGAAAACTGAGTTGATGAACTGGCCAATGGTGGTATCGTGCATGATTTCAGGTTTCGAGAAACAGATCGTTCGACGGGCGAGTCGTTTTATCCGGGTTCTGAGATCAAGGTGTTTTCGTTCAAGTATTTGCGTGTTTCGTTTGCCGGTCTGATGCTTCCTGGGTTTGAGCAGGTCAAAATAGGCCCACCAATCATCAGTAAACCGCTTTTTGACCCGGATGCAATGTTCTTTTGAGTAGGTTTCTGAGTCGTTGGGTGGTTCGATGAGTACGGTGGCCAAAGACAAAAGCCACCACTTGACCGCTGTCAAAATCTTCGACCCACCACAACCAGCGTTGATTCTTTTTTCGCTGCACGAAAGACCATTGTTCGTCTGCTTCGAGCCTGATAACCAATTTCTTAGACGTTTGAGCATAGACAGGATTAACCGGTGCTACAGTCGGCGATTTTTTTTAATCGTACTCATCACGGTGTTCATATTGACTTTCAAAACCCGGGCAGTGTCCCGGATCCCACTACCGTTCATCGCCATGTCCAAAATCTGTTCTTTGACCCCAGGCTTGTATGCTGAATTGGAATAATCAAGTTGGAAGGTACGTTGGCAATGCTCGCAGCGGTAGCGCTGATGTCCAGACTTGCTAACCCCTTGCTTGCGAACCCGATCCGCGAGATGACAGTAACGACAAGAAACCTCGATGAAAGCCATGAATATTCTTTTTCGAAAAGTTAACTTTTAAGTCATCACCGATAAAACAATAAATTTTCTCATGTTGATTCACCTTTTTTATAAATAAAGACACAAATCTCGTCCGGAAGTACCGCATAGCGAAGGTGCAAATGCGACAATGTTGGTAGGTGAATGCGACAGGCGTTTATTGCTCTATCTGGGCCGGGGAAGTTGTCGCTAAACCATGACCGCAATGGGGCATGACTGATCACATCTATTATTTAAATTTACATCTTTATTAGTTTGATTATTTTAATGTAATTGTTAGCCTGATTATTTACCTTAACAAAATAGAGCCCGGCCGGAAACGATGAAATATCGACGGTATGAGCGGCTTCGTTGTATTCATCCTTCTGAAGCATTCGACCGACAGGATCATACATTTCCAACCGGTACGTGCCCGGATTCCCTTTGATCGTAAACGTATTCAGGACGGGCATTGGAAACAATTGAATCCAATCCTTTTCATCGTTTGAATCATTTTTTACGGAAAGGGCAGTGGGGTCATAGAAGCCGAAATCGACGCTATTGTTGCCATTGGCATCATAATTAAAATAGCAATTGAACGGGTCGCCGTCATTTAGCGGCTCTTGGGCTATTCCAAGCGTCACAATTCCAGACATGATATCCGTGAAAGGATTGCCAAAGCCGTTATTGTCCAGATCAAGGTCATTGTTTGCATCGGACTGGAATCCGTTTGTCGATACGAAATGTTCCAGCGGCTCCCCGGGCCCCCAGTTATTTACCTGCCACACAAACACCACGTAGTTTCCCGGTGGCAAACCGGAAAATCTGTAATACCCGTTTTCATCAGTCACCCGCACACCTCCGAAGCCTTGCCAGTCGGGTATGCCGTCCCCATCTGGATCCGACCAAATCACCAGGGATACTCCCGGGATTCCCGGCTCGTCGGGGTCATTTATGCCATTTTGATTCAGATCGTTCCATACCCTGTTGCCTATCGATACGACATCCGGAACTATGGGATTACAGGCCTGATAGCAAAATGCCATGTCGTTGATAGCCAAAATCATTTCATCGCCCATAGCTTTTCCTATATTTAAAACAGTAAGGGCGTTATTATTGAAGTGATAAACGGCGTCTTCGGGTGATACCGATTGATTCAGATAAAAGGGTTTCGTATTCACGAAACCTACTTTACCGCCGTAAAGGCTATCGTTGCATCCCACCGTTTCCTGTGCAACGGAAACGATATTTTGCATGCTCTGCACCCAAAGATCGCCCGTTGCCTCAAACCCGCCTTGTCCTGAACTTGCTATGACGATCGGCAGATCCGGCCTGTCCAGGTCATTTCTCACATCGTCGGTTAGGTGGTACAAATTGCTTTCATATTCGTTCAAATAGTCGTCAGATGCGCCGTCATTCCAGCCTTGAAACCAGACGAATCCTGAAATCTCAAAATCAGTCGTACCCAAATCGGGAAATTCGCTGCCCAGGTTTTCCGTAACATTCTTCACGGTTTGGATCATGGCCGTATAGGATTCACCCGTGGTGCCTCCTGCCGAAGGCGGGCGAAAATCTACGGCCAGGCTTTTTCCTCCCCAGGCAGTTTTTATGATCAAGACGGGGTCTTCATAATACTCATCCAACTGATGAGCAAATGCTAACTCCGGCCCTATTAAATTCGCATAAGCCCCCTGGCCGACGGTTACATTTGATCGGAT
>JBGAJY010000076.1:0-11513 GCA_044224705.1 Saprospiraceae bacterium
CCAACCTGGAGGTTGGCGCTACAGAAGGCTCGCAATAAAGAAAGCCGCACCCGCCGCCAAAGCGCCGATGAGCATCACCCGAAGCGCCCCGCCCAAAGGCGGCTGTCCCGTCACTTTGCTTTTGAAATAGCCAAAAATAAACAGGCATGCCAGCGTGGCCAGCGCCGAAATCTTCAACCCTTCCACCGGCGTTTCCGTGAAAAAATAAGGCAGCAACGGAATGACCCCGCCGACGATGTAGGATAATCCGATCGTCAGGGCGCTTTTAGTGGCGCGGCGAGGGTCGGGGGCTTCGAGGCCCAATTCGAAGCGCATCATGAAATGGACCCATTTATCCTTGTCCTGCGCCAGCTCATCGGCGATGAGGTGCTGGCTTTCCGGGCTGAGTCCGTATTCGGCAAACACTTCGCGTACTTCTTGTTTTTCGCGTTCCGGCACTCGGTCCACTTCTTCATATTCCCGGCGGAGCTCGGAGCTGTAATGATCCATCTCGGTTTTGCCGGCCAGGTAGCCACCCAGACCCATCGCGATGGATCCGGCGATGATTTCCGCCAAACCAGCGGTGGTGACGATAGAATTGCTGGCCACCGCACCACTGATGCCGGCTGCCAGTGCGAAAGGCACCGTGAGGCCGTCGGACATGCCGATGACGATGTCGGTGATAAAATCTGAACTTTTGAGATGGGCTTCGTGATGTAAATGGATGTCCATGGAAAATAAATTTGAATCAAACCGACCCGTTACAGACCGGCCTCCACTTTGTGGAGCGCCAAAGCGCTGCGGGCAAAATTCGTTTTCCTGATTAAACTTTTTCCTTTGCAGGCGCTTTTCTCTTTTAGAAAATCAAATCCACATGTCACAGGAATGCTGTCACGACGAGTCTGATGCCCTCCATGCCCACGAGGAGCATGACCATGACCATGGCACGGAAACCTCCGGCTGGCAGCAATGGCTGCCGCCAGGCATTTCCGCAGTATTCCTGTTGGTCGGATTGGCACTGGATTATTTCAATTTTACCTGGTTCGATGTTCCCTTTTTCCGGCTTCTCTGGTACCTCGCGGCTTACCTGCCGGTGGGTTGGCCGGTGTGGCGTCAGGCGCTGAATACCATGCGCAAAGGTGAAGTGTTCAGCGAGTTTTTCCTGATGGGCATCGCCACAGCCGGGGCTTTTTACCTCGGCCAGTACGCCGAAGGCGTGGCCGTGATGTTGTTTTACGCCGTCGGCGAAGCCTTTCAGCATGCCGCCGTACACCGCGCCAAACGCGGCATCAGCGCCCTGCTCGACGTGCGCCCCGCCCAGGTGAACGTGCTGCGCGACGGGCATTTTGTCGCGACAAAACCCGCGGCCGTAGCCATCGGCGAAACCATCCGCCTGCGCCCCGGCGAACGCGCGGCCCTCGACAGCATCCTGCTCGGCGCTACCGAAGCGGCTTTCGATACCGCCGCGCTCACGGGAGAAAGTCTGCCGCGCATCGTTCAGCCCGGAGATACTGTGCTGGCGGGCAGCATCGCCCTCGACCGGCTCGTGGAACTGCGGAGCACCCGGCCGTATGGAGAAAGCACCCTGGCGCGCATTCTGCACCTGGTACAGCACGCTACGCAGCGCAAAGCGCAAACCGAGCAATTTATCCGGCGTTTTGCGCGCATTTATACGCCCATCGTATGCGGACTGGCGGCGCTGATCGTGGCGCTGCCGGCTTTTTTTGCGAAGCCGTATGTTTTTGATCAATGGTTGTACCGGGCCCTGGTATTTCTGGTCATTTCCTGTCCCTGCGCCCTGGTCATCTCCATCCCGCTGGGTTATTTCGGGGGCATCGGTGCGGCGTCGCGGCATGGTATTTTGTTCAAAGGCTCCAATTTCCTCGACCTCATGACGCGTTTAAATACGCTTGTGACCGATAAAACCGGCACCCTCACGGAAGGCGTTTTTGCCGTGCGCGACTTCCGCGTCGTTGAAAATGGTTTTTCGGAAAAAGAAATATTGCAGTGGACTGCCTCGCTGGAATCGGCGTCCAACCACCCTGTGGCCCGCGCGCTGCTGCGGTTTGCCGAAAACCAAAATACCACCTTGGCCAAACCCCAAAACGTTGAAGAACTGAGCGGGCTGGGCTTGAAAGGACTGGTCGGCGGCAAAGCCTTGCTGGTCGGCAATCAAAAACTGATGGACCGCTTCGGCGTCAACGGCTTCACTCCCCCGCCCTCCGATGCCGGCGCCTTGCAGGTGCTGGTAGCCGTAGACGGCCATATCGCGGGCTTTTTCGAAGCTTCCGACGCCCTGAAACCTGACGCCCCGGCAGCCATCCGGCGGCTGCGGCAATTGGGCATCCGGCAGATCGTCATGCTTTCCGGCGACCGCCCCGACATCGTCGGGAGCATCGGCAAGGAACTGGAGCTCGACGCCGCCTACGGCGCCTTGCTGCCCGAAGAAAAAGTGCAAAAAATCGAAGCCCTCCGGCTCGACCCCACAGTGCGGCTCGCCTTTGCCGGCGACGGCCTGAACGACGCCCCGGCCCTCGCCCTGGCCGACGTCGGCATCGCCATGGGCGGCCTCGGCTCCGATGCAGCCATCGAAACCGCCGATGTGGTGATCCAGACCGACCAGCCCTCCAAAATCGCCACCGCTATCGACATCGCACAGGCGACCCGAAGGGTGGTTTGGCAAAACATCGGCCTGGCTTTTGCCGTAAAAGCCCTCGTGCTCGCCCTCGGCGCCGGCGGGCTCGCCACCATGTGGGAAGCCGTGATCGCCGATGTCGGCGTGGCGCTGCTGGCGATTTTGAATGCCGTGCGGATCCAGCGGATGAGGTTTGAATAGTTGAGGATTTGAGGATTTGAGGATTTGAGGATTTGAATACGCGATACTGCAAAAGCAGGTCACAGAACGCGTATTCAAATCCTCAAATCCTCAAATCTTCAAATCCTCAAATCCTCAAATCCTCAACAAATCAAATCCTCAAACTTTCCACACCAACGGCACCAGCACCTTCAAACTCACATTCCGGCCCATGTTGAACACACCCGTCCGGCCCGTGGCAGGGTTTTCCGGCGCATATTTCAGACGGCTGAGGTGCGACTGGTATGCCCTGTCCAGCAGGTTGTCGGCTATGACGTACAGCTTGCAGATTTCCTGACCGCGAGGGCTGAAAAAACTCCCGCCGAAACCGGCCGTCATCAGAAAATAGCCCGATGTGGGTGTTTCCGTGCCGAATGCGGCGTAATAGTGATTCTGGTCAAAAGTGTACGCGCCTTCCACGAAAACGAAGCCGTTGCGGATCGTTTTGTTGACATTTTTAAAATCGCCGCGCAGTTCGGAGCGCAATTGTGTGGCCGGAATAAAAGGCAGGTAACGGCTGCTGTCGGGTTGGTTGCGTTGGACGCCGGTGACCCACGAAAGCGAGTTTTCGAAATGCAGCCAGTCCAGCGGGTGTGGATGGAGGTCGAGCGTGAATTCGCCGCCGGCGAGAAAGGCATTGCCTTGAACAAACTTGAAACTTGGCACAGGATCGGCCGGGTTCACGATACTGTCGCCGCCCATGATACTGTTCAGTTTTTCCGCGAAAATGTAATTGTCGATTTGATTGTAAAACAGGCTCAGCTCGGTGGTCAGGTGTTTGCTGTTGAAAAACAGCCCCAGGTCAGTTTGCAAGCTGTATTCCGGCTTCAAACGACTGTTGCCGATCTCATAGCGCAGCGTGCCTTCGTGTACGCCGTTTGAGCCCGTTTCGGCGATGTTGGGCGCCCGGAAGCCGCGGGCCAGGTTCAGTTTTGCCGTGAATTGACGGTTGAAATTGAAGGCGCCGCCGAGGCTGCCCGTCACGCCGGAATAGTTGGCGGAAAAGCCCTGGAATTTGACGTCCTCGGTGGGCGTTTCAGTCAGTTCGCCGTTGACGTCAAAATACAAGGCGTCGGCGCTCAGGTGGCGGTGATCGTAACGCAGACCTCCGGAAAGGTTGAGTTGTCCTATTTTCCAATCGGAAACGGCGTACAGGCCGCCGTCAAACAACTGATACGCCGGCACGAGGGCTTCGGCGCCTTTGTTCCGGTTGCGCTGCGCCATGCCGTTGAGTCCGACCGTCGCGTGCCAGCCATTTTTTTCCGGCAAAATGACCTTGACGTCGTAGTTCCAGGTGTTCAGCAGGAAGGCCAATCCGGCCTCGGAGGGATCGAGCGGGTTGCCGAATTCCTCGCGTTTGTTCCGCTGAAAACCCGTTGAAAGCACCAGGTTCGATTTTCCAAGGTACCAGCTCGTCGTATTCGACAGCCTGTTGTGACCGATCGACTGCCGCGGAATGTGCAGGCCGTAACCTTTCAGGTCGTTGCCTGTGGCGCTCTGTTCCGCCACGGTCGAATCGTTCAGGGCCACCAGTTGAATAAAGTGTCCCAGGCTGTCGCGGTCGCCCTCCACGAGCCCGATTTCCTGATTAAAGCTGCTGAAATGGAAGTGTGAAAATCCCCAGTTTTTATTCCATCCGAAGTAGCCGTTCAGGTTCATTTCATTAAAACCGGAATTCCACACGCGCTTGTCGTAGCGGTTTTGGTAGTTGCCGGACTGCCGGGCGCTGCCGCGCAGCAGCCAGTTGAAGCCGCCGATGTTGCCGCTATTAGCCAGAGAGGCGCCCATGAGTTGGTTGTTGGTCTGGTAGTTCAGGGTTGCGGAGCCGTGTATTTCGCCTTCCGGCAAGGGGCTCGGCGGCAAAAAATTGACCACGCCGGCCAGGGCATCGGACCCGTAGATGAGGCTGCCCGGGCCTTTGAGCACCTCCACGCGGTCAACCGAAAACTCATCGATTTCGATGCCGTGCTCGTCGCCCCATTGCTGACCTTCCTGCCGGATACCGTTGTACAACACGATGATCCGATTGTAGCCGAGGCCCCGGATGACCGGTTTGGAAATACCCGAGCCCGTGGTGATTTGCGCGAGGCCGGGCTTTTTGGCGATGGCGTCTATGAGATTGGTCGAATTGACCTGAGTGAGCGAGAGGTTGTCGATAGTGGCGACCGGCACGGGGTGCTCGCGGAGTTCGGTGGCGTGCGTGGTGCCCGTGACGACCACTTCGTTGACCTCCGTCACGGCATCCTCCAGTCGGAAATTATGGACGGTTGCGCCGTTTACCTGGACGCGTTGCGTCAGGGTTTGATAACCAAGGTATTGCACTTCCACGAGGAAGGTACCCGAAGGCAGGTTGTTGAACTGAAAATGCCCGCTCGCGTCGGTGGCGGCGCTTTGTTTCAGGTCGCTCATGGAAATGCGCACGCCGGCCAGCAATTCGCCGGTGCGCTGGTCCGACACGGTACCGCTCAGGGTATTTTGTGCCCAAACAGGAATAGTCAGCAGCGAGAAGGCTGCCAGTATATAGGATCTCATGAAAAGAGTGAATTGGGAGTGAAGAGAAGGGAGATGCAGCCGGGAAGGCCGGGCTTGATATAAGAGATTTGATTACAGGAGATTTGATTTTTGAATTGAAGAGGCGGTTGTGACGCTCTCTTGAAGTCTCCGCCTGCTCAGGTCGACCATCAAAATCAAAAATCCGATCTCGTGTAATCTTAAATCTTATTTCGAAGACACGGTGGCCCTCTTCGGAAAACCGTGTCTTTCAGGGAGTTCTCTTCGGCTTCCTGAAAAAAAACCGTGACGGAATCGTGCCTGGGCGCGGGGCTGCTGAGCAGCGCCGTGATAGAGATCAGCTCGGGTACTGCGAATCCAAAATCGCACACCGGGCAGTCCTCCACGGCATAGCGCATGTCGTGCAGGTGGGTTTTTCCCGGATGTTCGTCGTGGAAGGCCGTGCAGGCCAGGCGGTTGTGCGCATGTTGGTGGTGCAAAACGACGCCGTGGACCGTTCGCAGCAGCCAGGCTGCGGCGAAGAGCAGAACCAGCAGCAGGGCGGTTCTTTTTTGAAAAGCGGGTGGTCGTTGCACGGTGGATAGCCCGGGAGGGCAGGCAAAATTAACACGCAGCCAGCCGGTTTGGTTGGTGAGCGGGCAAATTTCAGCACAAAAACGACGAAACCCGGCCCTGAGTATCAGGAGCCGGGTTTCGGTGCAGGCGTTATTCCTCTGCGGGGAGTTTTGATTTTACAGCGCGTGCGGGGCGGTTACCGCCTATTTTTTCTTTATGGCGCACCAATTGACGGCGAAGGGAATCGAGTGAGGCGTCAATGGCGGATTCGAAGGTTTGGCTGGCTTTGCGGTCCACCAGGGTTCCTCCGGGAACGCGAAGGCGGATTTCAGTGATTTTTTCGTGGACTTTTCCGCCCGTGTCCTGCAGTTTCAGGTAAACTTCGGCGTTATGGATCCAGGTGGACATTTTGTCAAGACGGCTGAGTTTCTTCTCGATGTACGCTACAAGTTTCGCATCGACCTGAAAGTGCAAGGATTGCACACTGAGATTCATCATAAACACACAAATTTTGTAAGGTGAACAATTTGGTCGCAGTCAGAAGGCAGTTCGGCGGGTATAGGTAAGGGCATAAAAAACGGCAACGGAAGCCGTCGTGGGACGTTGAATGACGTTCTGAAAATAACCGTTAAAGGAGCGGTATGTTTCATAGTGCCGGCTTCCGATTGCCGCGGATATCTTGTTTTGGTCAGGGCGGCCGGATGAACAGGAGACGCTGAAAACGGCCCCCTTATTTTCCGGACTGTCAATTTTACCGGGTCTTTAATTTTTGTGCAAACTTTTTAACAAGAATTTCTTAAAAAACTATGATTTAAAAATTTTTGACTCAATAATGACACTAAATCAAATATTAATTTTTTTAATTGTCGGCATTACCAATAAAAATGAAAAGAAAAATTAACTGAATATATTCCCCTTCTTAAACACCAAACCTTGCTTGGCCAACGGGTAAAATCGCAGTACAAATGTCCGATCTTTGCCCTGCACTGCTCAAACACAATTTGCCATGTCCGATACTTCCATCAACCCGGAAACCCTTCAGAAAGTTGCCCTTGAAGAGATTTTTCGTCGTCAGCAACAGCACACGGCTGTGGTGGCCCGCAGTTCGGTCCGCCAGCGCATCACGAAGTTGCGCGGTTTGCACGACTGCCTGCTTCGCCGCCGCGAAGAGGTCAAAGCAGCCATGTGGGCCGATTTCCGGAAAAGCCCCACTGAAGTGGATATTTCGGAGATCGGCGTGATCAATACCGAGATCCGCCATGCCATCCGGCACCTGAGCTCCTGGCTCACGCCCAAAAGCGTGGGCATGCCGCTGATACTTTTCGGCACTCGTTCCGAAATACGCTACCAGCCCAAAGGCGCCTGTCTCATTCTGGCTCCCTGGAACTTCCCGTTCAACCTGACCCTCGTGCCCCTGATCTCGGCCGTGGCCGCCGGCAATTGTGCCATTTTGAAACCTTCCGAATACACGCCGAACTGCTCGGCGCTCATGAAAAGTATTGTGGCGGAATGCTTTGCACCGGAAGAAGCCGTGGTCGTGGAAGGCGACGCCGAGGTAGCCAAAGCTTTGCTGGAACTGCCGTTCAACCACGTTTTTTTCACGGGCAGCCCGGCCGTGGGCA
This sequence comes from Saprospiraceae bacterium, assembly GCA_044224705.1. Taxonomy (GTDB): domain Bacteria; phylum Bacteroidota; class Bacteroidia; order Chitinophagales; family Saprospiraceae; genus M3007. The sequence continues at coordinate 7,522 of JBGAJY010000076.1, forward strand.
AACTGGTAATGACCGCCGCGGCCCAGCACCTGGCTTCCGTGACGCTCGAACTCGGCGGCAAAAGCCCCGTCGTTGTCGACGAAACGGCCGATCTGGACAACGCCGCCGCCAAAATCGCCTGGCTGAAAGCCATGAACGCCGGCCAATGCTGCATCGCCTGCGACTACGTGCTCGTGCAGGAAAGCGTGCACGACCGCCTCGTGGAAAAAATCGCTGAAAAACTCCGCCGCTTCTACGGCGATACCCCCGAAGCCCGCCAGCAAACACCCGACTACTGCCGGATGGTCAACGACCGGCATTTCACACGGGTACGGAACCTGCTGGACGATGCCACCACGCGTGGCGCGCAGATCCGTTTCGGCGGCGCCCTCGACGCCGCGACGCGCTACATCGAACCCACCGTACTCACCGATATCCCCGACGAAGCCAATGTGTGGACGGAAGAAATTTTCGGCCCCCTGCTCATGGTGCGCCCTTATCGCCACCTCGACGAGGCCATCGCTTACATCAACAGCCAGCCGCAACCGCTGGCGATGTACATTTTCAGTACCCGCCGCCGAAACATCGAGGCATTGCTGAACGAAACCCGGGCCGGCGGCTCGGCCGTAAACGACGCCGGCATCCATTTTTACCACTCGGATTTGCCCTTCGGCGGCAACAACAACAGCGGCATCGGGCGCTGCCACGGCGAGGCGGGGTTCCTCGAATTCGTCAATCAGCGGGGCATCGCTTTCCAGAACCGCATCTATCCGCACACCAACCTTTTCGTACCGCCGTACCGCTCCAAACTCGCGAATTTTATTCTGGCAGGGGTGCTGAGGTGGTTTTGAAATTGGAAAATAGAAATTGGAAATTGGAAATTAAAAGGGAAGGGATGCTCTTGCTGACTGATCGATCACTCGGTAAAGCAAGAGCATCCCTTCCCTTTTAATTTCCAATTTCTATTTTCTATTTTCCCAGGCATTTCGCCAAACTCTCCCGCCAATGCGGAATATCCAGCCTGAAAACCGCCTTGATTTTCGCTTTGTTCAACAGACTGAACGGCGGACGCAGGGCGGGCGTGGGGAAAGCGCTGGTCTCGATAGGAAGCACCTTCACCGTCACATTTTTCAGTTCAAAAACGGCTTTCGCGAAATCGTACCAGCTCGCCACGCCTTCGTTGGAATAATGCCAGATGCCGGCCAGCGACTCCCTTGTATTTTCCTGATTTTCAATTTTTTGGATAATATTCAGCACTGCTTCCGCCAAATCGGGCGCGTAGGTCGGGCTGCCGATCTGGTCAAAAACGACCCTGATCTCGGGGCGTTCGGCAGCCAGGCGCAGCATGGTGCGCACAAAATTGTGGCCGTGGGCGGCGTACACCCAGGAGGTTCGGATGACCATCGTGAGCGGGTGGGTTTTCAGTGCAGCGCGTTCGCCGGCGAGTTTGGTGCGGGCGTACACGCCCTTCGGGCTCACGGGGTCGGTCTCGCGAAAAGGCGTATTCTGACGGCCGTGGTACACGTAATCGGTCGAAAAATGGATCAGCGGGATGCCTGCTTCGGCGCAGGCGGCGGCGAGGTTCTTTACGCCCTGCACGTTGATTTTCCGGGCCTTGTCGGGTTCGCTTTCCGCTTTGTCCACGGCCGTGTAGGCGGCGCAGTTCACGCACCACGCGGGCCGGTTTTTTTTGAAAAAAAGCGATACGGCGCGTTGGTCGGCGACGTCGAGTTCGACCGAGCCGGCGAAGAAAAACGGGATTTGCGGGTACTGCGCCGCGAGTTGCTGGAAGCACTGGCCGAGCTGGCCGTTGGCGCCGGTGACGAGGATCATGGGGTCAAAGGTAGGGCCGGCAGTTGACATGAATCAAGCGAATCAGGGGTTAAAGCACGGGTAAGAATGCGTTTTGGGCTTGCTTTCCCCCCCCGCCAGCGGGGGAGAGCGTACTCGTTACGCTCGTATGCCAAGCGGTCGCCAGGTTTGGACGGCGTAGCCGGACAGTTTTCCCCCGCTGGCGGGGGCCGGGGGGTGGAAAAGCAAGCCCCAAACGCATTCTTACCCTTGGTTTAACCCAATTTCGTATGAATCCTCCCGGATGCTCCAAAAAGATCATGTTTGGCAAAAGGGTTATTCCACACGGTCGAGCACCCACAACACGTTGCCCTGCAACTGATAAGCCACCACGCCCACGCCTTTTTTGAAGTAAAAACCCCGCGTGTCGTCCTCCGGGCGGGAGACGAAAATCACGTCGTCGAAACCGCGGCCGAGCAGATCGACGTGCGCAAGGGGATGTTCGTTGGAGCGCAGGTCGCGCACATAGCTGTCCAGGGTGGAGCCGCGGTCATCCGTGACAAAATCGGCCTGGCCGTAATGGGTGGTGTTCCAGTGGGCCTGCATAAAAATTTCATCGTACAACTGATCGCCGTAGGTCCACACGCGCAGCACGTAATTGATAAACGGCTCGTCCACGCCGTCGCCGGCGGTGAAGAAATAGCGGATGGTTTGGGCGTCGTAGTAGGCGTAACGCGACCCTCCGGCATTGGAATACAGAATAATATGGTTGGTGTGATAGGTCGATTCGGCGAGGATATTCATTTTGAACACGCGCTCCGTGCCCACGCTATCCACAAATACCAGGCGGCTGTCTTTGGTAAAAACAGGCAAGGTGGCGCGGGTTTGGGCCGTCAAAGGCAGATACCCCAGCGAAGAATCCGGCCCGACGGCTTCGGGCGGATCGATGATCCAGATAGGATTGTAATCGCAGTCGCAGCAGCTGGAAGTCAGGAAAAGCGGGGCGGCAAGCAGCAAACAGAAGAGGAATTTCATATCGAGTGTGTTGAATGATTTGATGGGACAAAGGTCGGCAGGCCGTGGAACGGGTGGAATTGTTGTGCGCGCGGCACGGATAAGGGTTTTATTGCATGAGAGGAAATCCCCGAAACTTTACCAAACTCTTGGCGACTATATCGACTGTACTACAAATTTCCCTACCTGCCGCTGTCCGCCTGCGCGCAGCAGAACCGCCCAATAAACACCTGGCAACAAGCCACCCGTGTCCAGATACAATTGCGATGCACCATGCTGTAGGTTTACCTTACGGTAAGTCTGACCGAGCGCGTTCAAGATCAGGAGTTGGTCGTTCGGATCAAAAAGATCGCCCGCTTCCAGGCGCAAGGGCTGACCTGTTTCTACGGGGTTTGGGAGCAGGCGCAGCGGGCCGGATGCGCTCGCAGGGGCAGCCACACCCCTCGCGGGAGCGTCGATGCCAAGCGTATCGCAAGGGCTGTCCGGCCAGTCATACAGGCGGAAATGGGGGAAGTTGGGGATGGGGAAATCGTTGATGGTGGGGAGTTCTACGCCGTGTTGTTCAAAATCGCAGGCCAAACCTGGCTCATTAGGATGATGCACCACGTGAAGCACCCAAACGCCATTAGCGGCAGTCATATAAATCTTTCCGTCCGGGGCGAGCATGGCCTGAAAAAAATTGGCTGACAAAGGCGCTTGCGTACCGTCCCAGGTGTCCAAGAGCACCCGGCTGGCCGCAATATCGCTTGCCTCCAGATCGAATTGGTAAACCTTGCGATAAGCCGGGATGTATAGAAAACGGTTATTCGAGGATACCGCACAACCACAGGAATAAATGGTATCCGACTGAAAGCTAAGGTTGACGGCATTGCTGAATCCCCCCGTGCAACGATCAAAATCGGCGATCTGGCAACCCGCCCCGATAGCGGCCATGCGGATGTATTTCTCGCCGTTCGGCGAAAAACAGTCTTGCGCGCCGCCATACGCTAGGCTCCAGACCTTGCCGAACTCCTGCACGAACGGCCCGCTGAACCCCTCAGGGCTCAGTAGAAATTTGTAGTATATTTTGGAATGCTGGACCGGGGCGATAATCCACCAGTCTCTACCGTTGCCATGACGGACGGCCGTGAGATTCGAAGCGAAAAAAGCGATTGCCAACAGTTGGTTTTTGGCAGTGACGTCTCCCAAACCATTATCGAGGCTCATAT
>JBGAJY010000076.1:11556-22843 GCA_044224705.1 Saprospiraceae bacterium
ATCCACGGTAGAGTACAACAACTCGGAATGGGTATGATTGCCCGTATCGGAGCTGCGATAGTGTATCAATGCATACTGGTTGGGATTTCCTGGCCAAGGGAGAGCAAGGATGCCTTGATGGGCGGGGTATCCCAAACCCTGTTCGCACCATTGGTCATACATAAAACCAGGGTTGATGCCTTCGCCATTGGGCATGATTTGGTTATTTCGGTTGGCTACAAAACAACCATTAGAGTAAAACAGCAGGTTCCCCGCGGCATCCGATATCGCAGTATTGGCCACGAAACCGAACGGCACATTAAAAAATGAGATGGTCGGCGGCGTGGTATTGAAATCGATTCGAGTACCACCAGACTGGTTACCGGGGTTATTGGGCGGGAGGCCCATGAGCCAGTTGTAGTCGCGTTTTTCCTGGCCGTCTGAATGGCTAGCGACCATCAAAGCGATCGCCAAGGAAAGAATAAGGTGCATTTTCATATTTAACAAGCAGTATCAACTGCCTTTGTTGAATGAATAGATCAAATATAGGACACCCCTTGCAAGACTACTCCACATTTGGCCGGAGCCAAAACTCCTTCCTATTTTTGAGCATGAAAACAATCCTCCTCGCCTGCGGCCTTCTCCTCTCCGCCCTGCTCTCCGCGCAACAACCCGCCCTACCCAAAACCCTCTCCATTCAAAAAACCGCCGCACCCATCAGCCTCGACGGCGCCCTGGACGAAGCGGCCTGGCAATCGGCCGCCCAGGCCACCGATTTTCAGCGGCAATTCCCCGTGGATACCGGCCTGGCCACTGCCCGCACGGAAATCCGCCTGTGCTTCGACGACCAGTTTCTGTACGTTGCCGCCGTGTGCTGGCAGCCGCGGGAGGATTACACCGTGCAAAGCCTCAAGCGCGATTTCCCGGCCGGCACCTGCGATGCCCTGAACGTGCTGATCGATCCGTTCAAGGATGGCCTGAACGGCTTTTTCTTCGGCGTCAACCCGCTCAACGTACAGCGCGAAGCCCTGATCGACAACGGCGGCACGACCTCTTTCGAATGGGACAACCGCTGGTCGTCGGTGGTCCGGAACCTGCCGGATCGCTGGGTCGTCGAGATGGCTATTCCCTTCAAAACCCTGCGGTACAAAGTGGCCGACGGCGAGAATACCTGGCGCGTCAATTTCGTGCGCACCCGACTGAAAAACTGGGAAGTGAGCAGCTGGCAGCCCGTTCCGCAACAATACAGCCCCAACAATATCGCCTTTGCAGGCCAACTGATCTGGGCCGCCGCGCCGCCCAAACCGGGCGCCAACATCGCCCTCATCCCCTACGCCACGGGGCGTTACGACATCGATTACGAACGCCGAGAAGCCAACAAGACCCTCATCCGGAAAAATGCCGACTGGGCCGGCGGCATCGGCGGCGACGCCAAAATCGGGCTGACACCCTCGCTGAACCTCGACCTGACCGTGAACCCCGATTTTTCACAAGTCGAGGTGGACCGCCAGGTGGCCAACCTGAGCCGTTTCGATCTGTTTTTCCCCGAAAGGCGGCAGTTTTTTCTCGAAAACCGCGACCTGTTCGCCATGTTCGGCTTCCCGGATACGCGGCCTTTTTTCTCGCGCCGCATCGGACTGGGCTTCAACCCCGTGGAACGCCGGACGGAAACCGTGCCCATCGTCGCGGGCGCCCGCCTGAGCGGCAAGATCACCGACGACTGGCGCGTGGGACTGCTCAACATGCAAACGGCGCGGGTGAACTGGGATACCGCGCGCAGCCTGCCGGCGGCCAATTTTACCGTCGCTACCGTGCAAAAAAAGGTGTTCGGCCGCTCGGCCGTCAGCGCCATTTTTGTGAACAAGACCAATTTTCTGGGTCAATTGTCCGAATCGCAACAGGCCGGTTTTCAGGACTGGAACCGCGTGGCAGGCCTCGAATACAACCTCTACTCCCGCGACAACCGCTGGGAAGGCGAATGGTACTACCACCGCTCGTTTTCTCCCGACCCGAAAAAACGCGGCCAGACGCTGGCGCATTTCCTCGCCTACACCGACCGCCATTTCAACACGCGGCTGGGCTACATGATGGTGGACAGCAATTACACGGCCGACGCGGGTTTTGTGCCGCGCAAAGGCGTTCAGAACTTTTTTCCGGGCATCGGCTGGACCTTTTATCCGCGGCACCGCTGGATCAATACCTGGGGGGTAAACTTCGAAGGCACGCTGACGTACAGCCTGAAATTCAGGGAAACGGACCGCGACCTGGGCGTCAACGTGTGGCTGGAAACCAAAAACCAGTCCTCCATCCTGCTCGGTGTGAATAACCAGTTCACCTACCTGTTCGAGCCCTTCGACCCCACCAACAAGGGCGCCCAGCAATTGCCTGCGGGTGAATACTCGTACACCGGCCTGACGTTCAACGTGCAAACCAGTACCAGCAGGAACTTCCAGGCGTCGCTGGATCTTTATGCCGGCCGGTTTTTCAACGGCCGCATCGTGGCCGCCGACGGCGAATTTCTGTACCGCCTGCAACCCTACGGCGCCTTCGCGCTGGCCTATAGTTATAACGGGATACGCTTGCCGGAGCCTTACGCCACGGCCGATTTGTGGTTGCTGGGACCGAGGGCGGAACTGGCTTTTTCCCGCCATTTTTTCGCCAGCGCTTTTTTCCAATGGAACACGCAGGAAAACAATTTCAACATCAATACACGCCTGCAATGGCGGTTTGCGCCGGTGTCGGACGTGTTTCTGGTGTACACCGATAATTCATTCGCCGAAACCATCGAGCATACGCCCGTTCGTTTCTTTACACCGAAAAACCGCGCCGTGGTGCTGAAAATCGTGTATTGGTTGAATGTTTGACCGCCGGGATGACCTATAAAATAGAATTTTTGTGCTGCCGTTTTACATTGTCTCGTTTGTTCACCCGCTTCAAAACCATCGTTACCGGTTACTTATGAAAAAATTCCTGCCACTCCTCGCCCTCCTGGGTCTGTCGTTTTTCCTGACCAATTGTAAAACGATCATGGGCAAAAAGACGGGCCCATCCTCTACTACCCGGGCCCGCTCGGGCGATGTCGGGATGGTGACCTACTCCTCTACAACGGATATTCAACGGGGGTACGTCGACAATTTCAGTGCCGCCGCTGTCGCGGAAATGCAGCGCACGGGTATCCCCGCCAGCATCACCCTGGCCCAGGGCCTGCTCGAAAGCGGCGCCGGCCAGAGCCTGCTCGCCAAAGAGGCCAACAACCATTTCGGCATCAAATGCGGCAACAACTGGAATGGCCCCACCTACCACAAAAAAGACGACGACCGCGACGGCGGCGGCAACCTCATCGAGTCCTGTTTCCGCAAATACAAAGACCCCGCCGAATCGTTTTACGACCACAGCGAATTCATCCGCGACCCGAAAAAAGCCAACCGCTACGGCTTCCTGTTCAACCTCGACCGGCGCGACTACCAGGGCTGGGCCAAAGGCCTGCAGTCGGCCGGGTACGCCACCTCGGGCACTTATGCGGCGCAACTGATCAGTCTTATCGAGCGGTATCAGCTCAACCTTTACGATGATCCCGGCACCGCTCCAACGCCCTCGCCCACGCCCCCTACAGCCGGTTCGGGCAACCAACCCGGCAGCGGCAACCAGGGCAATACCGGCGGCAACCAGGGCAATCAGCCGACCCCGGGCGGCGGCATCACGCTTCCGCCCATGGAACGGGTCAGATATGTCAACGACACCAAAGTAGTGAGCAGTCAGCCCGGCGAAACCTTGCAGGACATTGCCCGCATGTACAGTCTTCCCGTGGAAAAAGTGCAGGGCTACAATGACAACGGCTACGCTATCAGCCAGAAATTGCCCCCCGGGTCCAACGTCTTTATCCAGCACAAATACGACCGCTACCGCGGCCGCACGAGCAACCATTATATGAAGGCCGACCAGACCATGTTCGAGGTGGCGCAGGTGTACGGCATCCGCCTCGACGGCTTATTGCAACGCAACAACATGGTGCGCGGCGAGGAACCCGTGACCGGAGAAAAAATCCTGCTCCGCGGCAAACGCGCACCCGGCGAAAAACCCCGTCTGCGCGACGCCTCCACGCCCCCGGCCAATACTGCAACGCCGCCTTTGACCGGCGCCCCGGCCACGCCCAAACCGGGCGAGACCACCCCTCCACCCGTTTCGGGCAACGGCGGCAACATGACGCCCGACAACGACGAACTGTTCGAAATCGGCGGCGACGAGCCCAAACCCGCCCCGCAGCCCGTGCCTACCCCGCAACAACCGACCCAGCCCAGCGTGCCTCCTCCGGCAACCTCTGGCACACCGTATCCCGGCGAACCCGTCAAGCCGCCGGCCGCCAGCTGGCCGGGCACCAATACCACACCCTCCAAACCCGCAACCACCACGGTACCCGGGCAGCCGGGCACGTACTATATCGTTGAAAAAGGCGAGACGCTTTTCCGCGTGGCGCAAAAATTCAATACCACCGTGGCAGGCCTGAAAAAACTGAATAACCTGACGAGCGACTATATCCAGGCCGGACAACGCCTGCGGGTGAATTGAAGCACGAATCGTTAACATAAATACCCATCCCGCCGGATGCGGATTTTTGGCGCAGATTTTGACCTTTGCGTGATAAAATCCGGCTTCCGGCGGGATTTTTTTTAATCGTAGCCCGCAGTCCGTTGTTCCAACCGGCTCAGGGCCCGCTTTTCAAAACGCTCGTCTAACACAGTCCTTCATGTCTTTTTTCCGAATACTTGCCCTGTACTCCCTGCTGGCGTTATGCTGGCAGCCGCTCCATGGTCAGATTGACGCACCCGACGTAAGGGCCAACATGACCGCCCAACTCCGCTACATCGAAACCTATAAAACCCTCGCCATTGCGGAAATGCAACGCACCGGCATTCCGGCCAGCATCACCCTCGCCCAGGCTATTCTGGAGACCAACGGCGGCCAAAGCCTGCTGGCCCGCGAGGCCAACAACCATTTCGGCATGAAGTGCAACCGGCTCTGGAAGGGAAAAACGTTTTTTAAACACGACGAAGAAACCGACGAAGCCGGCAATCCCGTCGAATCCTGCTTCCGCCTGTACACCCGCCCGCAGGAGTCCTTTGCCGACCACAGCAAATTCCTGAAACGACCGCGCTACGCTTTTCTCTGGAAACTGCAACCCACCGACTATCACGGATGGGCCGAAGGTCTCGACACGGCTGGATATTCCTTCGCCGAAGGCTACGGCCGCAAACTCGTCGACATCATCGACCGGTACCGTTTGTTCGTGTACGATACCCAAACCACGGCCAATTTCACCGGCGACGCCAACGTGCTGCAGCGCCGCCTCGGCTGGCTCAACAATGTGCCCGTCGTCTTGGCCGAAGACGGCGAAACGCCCGCCGGCATCGCACGCGCCTACGGCCTCGAACCCGAAGCGGTGCTGAAATTCAACGACTATGGCTACCAGGCCGCAGAGGCTTTACCCGATGGCGCGTTTATTTTTTTGGCCGAAAAATCGGACCAATGGCAAGGGCGCTTTGTGTTCCACACCGTGCTGGAAGGCGAAACCATGTTCTCCATCGCCCAGGTATACGGCATCAGCCTGGCCGATCTTCGCCAACGAAACCAATACAGAATTGGCCAGCAACCCGCCCCCGGCGACCGCCTTCAAATCAGAGAGCCCCTGCCCGAGCCGCCTGCCCCGGTGGTGACAAACGAACCGTTGCCGACCGGCTACGACCTCCTGCTCACGGCCGCCGAGGCCGAGCATTTATTCGCCGCCGAAACAGCCCCGGAGGAAGATATTCCGACCGTTGAATTGTCAGAACCCGTTGAAGCGCTGTACACCGTGCAGCCAGGCGACACCCTGTTTGCCATTGCCCGCCGATTCGACACCAGCGTGCCGCGCCTGAAAGCGCTGAACAACCTGACCGACAACGCCGTCAAAGCGGGTCAAAAGATTAAAACGCAGTAAGCCCTCATGGAGCCTTTGCCCACGCCCGAAACTGCCGACCCCCACCTCGCCCGGCTCGATACCCTGGCTTATTGGCTCGACAACCGCTTCCGTATTCCCGGAACCAATATCCGCTTCGGTCTCGATGCGATCATAGGACTGGTGCCCGTAGCGGGCGACGTGGTGGGTCTTGGGCTGTCGTCTTACCTGTTTTTCATCATGGCGCGGCGCGGCGCTGGACCGCTTATTTTGCTGCGCATGTCGGGCAATTTTGTGCTGGATGCCGCCGTCGGGACGGTTCCTTTTCTCGGCGACCTCTTCGATTTTGGGTACAAAGCCAACACCCGCAACGTGCGTCTGCTGAAATCCTACTATGCGGAGGGGAAAAAACGCCCTCACATCGGCTGGTCCATCGGGCTGTTTGCGCTGATGTTTCTGCTCATCATCGGGTCGGTCATCTGGCTCGTCGGCAGGTTTTTTTCATGGACCCTTGCCGAATTGGGCATCATGTAAAGAATGGGTAAATGCGGAATGAGCGAATGGGCGATTGGAAAAAACGCGCTTTCTTCGCCCTCACAAATCCATCTTCCATGCCGCGTATTTGCCTTGTTTTCAGCCTGTTTCTCGCCGTTCATCCCGGCGTTTTTGCTCAATCGGCCGCATTCCCCCTTTCCGACAGCGCGTTCATCAGTCTCATCACCGTGGCGCCGGGGGAGGAACTGTACAGCACCTTCGGTCACAGCGCATTGCGGGTGAGCGATCCCGTGCGGGGCTTCGACCGGTGTTACAACTACGGTACTTTCGACTTTGACCAGCCCAATTTTTACCTCAATTTCTGCCGCGGCAAACTACTTTATTACCTCAACGTGGAACGCCACCGCGATTTTGAATACGGCAACCTGATGGACCGGCGCTCGATGCAGGAGCAGATGTTGAATTTTGACCAGACACAAAAACAACGACTGTTCGAACTGCTGCAGGAGAACGCGCGGCCCGAAAACGCCTCTTACAAATACGATTTTTTCTACGACAATTGTGCCACCCGCATCCGCGACATCGTGGAAAAAGCATTGCTGTACCAGGTCTTTTTTGACACCACCTCGATCCGTCAAGGCACTACCATGCGGCAATTGCTGCGCCCTTACCTGGCCGACAAGCCCTGGACGCAGTTCGGCATCGACCTCGTGCTGGGCCAGGCGGCCGACCGGGTGGCTGAGCCCAAAGATTTCATGTTTCTGCCCGATCACATGCACAACATTTTCGGCGCCACGAAACTGCCCGACGGCCAGCCGTTGATCCGCAAGGAATTAAAAATTCCCCCGCAGGGCTTTGCTCCGTCCGAGTGGCGGCCAGGCTGGCTCGACCACCCTTTACTGATTACCTCGCTGATCACCTTGCTGGGGTTGTTCTGCCTCGCCAACCCGCGTACCGAGCGGTTTTTCGATCCGATCTTCTGGTTTGTACTCGGCTTTCTTGGCCTGGTGATGTTCCTGCTCTGGGTCGCTACCGACCACTCCGCCACCAAAACCAACTGGAACCTGCTTTGGGCCCTGCCCACACACCTCCTGTTCTTCTGGCGCCGGTCACCCGCAGGAATTGCCCATGGCGGCCATGCCGCTGGCGGGTTTGGTAGCCGTTCAAGGTGCGTGGCGGCGGTTCTGGAAGAAGGAAAAGGTGGTCGTGGAAGATTGAACCCAAAAAGAGGGAAACCTTATTTCAAAGTCGATCATCATCTCGTATTTCCCAAATCTTCATCGTCCGGTCGTCGCTCACCGACAACAGCGCCTGCGGCAGCCAAAGCAGACGGTTCACCGAATTGATATGCCCGCCCAAACGGATCGTGTCGATGGTTTTGAGCAGGGAAAATGTGTGTGCGTCCCAGATTTTGATGGTTTTATCGCGGCTGGCCGTGGCGAACAGGGCGCCGTCGGGCGAAAACGCCAGGTGATTCAGCGTGTACCAATGCGCCGGCTGTTCGTTCAGCATCCGGCAGTCGCCGTCGAGGTCCCAGACGCGCAGCATGGCGTCGCGGCCACCGCTGAGCAGGTGTTTGCCGTCGGGGGTGAAGGCGAGGGTAAAAACGGAATTGGCGTGCGCTTCCGGGACTGTTTTGTTCAGGGCAAATGTTTCTGCGTCAAGCAGATAGATGCCGTTATCGCTGGCGCCGATGGCCAGTTCGCCTCGCGTCGGCGCATACGCGATGCTGCGCAAAGCCTGGTTGGACACTTGAAGACTTTCGACAGCCCGGCCCGTTGCTGCATCCCAACGCGTGAGTACACCGTCGCCGCCGGCGCTCATCAGCCAGGGACCGAGGGCAAAAAGATCGTACACGCCTTTGCGGTGATGGGCGATGTCCCGGTTTTGTGCGGGATTATCCAGATCGATCCAGTGCATGCCGCCGTTCATGTCGCCGGCGACGATGCGGGTCGGCCCAAGGTCGCACAGGGAAAAAATCTGGGTTCCGGCGTTGGCTATCACGCGGCCCGGGTCGGGCGCGTCGAGGTTCCATTCCACGACCCAGCCGTCGCCGCCGGCCGAGCGCACATGGCGGGCGTCACGACCCTGTGCCAGCGTGTAAATCGCGGAGCGATGGCCCGTGCAGGTGTGGAGCAGTCGTACCCGACTCATTTATCATCCCCAAAAAACGCGAGGATTTTGTCCGCCAGTTCCATGCCGATATACGATTGCGCTTCCACGGTGCTGGCGCCGATGTGCGGGGTGCACGACACTTTCGGGTGGCGCAGCAGAGCCTCGCGGGGGGTCGGTTCGTTTTCGTATACATCGAGGCCTGCTCCGCCGACCTGTCCCGATTCGAGGCCTGCCAACAATGCTTCTTCGTCGATCACGCCGCCGCGGGCGGTGTTGATGAGAAAAACGCCGGGGCGCATTTTAGCAATTTCAGCGGCGCCGACAACGGCCTGGCCACTGCCGGGCAGGTGCAAGGTGATGAAATCCGACTCCCGCAGGATTTTGTCGAGCGATTCGGTGCGCACCGTCACGTTGAATTTCAGGTCGGGGAAACTGTGGAGTTGCAGGCCCACTTCGGCCTCCTGTACAAAAGGGTCATGGGCGCGCACATTCATGCCGATGCCCAAACCAATTTTGGCGACTTCCTGGCCAATACGGCCAAAGCCCACGATGCCCAGGGTGCGGCCGCGCAGTTGGGCGCCGGTTTCGTAGTTCTTTTTGAGTTTTTTGAAATCGCCGCCGCTCGCCAGTTCCCGGTTGCTCAGATGAATCATACGCGAAAGAGCGAATATGTGGCCCAGGGTCAGTTCAGCCACGGCTCGCGAAGAGGCATTGGGCGTGTTGAATACCTCGATGCCGCGTGATTGGGCGTATTCGACGTCGATATTGTCCAGACCCACGCCGCCGCGGGCGATGATCTTGAGGTTTTTGCCGGCATCGATCACGGCGCGGGTCACTTTCGTAGCGCTGCGCACGATGAGCACGTCGTATTCGCCGATGTGCTCGGTCAGGGATTCCTGAGGAATTTTGTCCTCTTCTACGATGTAATTGGCTTCTTCAAGCAGCAGTCGGCCGTCGGGATGAATTCCGTCGTTGGCGAGAATTTTGATCATGTTTTTGCCCAAACGGGGGGTATTGTCCATGGTTTCGGACCCCGTTTATTTCTGCGGCAAAGATAGTTTTTGAAAAAACAAAAAAGGGGGCGGCTTTCCGAATTATATTTTCCGCAAGGTTATCCGAAAAATGCGCGGAGCGCCGCTGCCATCTCGGCCGGTTTTTCTTCCTGCACGAAATGACCGGCATCGTCAAAGCGGACGACCCGGGCGTGCGGCAACGCGGCTGTCCATTTTTCCAGTTCGTATGGCGGCACAAAAGTGTCTTTGAGTCCCCAAAAAATGAGCACGGGTTTGGTCAGCAGTTTTTCCCGTTGCGACCAAAGCGCCGCCCACCAGGGCCCGGCATCCAACAGTTCCCAGGCAAAGCGGTAGGCTGCGGTGCGCGAAGCCGCGTCGGGCAGGGCTTTTTTGTAATGCCGGTGCATGGCTTTGGTCAGTTTGGAGCGGTCGCCGAAAGCCGCCGACATGACGACATTGACGGGGAAATTGAACCATTTGTACATCATCCGGCCAAACGCTGTGCGCATCACCCGCGCCGGACGCGCGTAGTGCAGGTCCGGGTCGAGCGGCCACATCCAGCCATTGAAGAGGCTGATTTTCTGTACGTTGTCCAAATGTGCCAGTACGTACGACATCCCGATCGACAAGCCGAAGTCATTGGCCACCAGATGAATATCCTGTAAACCGATCTGCGCAACGAAGGCCCCCAGCCGCTCGCCATGGGCGCGGCAGGAATAGTCCGCATCGACCGGTTTGTCGGACAAGCCGAACCCGAGGTGGTCGAGCGCGACGCAGCGATACCGGTCGCGGAGCAGCAGGATCAGTTCACGCCAGCCGAACGACCATTCCGGCGTGCCGTGGACAAAAAGGATCGTCGGCCCCTGGCCTTCGTCCACATAGTGCAGCCGCGAGCCGTCGGGGAGTGTCAGAAAACGGGATTCGAAGGGGAAAAGTCGGCGGTCGACCCAGGTAGTTTCCATAAGCGAAAAGAGGATCATCCGGGATGCCCGAACTGCGCATCGCGGTATTTATCGGTGAGCAATTGTTGCATGGCGTCGAGCGGATACTCTGCGGGGGCGGCGAGGTAATGGAGCGTAACGGCGTCGATCAGGGCGAAAAGCAGCAAGGCTTCCAGCATCGGATCAGAGGCGCCGGCGCATTGAAAATTTTCGGTCAAATGACTGACAACGAATCGGTTGACCTCTTCGAGCGGGCCGGCAGCCATCTCCTGAACGGCCGATTGGAACCGCACTTTGTGTGCCAGCCGCCAAAAGGTCTCGTGTTCCCGCACCAGCCGGAACGAACGTTCGATATGCCGGGCAATGGCCTCGCTCGGATCAAGACCCGCTTCGTCGTAGGGCCGCATCGAATCGGCCACCAGCGCCAGGCCTTCCCGGATAATGGCTTCGAGCAGACCCGCCTTGTTGCCGTAGTGCCGGAATATCAGGCCCTCCGACACGCCGGCCTGGCGGGCGATCAGGCTGGTGGGCGTGCGATCGTAGCCTTGTTCGGCAAAAAGGGCGAGGGCGGTTTGGAGGATGGCTTCTTTATTTGTCATAAAAGTGAGTAATCACTCACAAATGTACAAGCGTTTATTTTATCTGGCGGGAAAATTTATTGGTTTTGAAAAAAACCATTTTTAGTAAACAAGCCGGCCCCTCCGGAAGACTCAGGAGGGGCCGGCTTGTTTACCAAAAAGACAACATCGATACCGGCAAACGGTGCCTGGGAGCGCTATTTCAAAAAATCAATTCCCCTGGATTACCAGTTT
>JBGAJY010000077.1:0-22853 GCA_044224705.1 Saprospiraceae bacterium
TTCCATACTGCCAAAATCACCGGCGTGCCACAGTTCGTCGCACTCCCCGAAATACTGGAATATTTTTTCGTCGAGGAAGGAATGGGTATCCGACAAGAGGCCGATGCGCATGGGAAAGTTTATTGAAAATCAACAGTTTAGTTATTCCACCATCAAATTGCAACCGCGCAATTCCGCCGCGTCCAGCCGGCCCAACACTTCGAAACTGCCCCCGGCGTACACCTTTCCGAGGTCCTCCGTGGCGATAAAACTGCAGGTATCGAGGTTGGCCAGGTCGACGATGTTCAGCACGCCTGTGCGACCCGCGGCCACCCGGCAAAAAGGATCGTTCGGTTCCGTGGCCATCAATCGCATGGTGCCAGCTGGTGTAAAGGTTCCGCCCTGGCTGTAAGCCTGGGAAAACAGTTCCGTCATGCCGTATTCCGAATGGATCGTTTCGGTTTTAAAAGCGTTTCGCAGGGTTTCGTGCAGTTCGGATCGGGTGAGCTCGCGGCGCCGGCCTTTCATGCCGCCGGTTTCCATGATCGTAATGCCTTGTAAGTTCATCGGGTATTGCTCCGCAAAATCGAGCAGCCCAAAACTCACGCCGAGTAAAAGGGTCGGATACCCCTTGGACCGGCATTGCAGCAGGGTGTCTCGCAATCGCTCAAAATCATGGAGAAAAAAACCGCTTTCCACAAATCTGGAGCGCCGGATAAAGTTGTCGGCCATCGCCACGAGCGAGCTGCCGCCGCGCTCCAGATAGGAAGGCAGCAATGCCAGTACGCACCAATCCGAGGGGGCGCCGTAAAATCCGGAGAAGCCCTTCCAGGCATTTTGCAGGTAAAATTCCGGATCGCGGACAAAGTGCCGCGAAGGCGATGCGCCCGTGGTCGAACTGCTGGTAAAAACCGTCTGTTCCTGCCATTCGCCCGACTTGACGGCGTGCGTTTTAAAAAATTGAATGGGTAAAAATGGAATGTCGGACCAATGTCCGATCTGCCGGGGATCGCAGCCCAAATGACCCAGCCATCGGCCAAACAAGTCATTTTCAGCAGCCTGGTAACGGAACACTTCCAAAGCCACCGAATCGAAGCGATCAGGTGTCAAATTGGCCAGTCTGGACAACAAATCAGCGCGCTTGGGTGTTGGCATCTCGGCTAAAATCCGCAATTTTGGTCGCAAATTACGACAACCCACACCGTCGCACACGCTATGAAAAACTTTCTCACCCTCGCCGTTTTCCTGCTGGCCGCCCTGGCCGTTTTTCAATATTGCGTCAAACCGCCCGATTACCCGGACGAGCCTGTACTGACGTTTAAATCGTTGTCCAAGAATTCGCAATCGCAAAGCGCCATCGACGACACCGATACCCTGCTGGTCACCCTGTCGTTTACCGACGGCGATGGCGACCTGGGCTCGAAAGACAATGGCAACGACATCAGCGTCATCGATACCCGCGATGCCTCCGGCGACACGCTGAGCCTTCCCCTGGTCGAGCAACAGGGCGCCGGCAACGGCATTTCGGGAGAAATCTCCTTTATACTGCCGCCAACCTGCTGCATTCCACCGCCGTTGAACGGCATCCCGCTCCCACCCTGCGACCCCAGCGTGGCGCCCGATTTCCTGCGCGATACCGTGGTTTACAAAGTCCAGATCCGGGACCGCGC
This sequence comes from Saprospiraceae bacterium, assembly GCA_044224705.1. Lineage (GTDB taxonomy): Bacteria > Bacteroidota > Bacteroidia > Chitinophagales > Saprospiraceae > M3007. The sequence continues at coordinate 1,650 of JBGAJY010000077.1, forward strand.
CGGACACGTGAGCAACGAGGTGTTTTTGCCGCCCATCACCCTCATTTGCAAGTAATTCTGGTAGCCCGGAATTCATTCCGGGCGGGTCGTGGTTTTTTCCGCAGTATTCTGCCCGGAATGAATTCCGGGCTACCAGAGAGGATCAGGCGAAGAAACTGAAATACGTTTGGCCGTAGTTCCGCATGTCGATCAGGCGCGGATGATTGACAAAATCGTGGTGCGGGTTGTGCTCCAGCACGAACCAGCCCTCCGGGGCAAGCAGGTTTTTTTCAAAAATCAGATCGGGAATCGTGTCGATGGTGGGCAAGCCGTATGGCGGGCCGGCAAAAATATAGTCCCACTGGCTGTTCGCGTTTTCAATAAACCGGAACACGTCCATCTGGATGATCTTCAAGCTCGCCTCGATGCCCAGTTGCTGGGCCGTTTTTCGCACAAACTGAACAGCGCCCGGGAATTTGTCTACGTACGTGACGTCGGTGCAGCCCCTCGAGATGAACTCGTAACAGTGGTTGCCGGTGCCGCCAAACAAATCCAGCACCCGTATCGCCTCAAAATCGAGGTGGTTGTTCAAAATATTGAACAAGGCCTCTTTGGCAAAGTCGGTGGTGGGCCGGGTGGGCCAGTTATCAGCCGGCGGATTGAAACGGCGGCCTTTGAATTTTCCTCCAATAATTCTCATGACATGGACAATCTGTTGGTCCGGGGGCGGACTGCCTGCGCCCGCAATGGATCAAATTTTTAAGCTGAACAGATCGAAAAAAAGGTGATCGGGCAGCGGTTGCGCTTCGGGAGGGAGTTGGTATCGATCGGGTGCGGGGGCAAAACGGATGTTTCGCACGTACCGGAAAAGCAGTTTGTAAATTTCGGAATCCTGCAATACCGTCCCGGCCAGAAGCAAGGGAATATGTTCCGGATTCAGGCGGCACTGCTCAAAGGCCAGCAGGACAAAATAGAGCAGGTCGCTGGCTTTGTCGTAACTGAACGTATTGTAATACAGGAGGTTGCCGCGTTCGAAAGCAACGATCTGGGCTACTTCGTTTCTCAAATTGACCAATATCAGCTGCTCGTCCGGCGAAATAATTTCCAGGGTTTTCTGGATCAAGGGGGCGGCAAGGTGGGTAATGATGGTAGCGGGAAAATTTCGCCGCAGCAGCCCGGCCGTGTTTTTTTCCAGGGCATACACCAGGAAGCAATCGAGGGTCGGAAGGGCCTCGTAGTGGTATTCCCAATCGCCGGGAGGGAGTAAAAGTTGAAAATAGGCAGGTAATTGGTCTGCATTGAACAGTCGGCGGGGCACCAGCGTGGCGGAGCGGTTGAACACGGCACAGCGGATTCGGCTGAAAGGTTCCTTGAGCAGCGCTTCGCCGTCAAAAATCTGGCGCAATTCGGGCTCTACCGCGTCGAAGCCTCCGTCATAATTGTCGAAATGCCAGGACTTTAAGGCCAGCACCGCCCCAGTGGGGTCGGCTGCTAAAAGCGAAAAGCCGTCTGTGCCTGCCACCACGCTGAGTTCGTACAGCGCTGCGGCGCCGGCAAGCAGACGGCTATCCGTAAAATCAAATATTCGTTTTTCCATGGGTGTCGACCGGACCGGCAAACCTAAGCAACCGGGCTCGTTTTCGCGTACCCCGGGCCTTAGTTTTTAGCGGCTACGGCGGCTTCGCCGATTTTGCAGGAGCCGTTGTAGCGCGCGCCTTCGTCGACCACCATCGTGCGGGCAGAAATATTGCCTTCGATCACGGCGGTATCCATCAGGTGCAGCGCGCCGTTGACGACGACGTCGCCTTTGATGCGGCCTTTGATCGCAGCGTCGCGGGCAAAGATATTGCCTTGAACGTAGCTGGTATCGCCCATCACGAGGCGTTTGTCCACTTTCACTTCGCCATGGATGGAGCCATCGAGCCGCACGTTTTCCGAGCAGGCAAATTTGCCTTCCATCACGGTGCCTTTGGCGATAACGGTGGTAGCGGCGCTGTCTTTGTCATTGGCGTTCAGGGAACCCATTGCAGGGCTGGCCGGTTTTTTGTCTTTCGTACTGCTTGCAAACATAGTGCGGTCAGGAGCTTGTAAAGTTTGAACATTAAAGCGCCACCTTGCGTTGTGGCGGGGCATTTCCTGCTACGAAGAATCGTGCCAATTCCGGTAGGCCGTCTGCGCATCCATCTGCCGGGGCAGCAACAAAACTCGTAATTTTACCGAAACAAAACACCTTTTCAGACGATTTTCGACTGCCTGACAATCTTTTATGAATGTTACAATTTTAGCCATTGAATCCTCCTGCGACGACACTTCCGCCGCGGTTATTCGCGACGGAGCCGTTTTGTCCAACTGCGTAGCCGGCCAGGAAGCCCATCGCTTGTACGGCGGCGTAGTGCCGGAAGTCGCCTCGCGGGCGCACCAGGCCAATATCATTCCGGTGGTGGATATGGCACTGAAAAAAGCGGGCGTCGGCACGGAAGACATTACCGCCGTGGCCTTCACCCGGGGGCCCGGATTGCTCGGTTCCCTGCTGGTGGGCGCTTCTTTCGCCAAAGCCTTCGCACTGGGCCGCGGCCTGCCATTGGTGGAAGTGAACCACATGCAGGCGCACGTACTGGCGCATTTTGCGGAAGACCCGAAGCCAAATTTCCCGTTTCTCTGCCTTACCGTGAGCGGAGGCCATACCCAGATTGTCCTGGTACGCGATTTTCTGGATATGGAAGTCATCGGAAGCACCCTGGACGATGCCGCCGGCGAGGCATTTGACAAAACGGGGAAATTGCTCGGTCTGGGCTACCCTGCCGGCCCGTTGGTGGACAAACTGGCCCGCGAAGGACAGCCGGTTTTCCCTTTTCCGGAGCCGGCCATCTCCGGACTGAATTTCAGTTTCAGCGGCCTCAAAACCTCCATCCTTTACTTTCTTCGCGACAAAACAGCTGAAAACCAAAACTTTATCCAGGAAAACCTCGCCGACATCTGCGCCTCGGTGCAACACACCATTGTGACTGTTTTGCTCAAAAAATTGCGCAAGGCAGCCCGTGAGCACCACATCCGGGAAGTCGCCATTGCGGGCGGGGTCAGCGCCAACTCGGGTTTGCGCAAGGCCCTGGAAGAAATGGGCAACCGGGAGGGCTGGACGACCTACGTGCCGCGTTTCGAATTTTGCACGGACAATGCCGCGATGATCGGCGTGACGGGTTACTACAAATACCTGAAAGGCGAGTTTTGCGGGCAGGATGCCGTGCCGTTCGCGCGGTCCGAGTCGCCCGGTTTTATTGCCCGGGGATAACAGGGGTATCCGGGCCCGAAGTATTTTCCCTGATCCAATCCTCGTAAGTCCCATTGGCCCGCACCTCAAAACGAAGCACACAAGGCACTTCATAGGGATGAATTTTTTGAATCTCCTGTTCAACGAGCGTTTCCAGTTCCAGCCGCGTCTTCAGCACTGCCACCCATTCGCCTTCCTGCCGGACGGCGCCTTGCCACCAATAAGCACTTTCAATGGAAAAAATATTCGCGCAGGCAATCAGACGGCGGTCCAGTAAATGGCCGGCGATCTGCTGGGCGGTCGCCTCATCCGGATATGTGGTATAAAACAACAAAAAAGCCATATTGGAAGAATAAATGCTGGAAAAAGCCGCCCGACTTTGACGAATCCTTAACGCCCGGGCAGCAGGAGGCTTCTTATTTTTGTATCTCTATTTGTTTGTAACACTGCATCGCACATGAAAAAGTTTACCCTCGCACTCCTTTCCCTGAGCACCCTGGCCATCCTCGCGGCCTTTACCTTTCCCCACCAGAACACGGCCGTAGCCGAGATGAAATGGTACACCTGGGAGGAAGCCGTTGCCCTGAATAAAACCAAGCCCAAAAAGATCTTCGTCGACGTGTACACCGACTGGTGCGGCTGGTGCAAACGTATGGACAAAGGCGCGTTTATGGACCCCCAGGTGGTCGCTTACATGTCCGAACATTTTTACCCCGTCAAACTGAACGCCGAGCAAAAGGCCGACATCCAGTTCAATGGAGAGACTTTCAAATACGTGGACAACGGAAACGGGCGAGGCATCCATACCCTGGCCTACTCCCTGCTCGATGGTCAGCTGAGCTACCCGTCCGTCGTGTATATTACTGAAAAATACGAGCGGATTATGATTTCGGCAGGCTACAAGGAAGTGCCCGACCTGATGAAAGAACTTCGCTTCGCGGCCGAAGAACAATACAATAAAACGACCTGGGAGCAGTACAAGGCCACCAATTGAGGTATGCAATAAGACAAAATAAACTGCCAAGGCACCAAGGCGCAAAGATTTGAATTTGAATGACTTGGCGCCTTGGCGCTTTGGCAGTTTACACAGTGCGCGCCGCGGGAATGGTCACCGACTGCGCATTTTCCCACTCGTACAATCCCTCGATCGAGAGATAGCGCTCGCCGGTGTCATAATTAAAACCCAAAATGCGCGCCCCGGCCGGTATCTCGGGAAGTTTCTGTGCAATGGCCGCCAAGGTTGCTCCCGAGGACACACCCCCAAATATCCCCTCCTCCACTGCCGCCCTTTTGGCATATTCGAAGGCCTCGTCTTTTGAAACCTGAATGACCCCGTCGAGCACCTCCGTGTGCAGGTTTTTCGGAATAAATCCCGCGCCGATGCCCTGGATCGGGTGCGGAGCCGGACTGCCCCCGGAAATGACCGGGCTCAGGGCGGGCTCCACAGCAAGAACCTTCAAATTCGGAAAATGGGTTTTGAGCAGTTCCCCAACTGCCGTGATATGCCCCCCCGTACCCACTCCGGTAATCAAATAATCGATCCCGTCCGGGAAATCGGCCAGGATTTCCCGGGCTGTCGTGGCCCGGTGAATGGCCAGATTGGCCTCATTTTCAAATTGTTGCGGCATCCAGGCATTCGGAATTTCGGCGACCAGCTGGCCGGCGCGTTCGATGGCGCCTTTCATGCCTTTTTCCCGGGGCGTGAGATCAAATTGAGCGCCGTATGCGGCCATAAGCCTGCGGCGTTCGACTGACATGCTTTCCGGCATGACCAGAATGAGCGGATAACCTTTCACCGCAGCCACCATGGCCAGGCCGATGCCCGTGTTGCCGCTGGTGGGCTCTACAATGACCGAGCCGGGACGGAGTTCGCCCTTGCGTTCGGCGTCTTCGATCATCGATAACGCGATACGATCCTTGATACTGCCGCCAGGATTGGCGCGTTCGAGTTTGATCCAGATTTCGTGACGGTCGCCAAACAGGCGGTTGATGCGGACGTGGGGCGTGTTGCCGATGGTTTCGAGAATGTTTTGCGCTTTCATGCGATGTTCAATTAAAAAAGAGTTTGAAAAATTGATTTTATGCGTCATTCAGCGGTGCAAAACCGCCGCCTGATCAGATGACAAAATTGATGGGCTCGTCCAGCGCGCGGGTGCGCACTTTGGCGGCCGACTGATGCACCACGATCGAAAACGGGGGCACACTTTCCGTCAACCAGGCGTTGCCGCCCACCACGGAATCGTGACCCACGGTCGTTTTTCCGCCGAGTATGGTGCAATTGGCGTACAAAACGCAGTTGTCTTCGATGGTCGGATGGCGTTTCACATTGGCCAGCGACTTGTCTACCTGCAAGGCTCCGAGGGTGACGCCCTGGTAAATTTTGACGTTGTCGCCGATGACCGCCGTTGCGCCAATCACCACGCCCGTGCCATGGTCGATAAAAAACGAACGCCCGATGCTGGCTGCCGGGTGAATGTCGATCCCGGTTTTGCCATGCACGTATTCGGCAAAAAACCTGGGCAGCAGCGGCACGCCGAGGCTGTGCAGCAGATGCGCCAGGCGGTAGTTGGCAATAGCGTAAAAGCCCGGATAAGTAGCAATTACTTCCTCGATACAGGTTGCGGCCGGGTCAAATTGCAGGATGGCCAGGGCATCTTCCTGCAAGCGCTCATGCACTTCGTGCAAGTGGGCGAAGAAACTGTCGGAGATATCCGACAGGCGATAGGACTGGCCGTTCAGAATTTCCAGGAGCAGTTTTTCCAGGTCGTCGCGCAGGGCGAGGTAGCGCACTGCCGCCGGGGCGTGGGAAGATTCGTTGATGGGAAACAGGAGGTCGAAAAGCCCGTCGGCCAGTTGGCGGACTTCATTTTTGGGCGGAATTTTCACCGAAAGCCGCTCGCGCTGCTCGTCGAGTTGTTGAAAAAATGAATCCAGTTTCATGCTTTCTTTTTGTTTTCGACAAAAAATAAAAAAACCCTTTCTCGATGTTCGTCGGGAAAGGGTTCGCAATCTGATCAGTGGGCGAATGACAGTTATCCATCCGTTCGCCGCCGGCAATTGCTGAAGCGCCTCTCCTTGGGAGCGGGACAACAACAGCAGCAGGTAAAGGCGTTTACGGATTTCAATTGCATGATTTGTTTTGTGTAAACATTAGCCCATAGAGCATGTTGCTCTTAAACGTCAATCCTGCGATCAGGTTGCGGAAGCCCTCGGAAAATTTACCATCCGGCAATTTCATTTTTCCCGAAACCGCACCGCTTACCTTTGCGTTTTCTTTCCGGAAACTCAAACGCAATATGCAGCCCGTTCTTAAAGAAGCCTTTTTGGTAGATGGCGTCCGTACGCCGATTGGAAATTTTGGCGGAAGCCTGGCCACCGTACGCACCGACGACCTCGCCGCCCACGTCCTGCAAAAACTGCTGGAACGCCACCCCGGGCTCGACCCGGCCGCTATTCAGGACGTTATTCTCGGCTGCGCCAACCAGGCCGGCGAAGACAACCGCAATGTGGCGCGCATGGCGCTCCTGCTCGCCGGACTCCCTTATTCCGTACCAGGCGAAACCGTCAACCGGCTCTGCGCCAGTGGATTGGCCGCGGCCGTGCACGCCAAACGCGCCATCCAGTGCGGCGACGGCGACCTGTTCATTGCCGGCGGCGTGGAGAACATGACACGGGGGCCCTATGTACTCAGCAAATCGGCCAAACCCTTCGGGACAGACGCTCAACTGTTCGATTCCAGCTTCGGCTGGCGCTTCGTCAACCCCAAAATGCAAAGCCTTTATGGCATCGATGCCATGGGACAAACGGCCGAGAATCTGGCCGAACTGGACGAAATCAGTCGGGAGGATCAGGATCGCTTCGCGTTGTGGAGCCAGCAAAAAGCCGCCGCCGCCCGGGAATCCGGCCGCCTGGCCGAAGAAATCGCGACCGTATCCGTACCGCAACCCAAAGGAGAACCCTTCGTTTTTGCCGCCGATGAATTTATCAAACCCGGCACTTCGCTGGAAGGTCTGGCCAAATTGAAAACTGCGTTCAAAAAAGATGGCACGGTTACCGCCGGCAACTCTTCCGGCCTCAACGACGGAGCCGCAGCCCTGCTCATCGCCTCCGACAATGCGTTGCGCGCCCACCGTCTGCAACCCCTCGCCCGCTTCGTCAGCTCGGCAGTAGTGGGCGTTGAGCCCCGCATCATGGGCATCGGGCCTGTTCAGGCCACTCAGAATGCCCTGTCCAAAGCTGGATTGACCCTCGGTGATATGGACGTCATCGAACTCAACGAAGCGTTTGCAGCCCAGGCCCTGGCCTGTACGCGCCGGTTGGGCCTCGACGATCAGGACTCCCGGGTGAATCCCAATGGCGGCGCGATCGCGCTGGGTCACCCGCTCGGTATGTCAGGAGCGCGTATTTTGCTCGCTGCTGCCCGTGAATTGCATCGCCGTGGTGCACAATATGCCCTTTGCACCATGTGTATTGGCGTGGGACAGGGCTATGCTGTGGTGCTGGAAAAAATGTAAAAACCTTATTCCTGACCGTTGATGTCGGTCGAATCGCCTTCCGGCGCAGGGAGGGTTGAATCGGCCGGGAGGTTTTCCTCTACTGGAGCAGGCTCAGGTGCGCGGGCCAGCTGGAGTTCAAATTCGATACCCCGCATGGTAGTGATCAGGACAAGAGAAGAGTCGTCGGAGGCCTGAATCAGGTATTTGATCGGAGGGGTTCCTTTTTGAAGAATCTCGTTTTTTTGAAGGCTGAACTCTGCCGATTCTTCCGAGCCGGTCAGGTTGGTTTCCATCGTCCCGTCCGTGCCAAATTTGAAATAGGTGCCAACCAGGTTGCCGGTTTCTTTTTGGTTGCGAAATGCTTTTCGCAATTCCCAACGACCCGTAAGTGAGGCCTGGCTTTTAACTTCATTAGACCCACATGCAATAAAAACGACCGAACAAAGCAACCCTGCAAGGGCAGTCATCGGCAGAACAGAACGGAGGGGTATTGAGGTAAGCATCTAGTTTGCTTTGGTTGCTGAATGGTACAAGACCGGCTTATTTTATTTCCACAAAACCAAAACCCAGGTGCGGGTATTCTCCAAAGCCGGCGTAATAACAGTATTCCACCACAGGGACGGGGAGTTTCACTTCAAACTCAAACACGAAACCGCGCAGTTGCGTAATGGCTTCGGGATTGGGCTTCAGGTGAATCAATCGCGACTTGGCCTGCCCTAACAGCTTGAATTCCATGGGAAAAGCAGGATCCAGCAATTTCAGGTTGACCAGCGATTTGTACTGATAAGCCGCTTTGAAACGCCGCACGACGTGGTGGAAAAAACTGACGTCATAATTTTCCGCGTCGGGGAGCAGGTAGAGATTGGCCACTTTGCCTTCTTCTACGGTGGTCACCGAGATGGGCGAAACGGCCTTGAACTGCATGGTCTCCTTGAAGGCGGGCTTGGGCATGATCTGCCAGTGCTTCACCTCGAACTGTGCCGGACGGCCGTCGAGCGTGCCCAGCTGCAAGGGCACCTGGCGGAAAAGGTGTACCACCTGTTGTTCAAATGCCGGATCGATGTACAAGGAAATACTCAGTTTGACCTGGTTGCCGAGGAGTTTAAACTCCTGTTTCACTTGATCCATCTCGTAGGGATAAATCGCCAACGGACTGAAAGTGAATAACTTAAAATTACGGGAAGTCAGATCGAATCCACGTTGTTGCACCCAACCGGACAATTCGGCGCCCGCTTTGGATAGAACAGTGAATACCCAATTCGAAATTTCGGATTGGTAGTTAATTGGAATAATCGTGCCTTTCTGACACGAAAGGCTGAACTGTATGCGCATATGGTTAAAGTGGTGATTAAAGGTCAGATTAAAAGTCCCAAGAGTACATTTTGTCTGATTTTGAGGCGAAAAGTACGGCAAAAGTTAAAACCGGCAAGCCAAAAAATAAGTCTGTCTGCATAGCGGGGTTTTGAAGGCCTGGTTGCTCATCGTAAAAGGGTCACATTGCCTTTGAACCTGCCTTTTTCTCCGTTCAAATATTCGACTTCGGCGAGCCAGACAAGCACCCCGGGCTTCATCCGTTTTCCGCGATATACGCCGTCCCAGCCGTCCCTTTCTTCGAAAGGCACAAAGTGATCGCGGCGGAAACACAACTCGCCCCAGCGGTCGTACACCTGAAAAGTGATCACTTCCCTGACGCTGTTGTCGGTATAAATTCCAAAGTAATCATTGACCCCGTCGAGATTGGGGGAAAAAACATTCGGCACCCAAACGGCATTTTTTTGAATAAACCGCAAGGAAATCGCATCACTCGCCGTGCAACCCGAAGCGTCGGTCACCGTTACTGAATAGAAACCTGCCGCATCTGCCAGCAGTGTAGAACCGGTACTGCCGTCGCTCCACAAATATTGCCATCCGGGGCCAGTTCCGCCACCGATGCTCAATACAGTACCCGCCAATACCAGGGTGTCAGACGGCCCCAGATCGATAATAGGAGCCATACCCACACTGGCGAAAATGGAGTCGGAAACCATACAACCCTGAATATCCAGCGCCATTACGGAAAAAGTTCCCGATGTGCCTGGCGGCAGTTCGATGGCTGGACTTACCGCTTCATTGTTCCACAGAAAAAGACAGGAATCGCAAGCCTCTGCTTGTGCTACAAGCGTCAACGTTTGGCCGGAGCAGGGGATGTAACCTGCCGCTTCTTCAATCAGGACGCTTGGTTCGCAATTCGTCGCCACGATCCAGAAGTCATTCCCGCCCAGGCAATCCTCCGTTTTTTCGAAACTGATATTACTGCCGGAATGCCCGCCGAACAGCAGGGCGCCGTCGGCAAACTGGGCCACCTTGGTCGGCGCTTCATTGCCGGAACCTCCCAGTGAGCCCTCCCAACGCACGAAACCGCTCGCGGGATCTAGATCAAGTGCCCAGAAGTCGTAGCCGCCGTGGCTGGCGGCGGTTTTGTTGCCGGAAATGCCGGAATCCGTCACGCCACAGAGAATGAGATCGCCGCGCTTGTTTTCATGCACCATATAAAGGTCGTCGAGGCCGGCGCCGCCGAAACTCCATTCGTGCAGTTTGATACCGTTGCCGTCCAGTTCGAGCAACCAGTAGTCGCTGTCGCCGCCGTAAAAAGGGCTGTCTTTGCCGTTGTTGTACATCGTGGGCGGCGCCGGCAAGGAGCCCGACCGGCCGCCGAGGTAAATTTTCCCGGAGCGCGACACACACAGCGCGTAGGCAAAATCCTCGCCTGTTCCGCCGAACCGGTGGCTCCAGATCAGTTGACCGTTGCCAGGATTGATCTCGCCAATCCAAAAATCTTTACCGCCACGGGCCGAATCGGGACCTGTTTCTCCTGAATTCGCTGTTGAAAGGGTGCCGCCAGAGATCAGAACATTGCCATCGGGCGCCCATTCGAGGTCGTGAATCTGTTCCTGGCTATCGCCGCCAAGGGTTTTGTCCCACAACAGATTGCCGGAATCATCTATCCGGAGCAGCCAGAAATCCTGGTCGCCGCGCGACGCTTCGGTCTTGTCGCCACCGATGCCGGAGTATGAATGGCAACCGAGCAAAAAGCCCCCGCCAGGCATTTCCAGGGCGGAAAACAGTTCATCCCGTCCGGGGCCGCCAAGGGTCTTATCCCAGAGGATGTTTCCCGCATCGTCGAGACGAACGATCCAGACGTCCATATCGCCCCGCGAGGGCTCGGTTTTGTCGCCGCTGACGCCGGAATAGGAATAACCGCCGCAAAGCATGCCGCCGTCGGAGCAGAGGATCAGCATCCATAACCTCTCGTCGCTGTCGCCGCCATACATGTTTTGCCAGACGACGTTGCGATTGAAATCCAGCTTGTAAACGAGAAAATTCCAGGAGAAATCGGCCGGGTCGCCCAGGGTCGCATTGGAGCGCGAGGAGCCTCCCACGATGATGCCGTCGCCGGTGATTTGCAATGCATTCAACTCCTCGTAGTCGGCCCCGCCCAGCGTTTTGTCCCAGGCAATGCCCGGTTGAGACCAAGCTTGGAAAGGCTCGGCCAGGCAGCCAAAAGCGAGTAAAAAGATCAGGGACAATTTTTCCAAACCGGTACAGGGGATCATGGGCGTGCGAATTGGATTACGACTTGCCAAAAATAAACGCTTTCCCGGCAAAAAATGGTCCATCAATGGTTGGAAAAGCGTCGCCACAAACTGACCGCAAGACCCAGCAGCATCAGCAGCGACCCTGCCCACACGAGGTTGATCCCCGGAAAAACGATGGCTTCCAGGACGATATAGTCCGAACGGGTCACATTTTCGGCGACTTCGATCGGGATTTTCTGTTGCTCTTCGGTCGCCAGGGCAGCGCCGATCGTGAACACCCCGGCATTGGGATCGATGTTGGCGAAGTTGAAATGCAGACCGAATTGCGGCAGGCTCGTCTTTCAGGCCGAAGGGGCGGTTTTCGCGGATCAGATAAACCGGCCGCGCTTCGGCTTTCCGGCCGTCGGGGGCCGTCACTTCCAGCACTGCGGCGACGGCGATGTCGCCCGGCTGGGCCGTATAATTGGGGTGATTCACTTCGCGCTCAGGGCCCAGCAATTTGATTTTGAAACCCTCGAATGATTTTTCTTCACCGACCTGGAAGGCCAGGTTTTGGAAATTGAGCGCTTCCGCGGTTTGAAGAATCCTTTCCATGGCAAGTTCTCCCAGGCGGATTTTCATTTGCAGCGGATTTACTTCTGCAGGAAACCCGAAAACGCCCTCGCCGGGCCGGATCACCATCACGGCCTGGGCAGCGTACACCTTGGGGTCGTCCTTGGAATGAACCGAGAGTTTTACACCGTAAGCCAGGTCGTCTTCATGGTAATCATATTGCGGGTGTTCGGGACGTTTGGTGAGACCGTCGACGGTGATAAAATGTTTATCCGTAAAAATAGTGTCGCCGATCAACACTTCGAAGGGCTTGAATTTCAGGCTGTCCTGCTGTGATTTGGCAAATTCAGGGTCGGTTTCGCCGCGTGGCAAAGCAGCCACCAGCGTAAATATGTCGTGGGTCAGGTAATGCTGGGTCGACGGATTCTGGGCGACAATCTTGCTGAATTTGCGATCGTACATCACGTTCGGATACACGGTAAACGAATCGCTTTTAGCATTACCCAATGAATCCAGGTGCCTAAACTGTACAGTAAAAGTCCGGGTTTGCCGTTCGATCGTATCGCGCAGGTAAGTCGCTTCAAATCCCTCCCGCATCGGCATGGGCGCTTCTTTCAGCAGCAACACATTTTTTTTCAGGTCGTCGTTGCTCGCGCCTTCGATGAGGCCGTCCATGGCGAAAGCATTGGAAGAAATCCATTTTTTATTGAGTCCCGTGCCAAGGATACCCAACACGAGAATCCCGAATCCAAGGTGCGAAATGGCCGAACCCGCCAGTTTCAGGTTCCCCTTGATCACAGCGACGACATAATCTGCATTCGCGACCACGGCAAACATGGCGGCAAACAAAAGGATGTAAAATTGCCAGGCGTACGCCTCTATCCAGAGCAAATTAAGTGCCGTAAGCAACCCCGCACCAACGATGGCGACTCCGATGTGAAAGGTAAATTTTTTGGTCCAGCCCCGCCAGTTGCGTTCCCCGTAGCGGAGCCATTGCGCAATGCCGGTGAGCAACCCAATAAACATGGCAATCCACAGCTGGTACTTGTTGTGGTGCGACACCGGGTCGCTCAAAGCCGCGCCGACGTATTCCGGGATAAACCCCTTCACAATTTTGTTCCAAACGGGCAACGAGGTAGCCAGCGTGATCAGAATGGCCGAGAAGAACAAAACCAAGGCCCCCACGAACATCCAGAATTCGCGCGAGCCGGTCGCTTCTTCCACTGGCACCTCGATACTGACCTGTTCCGCATCATCCGCTCCCCCGTCCGCTTTGGCGGATGCGGGAGCGGCTTTCGGTTTTTTGACCAATTGGGTCGCCGTAATCTGCGGCACATCCTTCCAACGCCCCGTCCAGGGCGCAAAACCGACCAGGGCAAAGAGTATAATGAACAAAATGAGCTGCACGCTCAATCCCATTTCCGTAAAGGCGTGAACCGATGAATCGCCAAGAATGCCACTGCGGGTCAGGTAAGTCGAATACAGGATCAGGAGAAAAGTGACCAGGTAAAATCCGTAAGCAGCCCGAATGGAATGCCCTGTCGAGCGCGCTACCAGGTTACTATGAATCCCCGCCACCAATGTAATCCAGGGTACGAGAGAGGTGTTTTCCACGGGATCCCAGGCCCAGTATCCGCCGAACGACAAGGCTTCGTAAGCCCAGGCGCCGCCCATCAGAATGCCCAGTCCCAAAATGGCGCCGGAAAATAACGACCAGCGCAGTGCGGGCCGCAGCCAGTCCTTGTGCGAACGCAGCCACAATCCCGCCACAGCATAACTGAACGGCATGATCGTGGACGCAAATCCGAGGAACAGGGTCGGCGGGTGAATGGTCATCCAATAATTCTGGAGCAAGGGATTCAGGCCGTTCCCCTTGATCTGACTGAGGTAATCGGGCTGACTGAATATCGGAGCGTCCATCGTGTGCCGCAGCAGGTCGAACGGGCTGGCGCCCAGCCGCGTATCGCCAAAATACAAACCCAGGATCATGGAAGCGATCACGGCTTCCGCGAGCATGATCATACTCATCACCGGAGTTTCCCAGCGCCCGCCACGGATTACGACAACCAGCGCCAGCGCCACGTGCCAGAAACTCCACAACAGGAAGCTGCCCTGTTGTTCTTTCCAAAAAGCGGAAAAAGTGTAGCGGAAGGGCAAATCGTCGGAGACATTGGCCCAGGCGTACTGATATTCATAGTATTTCTTCGTCAGGATAAAAAACAAGCTCCCGATAATGGCTAAAGTGGCTATTCCATGCACCAGAAACGACATCCGGCCCAGGTTTCGCCATCCATCCTGCCGGGACGCATCTACGCGGAAGCGGTCGAGCAGAAACATGGCCGGTGGAGAAATCAGGCGGAAAAAAGCGACCACGCCGAAGGCCAGACTCACCACGCCGAACAAGGCGCCGACCGTATTTTTGGTGCTTTGCAGTTCTCTTTCATAAATACCTGCGGCGCTGAGGTCCCTCTCGCCGGCCATTTCCCGCACCCGTTGGGAAATACCGGCCAGCTGATCAATGATAGAGTCGACGGCGGGCACGTGCCAAACCGAATTATTTGACGCCACCACCACGGCTGCCAGCAGAAAAAATACCGCCGAAAGCCCTGCCGCAATGCCGACCAGTTTCCAGTTGGGCATCCAGTGATCGACGATTGGCGGATAATCGGCTTTCGAACGGGCCTGGGTTGCCAAAAAGTAGGAAAAAAACGACAACAGAGCCGCCACAAAAGACAGCACGACGCTGAAATGCCCCAGCTGTCCGGGCAAAAGATGTTCGCCTAGGTACTCCATAAAGATTGCTTTTTCAGTGATTTGCCATGCCGGCAAAACTGTGGATCAGGACTTTTTCTCCCGCACATAAACCTCCTGATCTTTGTATTTGGAGGGACATTTCAGCAACATATCCGAGGCGGTAAAGATGTCGCCTTTCATTTCGCCGGTCAGCACGATTTGCTCCGATCGCTCAAAATCCTGCGGTTTTCCGGCGTGCAGGACCACCTGGCGGATGTCGCCGGCGTCGTCCTGGACGTAAAAAGAGAGGTAGTTCGGATCTTTTTCAGGATTGTACTCCACCGGGCGGTCTTTCACCAGTTGTCCGACCAGCTTGACCCGGTCGCCGCTTTCTGTTGCCTGGGCGAAATTGGCGTAAGTGGTCACGTCGCGGCTGGCTGAAATCAGGATGCCGATGCCGACGGCCACCACGATAATGGCTATGATGTGTGATTTTTTCATATTCAATCAATTTTGCGCAAAACTAAGACGTTTTCGGGCGCCAAAAGGTTGCGAGTATGTCAACGAGCGAAGCAAATCATCCGAACCGGGATTTTTATAACCCGTAAAAATTACAAAGCCCTACCTCGAACGAGCCATGGCCGACACCTGGATCATTTTATCCTCCACCTGCCGCACGAGTTCATTAAAATGTGCGCCGTGTTTCACTTCCAGGTTGCGATTAAACGGCAGATCGACGCTGATATGGTGCACAAAACGGCCAGGGTTGGCGTCCATGATATAAATATCGTCGCCGAGATACACGGCTTCCTCGATATCGTGGGTCACGAAGACGATCGTGGGTTGAAATTTGAGCCAGACATCCTCCAGCATATCCTGCATCTGGAGACGGGTATTGATGTCCAGCGCGCCGAAAGGCTCGTCCATCAGCAGGATATCGGGGCTTGCAATCATGCTCCGGGCTATGGCCACGCGCTGCAATTGACCGCCGGAAAGGGTCGGATAGGTCGCGTATTTGTTCTCATGACCTGCCAGGCCCACGAGTTCGAGCATTTCCAGGGAGCGGTTCCGGCGCTCTTTTTCGTCGATACCTTTATAATCCAGGCCCAGTTCGACGTTTTCCAACACGGTTCGCCAGGGCAAAGAAGAATACTGCTGGAACACCATGCCCGCCCGTATTCCGGATTGCTCCACGGGTTTATCGCGCAGCAAAACCTCGCCGGAAGTCGGCTTCTGCAAACCGGCGATATAGCGCAGCAGCGTGCTTTTCCCGCAGCCCGAAGCGCCGAGCAAAATGACGAACTGCCCTTGCCCGGGCTTGTCCTCGATAAGGAAATTGACGTCCTTCAGGATCATCGATTTGCCGTTGTCGTACGTCTGGCTGACGTTGCGGAATTCGATGATATTGGGCAGATCTGTATCTTTTATCGTTAACATGGCTTAGTTGGTCTGCAGGTTTTTCATCAATTTGAATTCTCCCATCAGGATCAATCCGACTGCCGCCAAAGCGACCAGCCCGGCGCCTTGCAGGAGCCAATCGTCCGAAATGCCGGCTACCATCGGCAGCAAAATGGCCAGGGAAAAGACGCCCAGGATAATCCAGATACCGAGCTGCACTTCCTTGAGCCCGTCGGCCTTCGTTTTGTAATATTTATGCGGAAACAGGCGCTTGTCGAGGTAGGCAAACAGGCGGTCCTGCAGGATGCCGATAAAGATCACCAGCAGCAAAATGGCAAACACCTTGTCGGTTTTATCGCGGCGCGCCAGCCAGTACAGCAGCGAGCCGAGGCCGCCGGTGTTGTTCAAAATTTCGGCAATTATGATGTAAGTCCACGAAATGGCGGTCAGCACGCGCAGGTCTTCCATGAATTTGGAAAATACGGAAGGAAAATAAACCGTCCGCAACGACTGCCAGTTGTTGGCGCCAAGCGTGTAGGCCGTTTGGATATGCACGTCCTCTACCTCCCGGATACGCTGCACGACCACCGGGATCATGTAAACGAGGATGCCAAAAGCCAGAAAAGCGACTTTCATCCCGTCGCCCAGCCCGAACCAGAGCATGAACAGACCCGTCAGCGCGGAGATGGGCAAATAGCGCAAGGCATCGATGGGCCGGGAGAAAAGACCGTTAAAAAGCGGGATAAACCCGATAGCGAAGCCCAGCAACACGGAAATCAGGATGGCCCAGAAATAGCCCTTGAAGTTCAGCCAGACCGAATGGAAGGTATGTCTGGCGAGGTGATCGTCCTCGGCCAGCTTGGGATAGGCTTCCAGGACCTGCATGGGCGTTGGGAGTATCTTGTAAATTTTTCCCACCGTTTTGGCGTTGGCGAATGAAATGCTGTCGGCCCGCAGCAGGGAGTCCCGGTTGAGGCCTTGCAGAGCAGGATCGTCCAGTGCCGGCGCCCGGTAATCGAGGGCCGGCACGGCCAGCCACTCCGCCAGAAGCCACCAAAATGCGACCAGGAGCACGCCACCCAGCACGCCGAGAAAGATATTTTGGGTGCGGGAAAGTTGTCCGCGTAGGTTGAACATGTTGGAAGTTGGAGATTGGAAACGAAAAATTGGGTTATTTCAAAAAATCGAGGATGGCCTTTGCGGCCCTTTCGGAAGCGCCGCCATCGCCCAGTAGGTGGCGAAGTTCGGCATAGCCTTCGCAAATTTCAGCGGCTTTTTTGGGGTCCAGGATGTCGTTTAAAGCAGCGCGCAAATTAGTGCGGTTGAGTTCTCCCTGGATCAGTTCGCGCACCAGCGGGCGGTTCAGGATCAGATTGACGAGCGAAATGTACGGCACTTGCACCACCCTTCGCGCAATGGCGTAGGACAAAGGGCTGCCGGCATAACAAACGACCTGGGGTGTACCGATCAGAGCCGTTTCCAGGGTGGAAGTGCCCGATTTTACCAAAGCCGCCCGGGCGTCCCGCAACAAATCATACGTCTGGCCGAATTGCAGGTCCACATTTGGGTGATCCGCCAGAAAAGGCCGGTAAAAATCTTCCGGAAGAGAAGACGCACCGGCGATGACAAAACGCAATTCCCGAAAATCCCTCGTCACGTCGAGCATACGCGGCAGGATGCGGGCGACTTCCTGGCGGCGGGAGCCGGGGAGCAGAGCGACGTCGGCGATTTTTGTAGCCTCAAAAGCGTCATTCCCCAACGCCCTCACCAAAGCCCCACTCCCCGGGGCCCCGAGCATGAGCCCATCCAGCAACGGATGCCCCACAAACTCCACCTCCATCCCGTATTTTTTATAAAAATCCCGTTCAAACGGCAGAATCACCAGCATTTTATCCACATCGCGCCGGATGTTGTGCACGCGCGACGTATGCCAGGCCCAGATTTGCGGAGAGATGTAATAAATAACCCGGATGCCGCGGCTTTTGGCCCAGCTGGCGATGCGCAGATTGAAGCCCGGGTAATCGATCAGCACCAGCGCATCGGGCTGAAAATCGAGGATATCCTGTTTACAGAAATCCAGGTTGCGCAGGATGGTGCGCAAATGGGTCGCCACCTCCCAGAAACCCATAAACGCCAGGTCACGGTAGTGCTTGACGAGCTCGCCTCCGGCGGCTTGCATGAGGTCGCCTCCCCAAATCCTGCATTGTACGTCCGGCTGTGCGGCACGCAAGGCTCCGATCAGATTGGAACCGTGCAAATCGCCGGACGCTTCTCCGGCGATCAGATAAAGTTTCATGAATTGACATTTTGGCTTTCGGCCTTCGGGGGAGGCAAAGGAAGGTCTTTTTTCTTTGAACAAAAAAATGCGGCTGCCGGATGCCGGCAGCCGCATTTTCCTTTCCTATTCTTGGCTATCCCATCAAGTAGGGCTATTAACAAGCAGTCCAATAATATGCTGGCAGGTTAGACCAACAGCACCCACCATCGTTAGGGCAGCATGTGTTTGGATAAATGCTATTGCCAGATGGAGCCGTTACGTTATAGCTATAACATGTTGATCCTCCAATCTTGTTTAAAGAAAAAGCAACTGAACATCCTGATTCCTGATCGCAGTTCACACAATAAACTCTACGGATTTTCACATAAGCGACATATGAATTACCTTCTCTCAAATTCAACCCTCCACAGCACCCTGAAAGGTTATCACAGTAGCTGGAATAATAACTCCCTGCAAGAGTTAGAGATGGATAATTATAGATGATGACGTCTACTTCGATTGGACAGTTGGGGTTGAAACAGATCGTATAAGTATTCAAGCGATCTGAAGCCGTTTCTGTCGTATTTGAAGTGATTTGTTTGGTTGTAGACTCGTCTTTTTGACAAGAAAAAAATAAAGTCAGAAAAGCAGATAAAAAAAACAATTTTTTCATAAATCGGATTTTTAGAAATGAAAGAAGGATGGAATGAACCAGATTAAAAAAAGGAGCCTCTGTGTACAGAGGCTCCAAAAATAAGTTATTTTTTAATATTAGTGGCAATGAATTAACAATAATTTACAACTCAACATATTATTTCACCACGACCCACTGTGTTTGGGTCGCGCCTGCTTTGCCTTGCAGCACCACGTGGTAGCAGCCGGCAGCCAAGCTCACGGCGTTAAGCTCAACCTCATGGCTGCCTGCTTCGAGATTACCCAGTTGACGGGTTTCGATCAGTTTGCCGTCAATGTTTAATACTTGCAAGCACAAGGTTTCAGGAGTATCGAGCGTAAAGCTCAGTTGGCAGGTCGTTATGGTCGGGTTCGGCTGGAGGGTAAATTTTGACAGAGCGGTCAGGTTATGGACGCCTGTACTGGAAGTGGCAACATTGATGTTGTCCAGCCACAGGTTATTGCCATAGTGGCTTTCGCCTTTGATTCGTACCAGCACTTCTACTCCGCCGTAGGCGCTAAGGTCAATGGAGTCCGTCACCCATTCGCTGGCTTGGGGAGCCCACGAAGCAGTGTTCGGAGCAGCGGTAGCCAGGTCGTCACCTTCCTTATTGTAGACGGAGGTCCAACTCGTACCGCAGTTGGTAGACACTTCAACGATCATCCGGTCTTTGTAGACGGTGGTGCCATTCTGGAAGTAGCAATATGCGTGGTCAAGCAACAGCCAGGTTTGATTACCGGCATTGGTCAGGTCCAGTTTGGGCAGCAATAGTTCTAATGTGCCAGACTGGATGTTGTAGAAATTGGCGAGGATCGAGCCATTGCTATTGCCATAGCCGCCAAAGCCTTCGGCCCGTTCCCAATCGTCGCCCGTGGTGCCCGCCTTCAAGCCCCAGCCCGAGGGCGGGAATTCGGGGCTTTCAAAATCGGCGCTGACCGGAGCCGGTTCAGATGCGAACATTGAGTTGACTCGAATCGAGCCCGAAGCACTAACTTGATTTACCTGAGTGCCATTGTTCGTGTTAGAGACGAAGACCGAAATCCTGTGCAGGCCGCTTGTGGCGAACAGAACGGCGGGCAATGATACGGCAGTAGTCAGATTTGGGTTCAGGTTGCCCGTCCAGGCGTAAGTTTGCCAGGCTCCATTGTCGATGCGATACTGAACATCAGCACTGGTGAGGGCTTGGGTACCGACGTTTTTCAGATTAAAAGTCGGCGCGATTTGATTTTCACACGTGAGTTTATAACCGGCGGCAGCGCTGATGTTCACTTGGGCAAAGTTGCCGCCCGGGATTGTCACGTTGGGTTCCGATAGGGCCGACTGAAATACTTCCTTCGTGTCGTCGCTTTGTAGCCAAGCGACCACTTCTACCTCGTTAAGGTTGTAAAAATTAGCCAGGTCCCAGCTGAATGTATAGTTTTTCGTTTCGCCTGTGGTGAAAGCGCCAGTTGAGGTGCCATCGGCATCGGGCAGCATTCTGCGCATCACGTGCGAGAATTCTTTCTCGCCATTAGTGCCTGGGGCGGCAGCAAAGACAATATTGCGCTCGGCCACGGCGACGCGGAGTTTGAGGTTGCCGCTCAACGCATCGTCGGAAGAGACAGTCACGCTGATATTCACCGTCTTGAAATCAGGTGAAAAGCTGTGAGTTAGTGATATCTGAACGGGCGTCAGGGTGTTGTAGGCATCCTGGATCTGGGAAGCCGAATAGCCGCCGGGAACGCCGAAGTTCACGCCGTTTTCAATGCCGTTGGGCACGCCGCTCACACCATAGTAAGCCACACGCGGGTCCACATCCGGTTTGGTTTGGTTGTACATCGGGTCAAAACCCGGCCACCACACCTGATATTTCAGCGGGGTCACAAAATCGGCATTTGCGTCGAGCGTGGCGTTGAAAGCGGGGTTGTTGGCAGCGCAGGGGCCGCAAGAGGCATTGGTAAATTCCTCGACCATCACGCGGCGAACGTGCTGGGCCTGAGCAGTCAAAGACAGGCCGAAGGCGACGGCCAGCAGTAGTGCAAGTTTCTTCATGGAAATGTGCGGATTGGTTAAGTTTGCGAAAATGAAGGACAATACGGTTTGTTGCGATGCCAAACGATTTTGCATCGCGACGGCAAATGTACCAAGCTGCATTTGGTTGCCTCATGTTTTGGAAAAAAATGTCGAATTGCGACATTTCAATTTCGGCGCATGGCGCCTATTTATAGAATAAACGACTCATTCGAATCTCTGAACGACATTGCCGGCGCGAGGCTGCGCCTCCTCGTGCCGGG
>JBGAJY010000078.1:0-23005 GCA_044224705.1 Saprospiraceae bacterium
TACCCAAGCCCTGCCGGAATTTCGAGCGCAGCGAGAAATCCGACAAATTTGACTGACAACCAATGGTTTGTCATGTCGAACGAAGTGAGACATCCGGGGGTCGCTGAATGGCAATCATTGATTGCATCATTCGCGAACTACATTCGGCAGGAGAATAGGGCCCTATTTTTGCTACCATCCTTTCTACATGCCGGTCGTTGTTTTTATTAAAATCGAATTTAAAAAATGCGTTTTCCATTTTTCCCCCTGCTCGTTTTAGTCGCCCTGCTCTCGGCCTGCCGACACGATGCCGCCCCCAAACAGGACGCCGTCGCCAAACCGCAAATCGATTCGCTCACCGGCGCCCCCATCCGTCAGCCCAACCCCTGGCGCGACGCAGGCTGCGACCTGATCACCCAGGACGAGGTGGTCCGCCTGTTCTCCATCGACGTGCAGCGCGACGCCTACAACGAGCGTTCCGCCGCCGGCCAGGGCTATTGCCTGCGCTCCTGGAACAAGGCCGACTGGGCCGCCCGCGATAACGCCAACTCAAAAGGCCAAAAAGCGATCTCGCCCCACAACACGCTCGTGACCCAGGTGCTCGACTACGGCACCGAAGAAATGTCGCTCCGGCAGTTCGAACTCGTACTCAAAACCCGCGGCGACGTGTATACCGAACAAGTGCCCGACCTCGGCGAAGGCGCCGTATGGAGCGACGGCACCACTACCCTGCTGGTCAAAAAAGGCCACCTCTGCCTGCAACTGACGCTCGATTGGGCCGACGCGCCACACGACAACCTCGAAAATAATCGAATCAATCGGTCAATCGAACAATCGAATCAATCGAATCAATCCAAACCCGCACCTTTGGCGCAAATTTCCGCGTCGCCATGTACTCTCCTGACGAACAACGTTCTCTCTACGACCTGTCCAAAAAATTGCTCGGCGCCCCCGCCGACACCCTGTTCGCCGAAAACCCCGCCGAGCTCGCCGACGAGCTCCGCCGCGTGATCCTCTACCACGAATGGCGTTATTACGTGCAAAACGACCCGGTCGTCAGCGATTTCGAATACGACCAGCTGTACAAACTGCTCCAGCGCCTCGAAACGGAGCATCCGCACCTCGTTTCGCCCGACTCTCCCACGCAGCGGGTGGGCAAGGACCTGACTGAAAGCTTCGCCCAGGTGGCCCACCTCACCCCAATGCTGTCTTTGGATAACTCCTACGATGCCAACGACTTGCGTGATTTCGACACCTCCATTAAAAAACTCTGCAAGCTGCCTGCCGACACCGATGTCGAATACTGCGTGGAACCCAAATACGACGGCGGAACCATCGCCCTCGTATACGAAAACGACCGCCTCCTGCGCGCCGCCACCCGCGGCAACGGAGAAGTCGGCGACGAGATCACGGCCAATATCCGCACCCTTCGTTCGGTGCCTTTACAGGTCGGATTTTCCAAATACGGCATCGCCAAAGCCGAATTGCGCGGCGAGGCATTGATCCGGAAAGACATTTTTGAAAAAATAAATGCGCGCCGCCAGGCGGCCGGCGAGCCGGTGTTCGCCAACCCGCGCAACGCAGCAACGGGCGGTTTGCGCATGAAAGACCCCCGCGAAGCCGCCGAACGCGGCCTCGAAGCCTTCCTCTACCAGCTCGGATTCGCCGCCGACGCCGAGGGCAACAACGCCATGTCCAATTTCGAGTCGCACAGCGAAAGCATCCACCTGCTCGAAAAACTGGGCTTCAAAACGCCACTGGCCCAAACCAACACCCACCAGCACCTGCCGGCCACGAAGAACTGCGCCAACATCGAAGAGGTGATCGACTTCTGCCTGGCCTGGCAGGAGTACCGCGACGAGTATGCCTACGAGCTCGACGGCATCGTGATCAAACTCAACAGCCTGACCTTGCAGGCTTTATGCGGCTACACCAGTCACCACCCGCGCTGGGCCATCGCCTTTAAATTCCGCGCCCGGCAGGCCACGACCCGCCTGCGCGACGTCGAATTCCAGGTGGGCAAAACCGGCGCCGTGACGCCCGTGGCGAAGCTCGAACCCGTGCCCCTCGCCGGCGTCACCATTTCCAACGTGAGCCTCCACAACGAGGAGTTTATCAAAAGCAAAGACATCCGCATCGGCGACCAGGTGCTTGTGGAGCGTGCCGGCGACGTGATTCCTTACATTGTCAAAACCCTGCCCGAACTGCGCGACGGTTCCGAACGGCCGGTCGTGTACCCGACGCATTGCCCGGTGTGCCATTCCCTGCTGGTGAAGCCCGAAGACGAAGCCATCTGGCGCTGCGAAAATTCCGACTGCGAAGCGCAGGTGCTGCAGCGCATGATCTTCCACACCTCCAAAAGCGCCATGGACATCGAGGGGCTGGGCGAAAGCACCATCGAGCGTTTTTACAAACTCGGCTGGCTGCACTCCATCGCCGACCTCTACCGCCTCGATTACGACAAAATCGAACACCTCGAAGGCTTCGGCCTGAAATCGGCCGCCAACCTGCGCAAGGCCGTGGAAAAAGCCAAAAGCAACCCCATTCACCGCCTGTTGCACGGCCTCAGCATCCTGCACCTCGGCCAAAAAGCCGGCAAACTGCTCGCCGCCGAGATCGGCCACGTGCTCGAACTGCGCGACTGGGACCTCGAAAAATACCAGCAGATCAAAGACATCGGTCCCGTGCTCGCCCGCAACGTGTTCAACTGGTTCCAAAACGAACACAATGTCGAACTGCTGCAAACCATGGAGCAACTCGGCGTGAATATGCTGCAAACCGAAGAGGACCGAAAAGCGGATGTGAATACGGAAGGTGCGCTTTACGGCCGCAGCATTTTATTCACCGGCACGCTCTCCCAAATGACCCGCGAAGAAGCCGAAAAACGCGCGGCGGCAGCGGGCGCCAGCCTGGCCAGCGGGGTGAGCAAGCACCTCAATATTCTGGTAGTGGGAGAAAAAGCGGGTTCGAAACTGAAAAAGGCCACGGAACTGGGGACGGTGGAGATTTGGACGGAGGGGGAGTTTTTGGAAAGGACGGGGGAATAGGCTTATTTTGCAAAGCAATTTGAGCATTTCAACATGAAAAACGGCGGCAACACTTCACCTGCATATCTTGAATTTATTTCCATCGATCCCGAGATTCGATTTGGCCGACCCTGTGTAACCGGGACACGTATCAGTGTTTACGATGTCTTAGGGTGGCTATCAATTGGAATGTCAATTGAAGAAATCATTGTTGATTTCCCGGAATTATCCCGGGACCAAATTATGGCCTGTCTTCAGTATGCCGCTGATCGCGAGCGCCGGGTCAAAGTCGCCGCATGAAATTGCTTTTTGACGAGAATATCTCCCATCGCATTCTACCGCTCATCAATCATTTGTTTCCGGATTCGACCCAGGTCAAGCTGATTGGTTTTCAGCAAAGAAAAGACTGGGTAATTTGGGAAACCTCTCTAATCAGAGGGTATACGATTGTTACCCATGATGAGGACTATTTTGAACTCAGCTTATTGAAGGGAACTCCTCCTAAGCTCATTTGGCTGCGCACTGGCAATATCACCACGCGGGATCTCGCCACTCTATTGGCTTCCAGGTACGAAAAAATCAAAGAATTCATCGAATCCCCTGCTGAATCGGGCTGGGGCTGCTTTGAACTTTATCCTTAGAAAATAATATCGGGGAGAGTTGAATTAAAAAGCCCTGTGCATAGCAAGGTGGTGTTAAAACAAAAAAGCCACCGACGCATTGCGCGCCGGCGGCTAAACCCCAAAAAACCAAATGAAAACAATCTTTATCTTGAAGCGATGTGTCGCTTATTTCTCTTTTGGATTATAACTATTTGACGCCCCTTCCCGTGAAAGTCACACCAAGGCACCCCCACTTTGACACCCGTTAACCTCGGGTACAAAGGTCGTTAACAAAACTATGCCAGGAGACCGTTTCGGAGACTCCTTTTGCCCGTTCAGAGCAAAAATTTATTTCAAAAAACTATGCCGCCGATTTTTCGTTCGAAATGAAATCCCTCCCGTCCCGCCATGAATAAAGTCCTGCTGTTCAATCCCCGAAGCGCCCAGGCCAAACACCGGGTGCCCAACAGCATCCTCCAGGTCGGCGCTTCGATCTACGGCCACTACGACTTTGTCTTTGTCGACGGCAACCTTGAAAAGGACCCCTGGACCAAAATCGAAGCTTATCTGCGCAGCGGCGAATTCCGCTATTTCGGCTGCACGGTGATGCCCGGGCCTCAATTGCGCCAGGCGATTCCCTTTACCCGCCGTATCCGGGAGCAATTTCCACACGTGATCAACATCTGGGGCGGCTATTTCGCCAGCAACCAACACCAGGTGGTGATGGACAGCGGCTGGGTGGATTTCGTCATCTACGGTCCCGGCGACCGCGCCTTCCCCGCCCTGCTCGACGCGCTCGAAACCGGCAGCGCCTACGAATTCATCCCCAACCTGATCTGGAAAACGCCCGAAGGCGTCGTGATTAAAAACACCAAGGAAAACCTGCTCGACCCCGACAGTCTGCCCGAATTGCCCTACGACTACCTCGACGGCTTTTACCCCATCCGGAAATACCTCGGCCGCACGTTTCTGGGCCGCCGCACCCTCGCTTACCACAGCAGCATGGGCTGCCCGTTCAAGTGCTCGTTTTGCGCCGTCGTGCCCATCTTTGAAGCCCGCTGGCGCGGGAAATCGGCGGAAAAAATGTACCGGGACATCCGCTACGTGAAGGAAAAATGGGGCGCCGACAGCATCGAATTCCACGACAACAACTTTTTTGTGAGCGAAAAACGCGTGCGGGAATTTGCCGAACTGATGCTCCATGAAAACATGCAATGGTGGGGCGAAGCCCGCATCGACACCATGGACGGCTTCTCCGACGACACCCTCGCCCTGATCCGCCGCGCGGGCTGCCGCATGATCTTTTTCGGCGCCGAAACCGGCAACGACGCCCTGCTCAAACAGATGGACAAAGGCGGCCGCCAAACCGGTGAACAAATCCTGCGCTTTGCCGCTCGTCTGAAACAATTCGACATCATTCCGGAGTATTCCTTCGTGCTGGGCCTGCCTGCCGATTCGCCCGACGAAGTGTGGGCGCAAATCGAGTCGGACATCGCTTTTATCAAAAAAATAAAACAGGTCAACCCCGACACGGAGATCATCATCTACGTCTACTCGCCCGTGCCGACCGAAGGCTCCGACCTGTACGAACGCATCATGGAAGCCGGTTTCCGCTTCCCCGAACACCTCGAAGACTGGCTCGCGCCGCAATGGGAATCCTTCGACCTGCGCCGCAACCCGCTCACCCCCTGGCTCACCGCAGCCATGGTGCGCCGCATTCAGAACTTTGAAACAGTGCTCAACGCCCGCTTCCCGACCGTGTCGGACCTGAAACTGAGCGGATTCCAGCGTCGCGCCATGCGTGCCTTGTCAGGCCTGCGCTACCGTTTGGATTGGTTTAGTTTTCCCTACGAAATCAAAGTGTTGCAGAAATTTTGGCTGCGCTACCGCCGGCCGGAGACCGAAGGCATGGAAACGATATACGGGGAGGGGATGTGAGGTGGTATTTGATATAAGATTGACGATTACA
The DNA here is from genome assembly GCA_044224705.1 of Saprospiraceae bacterium. Taxonomy (GTDB): domain Bacteria; phylum Bacteroidota; class Bacteroidia; order Chitinophagales; family Saprospiraceae; genus M3007. The sequence continues at coordinate 5,577 of JBGAJY010000078.1, forward strand.
TGAGATTTGATTTTTGAATGTAAAAGGGTAGCTTGGGAGGCTGGATTCCCATTTTACATTCAAAAATCAAATCTCATGTAATCGTCAATCTTATATCAAATCCCTCCCGCCAAAGCCACAACCAATCTCTTTGCATCGCGTTTTACCGGGAAAAAGACTTCGAGATGAGCCAAACTATCCTGCTCGCCGGCGGAACGGGCTTCGTCGGTTCCCGTCTGCAATTGCTGCTTCGCGAAAAAGGCTACACCGTCCGGATACTCAGCCGCAACCCAAAGGGTGACGAGCAGTTCGCCTGGGACCCGGAAGCCGGCACGATCGACAGCGCCGCCCTGCAAGGCGTACAGGCCGTCATCAATTTAGCCGGCGCAGGCATCGCCGACGGACGCTGGACGCCGGAGCGCAAACGCCTCATCGTCGACAGCCGAATCCAAAGCGCGGCCCTGCTCCGCGATGCCATCCGGCGCAGCGAAGCGCTTCCGGAAGTCTACATATCTGCCTCGGCCATAGGCTATTACGGCAATTCCGGCGAACAGCTCATGCACGAAAGCGACCCGCCCGCCACGGGCGGTTTTTTGTCAGAAACCTGCCGCGGCTGGGAAGCAGCGGCCGACACAGTGGCCACGCTGGGCATCCGCACCGTCAAATTCCGGATCGGCGTGGTGCTGGGCAAAGAAGGCGGCGCACTGCGCGAAATCGCCCGGCCCGTGTATTTCGGATTGGGCGCCTATTTCGCCGACGGCCGGGCCTGGTACTCCTGGATCCACCGCGACGACCTTTGCCGGGCCCTCATCGCCGGCATTGAAAACCCTGCCATGGCCGGGGTGTACAATGCCGTGGCGCCCCAACCCGAGCGGATCAAACCTTTGGTAAAATCGGTGGCAAAAGCGCTGCGCCGGCCGGCGGTTTTTCTGCCCGTCCCGGCTTTCGCCCTGCGCATCCTGTTCGGAGAAATGGCCGACACGATTTTATTCTCCAACCTCGTTTCGGCGGAAAAACTGCTGCAGACCGGTTTTGAATTTCAACACCCTGAACTCGACGGCGCCCTGCGCGCAATTTTCCGGCGCTGAACGGTAACGTTTTGACAAAAACGTGGTCAAATCCTGCACGACAATCTCGACCGGCCTGCTACCTTTGCACTAAGTTGAATTTGTCTAAATTGTGACAAAAACCGGCTCATGCAACGACGATACCGAACTGTCCCCGATCTGAAGGTGAACGAATGCGCGCGCACGATTTCCTTTGCCGACCCGGCGCTGGCGGGCAAGCTCACGGCCATGGGCGTACTGCCCGGCGCCTCGATCGAAATGGTGCGCATGGCGCCGTTCGGACAGGCTTATTACATCAAAGTGGACGGGGTGCGGCTGGCTTTGCGCGCTGAAGAAGCGGCCACGATACTGGTTGAACTATGAATCTGCCGACTGATCAAGCGTCGCTGCGGGTGGCTTTGGTGGGCAATCCGAACAGTGGCAAATCCACCGTTTTCAATCAACTGACGGGGCTGCGCCAAAGAACCGGCAACTTCCCGGGCGTCACGGTCGACGTCAAAGAGGGGAAAATCCGCCTGCCGAGCGGCCTGGAGGCCATGCTCACCGATTTCCCCGGCGCTTACAGCCTGTACCCGACTTCTTCCGACGAAAAAATCGTGGCCTCGGTCATGGCCAATCCGGCCGACCCGCATTTTCCCCAGGCCGTGATTTACGTCGCCGATGCGATCAATCTGGAAAAGCACCTCTTGCTGCTCAGCCAGCTGATCGACCTGGACATTCCGGTGCTGCTGGCCCTGAACATGGCCGACACGGCCGCCGAACTGGGCATCAAGGTGAGCCTCGGAAAGCTGTCCGAAAACCTCGGCGTTCCGGTCGTTTTCATCAGCGGCCGCACGGGTGAAAACATCCAGAAACTGATCGTCGAGCTGGAAAAACTGCTGCTGCACCCGCCCAAAGCCGCACAGGCGCCGACACATTTTTACCGCCTGACGGAGAATGAAAAACAGATCGCCGAAGCCGTCCGGCTGAACCTGGGCACCGAAAATCCCTACCGCGCCCTTCAACTGGCCCACCACCGCGACTGGCTGCCGTTCCTGCGTCCGCAGGACCGCGAAACACTCGCGGCCATCGCCCAGACCAAAAATTTCCAGTCGCTGCGCGCCCAGGTGGACGAAACGCTCGACCGCTACGACCGTTTTTCCCCCGTGGTGCAGGAGGCCGTGCAGCGCCCGCCGGTGTTCCCCAGCACACCGACCGACAAGATCGACGCCCTGCTGACCCATCGCATTGGCGGGCCTTTCATCTTTTTCGGGGTGATGCTGCTGGTGTTCATGGTCATCTTTTACGGCTACGAAACCACCGGCGGCTGGGTGGAAGCCGGCATGAACTGGGTGATCGACGGACTGGGCGGCGTTGCTCAGCGCCTCGGCGGCGCCTGGATCGCCAGCCTCCTCACCAAAGGCATCCTCGAAGGTTTCAAAGGCGTACTGGTGTTTGTGCCGCAGATCGCCCTGCTGTTTTTCCTGGTCACCATCCTCGAAGAAGTGGGCTACCTGGCCCGCGTGGTGTTCATGTTCGACAAAACCATGCGGCGCTTCGGCATGAACGGCCGGAGCATTGTCGCGCTCATCGGCGGCGGCGCCTGCGCGGTGCCGGCTATCATGGGCACCCGCACGATCAGCAACTGGAAAGAGCGCATCATCACCATCATGGTGACGCCGTTCATCAGTTGCAGCGCGCGCATTCCGGTGTACATGGTGCTCATCCCCGTGGCCCTGCCCAACGGCGGCTGGTGGTCCTGGGCGCTGGTGTTTGCCGGCATGTATTTCCTCGGCATGCTGACTGCCTTCGGCGCGGCATATGTGTTGAAAAAGATTCTAAAAACGCGGGAGCCTTCGTATTTGGCCCTTGAAATGCCCGTGTACCGCATGCCGCACTGGAAAAACGTGTGGCTTACCGTGTGGGACAAAACCACCTCGTTTGTCTCCGGGGTGTGGAAAATCATCCTGCTCATCACCATCGTCCTTTGGGCCATGTCCAGCTTCGGGCCGGGCGATTCCATGGCCCGCGCTGAAGCGCAGGCCCGTACCGACGCGGCCCGATACCAGCTGGACAGCCTGGGGACCAACGATTTGATCGCCGCTTACCAGATGAAAGATTCCTGGGCGGGCCGCCTGGGCCATTTCATCGAGCCCGCCATCCGGCCTTTGGGCTACGACTGGAAAATCGGGATCGGCCTGCTCTCCTCCTTCGCCGCCCGCGAGGTGTTCAACAGCACGATGTACGTGATTTACAGCCTGGAAAGCGTGGGGGAAAAAGAAGAAGCCGACGCGACCAATCAAAAGCCTTTCGAGCGCTACATCTCCCTGCGGCAGCGCATGCTGAACGACCGCTTCGGCGACACCGACCGGCCGGTGTACACCCGCGCTACGGGCCTGTCGTTGCTCGTGTTCTACGCCCTGGCCATGCAGTGCATGAGCACCCTGGCGGCCGTGCGCCGCGAGACCGGGCGCTGGCGCTGGGCTATCCTGCAATTTGTGGGGATGGGGATGGTGGCGTATTTGGGGGCCTGGGTGGTGCAACAGATTTTTTCGTGAGGGCTGTAACCGGCCATTTCAGAAGAATTAATTTTCAATACACCAAGGAGCCTCTATTTTTGGTGTACGGGTGAGCAGGTATCCCCGGACGGCAAGGGCCGTTCGATCTCCTTCCTGATCCTGCTCCGGCGTTGAAAAAACGCGTGTGTCGCTTTATCCGATTTTGCTGTAATGAGAAGCCTGCCTGAATTTCCTGACCGCGACTGGTGTATCTGGTCGTAGTGCGGCTGAATTATGCAATCCTTTTATGGTCTTCTAAACTATTCACCTTCAAATGCTTCTGTCATGTTACCACAGAAACCTTTAAGAAATTCAGAACCCTTTCAAACTGTTTGTCGGTACTACAAGAACAGGTCATTATTGTTTTTCCGGTTACTTGTCATGCTTGTGATAGCCAGTTTTGATCAAATAAAGGCTCAAAATTTTTGTGTTGGGAATAGCCACACTAAGTTGGACACAACCTTTGATTTCAAAAATCCCATGAACGGCATTTCCACCTTTGATTTGGTCCTGATGAGTAAACACATTTTGGGCATTACACCACTTGGTTCGCCCTACAAAATCATCGCAGCGGACATCAATAAATCCAGCACCGTGACAACCTTTGATATCGTGGAGCTGCGAAAACTTATCCTGGGTATTTATTCCGATCTTCCGGATAACACCTCATGGCGGTTTGTTGATAAGTCATTCACTTTTAGTGACCCAACCAAGCCCTTTGATCCTCCATTTCCAGAAACAGCCGATATTGATTTTTCAAGTTACTCCTCTTACCAAGTCGACTTCGTGGGCATTAAAATTGGCGACGTAAACAACAGCGTCATCGTCAACCGCCCTGTCGAGCGCCCCGAATACACGATCGACTTTTCCTTGCCGGAAGCCGCCCGTTCGGGCGACGTCCTGACGATTCCGGTGCGCTACACCGGCAGCGAACCCTTACAAGCCTTCCAGATAGCGCTGCGTTTCGACCCCACCCGAATGCAATTGCTCAGTCCCTCCACAGGCGATCTTCCGGGCTACAACGCCGGCAATTTCGGTTTGACGGACATACAGACTGGGGTAATCCGAACCGTCTGGTTTGCCGACTTCAATGAGCCCGACCAGCGCGTGGAGCCGGGCGCCGTATTGTTTTACCTCAGTTTTCAGATGCTCCAAAAAGGTCCTGCAAGCCTGACTCTCGATCCTAACATACTTCCTTGCCTGGCCTGGAAACTCGACGACACGGAATGTACCCTGCGCGGTGAAACTGCTGGCGAACGAAGTATCCCAACCACAACAGGTCCCTTACAAGCGAGCTGCCGCCCCAATCCCACTTCGGGCGAGGTCGTTTTCAGCGTGGAAACCGAACAACCCGGCAAAGGCCGCATCGCTCTGTTCGGGCCTTACGGCAACCGGGTGTGGGTCCGCGATGTGATTTTGAACACTGGCAAACAAGACATTCCCGTAAGCGACATCGCCGGACTTCCGGCGGGCGTGTATGTCTGGAAAGTATACGCCGGGGGCAAAAAAGTGCAGGGGCATTTGATCAAGCAATAAATTTTCCCAACAGCGATCTGCTCTAATGGTTACCAGGCGATTTCTCTCCGCCTGGCAACCATTGGGTTATTCCTCTTTTCCAACGAATCTCATCCCATGAAAAAAATATTTCTCCTATTTTGCATAGCCTGCCTTTCAAGCCTGGCCATATATGCCCAGAACAACCGCTACTACGTAGCAATCGACGCAGCGGGCGCCAATACCGGCCTGTCGTGGGCCGACGCATTTGCAGATTTACAGTCCGCTTTACAGGTCGCGCAGGCGGGCGATACTATCTGGGTCGCCGAAGGCACCTATCACCCTACGGCGACAACCGACCGCATGCTTTCTTTTGAACCGCCCAGCGGTATAAAAATATTCGGCGGTTTTGCGGGTAATGAGATCGATTTAAGCCAACGCGACTGGGCGGCGCACCCTGCCATACTGAGCGGCGACATAGGTGTGCCCGGCGATTCGCTGGACAACAGCTACAATGTGGTCTATTTGTTCGAACCCGACAGCAACACGGTGCTGGATGGCCTCGTGATCCGCGACGGCGTCGCCAATCATCCAGGCGCCCTTCCCTCACGCGACCGGCGCGTGTGCGGAGGAGGCTTGTATATCGAAGGAACCGACGCCGACGCCTACCCCGATATTCTCAATTGCCGCTTCGAGCACAACAGCGCCTATAACTTCGGCGGCGGAGTCATGGTCAACGGCAGCGGCGACGGCTCCGTGGCGCCGCGGATGATCAATTGCCGCTTCGAGCAGAATTTTGCGAGGGCAGGCGGGGCGGGGATGGCAAGATTCGGGGGGAGTTGGGTAGAACGCGGGGTTGATTTACAGGATTGCACGTTTGAGCGGAATCACAGTGACGGGAGGGGGGGAGGATTTTATTATGTGGACAATGAGCGAACCGATCAAATGCAGATCGTGAATTGCCGGTTCATTCAAAATTTTGCGCGAACCAAAGGTGGTGGAGTAGATTTGATGATAGGCAGGGATGCCGGGTCAATCATTTATTTTGGTCATTGCGATTTCCTGAAAAATATATCCAGTGCTTATGTGGCGATTACAGTTACGCCTCAAAATTTTCTGAATGTAGAAAGTTTGGTTTTTTCAAACTGCAATTTCAATATGAATAAAGATACGACCCTAGTCCCTACGTTTGTCAATTCCATTAGTTACATTGACTTATTGGGGAGCGTGGAATCTAAAATAATAATTGATAGTTGCTCTTTACAAAACAATCGATCAGCAGAGAGCATATTAGATGTGTATTTTAATGCAGTCGGTGCTTTTTTACTTATTGATACCAAATTTTTAAATAACGTGAGTGGTAGTGGCATAGTCAATTCTTCAAGTTTTAATAAAGTATTTCTCAGAAAAGTTACGTTTAAACAGAATTTATCAGAGAATTCATTACTTTTTATTTACTCACAGATAGATACCCTTTTATTGGAAAATTCCTTTTTTTCTTATAATCATATTAATGATCTCACTCCTAGCTACTTTATTAACTTAACCGGCACCGAGTTCTTTGCTATAAAAAATTGCTCTTTCATCTTAAACCAGTTCATCGCATTGAATAACATTCCATCCCCCTCAGAATTTTTTGTCCACAACACTGTATTTGAAGACCCTCCCAACTATAGTTTTTTGAATCATTTCAGCAGTTTATCTTTAATCTCCCACTGCTACCTCGATCCCCTCAGCTGTTCCGACTTCCCTCCCAACTACACCTGTTCCAATATCCTCACCGGCCTCGATCCCCTCTTCGTCAACCCCGATTCCAACGACTATCGCCTCCAACCCTGCTCTCCGCTCGTGAATGCGGGCTCCAATGACTTTGCCCCTGGCGTTACCGACCTGGCGGGCCAGTCCCGCATACAGGGCGGCACCGTCGACATTGGAGCTTATGAAACCGCTGCCCCTACCCTGACCGCCGCACCCGAAGTCTTGCCAGCCTGCCCCGGCACCGCTTCCGGGGCCGCCAGTTTCCAACCCGGCGGCGGCTGTGAGCCCTACCAGTACGCCTGGTCCAACGCCGCGGGCGGCTCGGGCATGGGTACCGACGGTCTCGTTCCGGGCGCTTATACCTTCACCGTCTCCGATGCACGGGGCTCCACGTTCAGCGTCGCGGTGAGCATACCCGCCGGCAGCCCCATCAGCCTCAGCGATACCTCCACACCCCTGCAATGCGGCGATACCCTCGGAGGCTCTGCCGCCGTCACCGCCGCCAACGCCCTGCCACCCTTGCAATTTCTCTGGGATAACCAGTCGACCGACAGCCTCCTGGCCGGCCTGCCGCCGGGCGAGTATGCCGTCACCGTCACCGACGCCATCGGCTGCACGGCCGCAGGCATCGCCACCGTGGGACTCTCCGGGAATCTCAGCGTCAATATTTCGGTAGAAGAAATCTCCTGCTATGGCGCCGCCGACGGCAGCCTCACGGCCCTGCCCGCCAACGGGCGCGCTCCCTTTACCTGGGCCTGGCAAAACGGTGATACCACCGCCACCATCTCCGCCCTCGCGCCAGGCGATTACACGGGCATGATCACCGACGGTTTCGGCTGCACCATCAGCTGGTTCGTGCAGATCGGTCAGCCCGATAGCCTGGCAGTACAAGTCACGGTCACGCCCGCTTCCACCGCCGGCGCGGCCGACGGCAGCATTGCCCTCGACATCTCGGGCGGCACACAGCCCTACACGGTTGTGTGGAGCAACGGCGACACGGGCCCACTCGCCGATTCACTCCTGCCCGGCAATTACACCCTCAGTTTGACGGATGCGAAGGGCTGTGGGCTGAGCCAGTCTTTCAGCATTGTAGCCTCTGCTGCCGGCGAGACGAATAAGACTTTGCTCGCTTTCGTTTTGTCGCCCAATCCGAGTGCCGGGCAACTGCTTTTGTCTACCGGCCGGGTTTTGGACGACGACGCGCAGGTGTACTTGCTGGACGTCGCAGGCAGTCCTTTGCGGCATTGGGTTTTGCCGCGTGGGCAAGAGCAAATGGCGCTCGATTTGCGAGGGGCGCCGCAAGGCACTTATTGGGTGGAGATTCGCAGTGGAAATGGCGTTGGTAGGGAAAAACTGGTGCTTTTGCCGTGAGTGCGAGAGGGCAAAAGCATCTTCGCGTGACCTGCACTATCCAAACCGCTTGAACGCATTCCACAACCTTTCCGGCAGCTCCTCCCGGCAAGCCGCCTGATAATCCAGGTACGAGCAAGGCACCAGCCGGTGCCGCTGGTATTTGCGTTTCGTGTCCACGGGCACCTGCATCCACCAGCGACCGGTGCGGCCGCTGCGCCAGAAGGTGAGCTGGAAATTGTGCTTTCGGGAATCCACGATGTATTCCGTCAGGCCTTCTTTGGAGGCCGGGTAGTCGCCTTTCCGGTTAAAAAAGCCTTCGAGGAAATACCAGATCAGTTGGGCGGCGGCCTGGGCGGTTTGGCCGTGCTGGTCCAGTTCGCGGCGAAACCCGTAGAGTCCGAAGGAAGTGAGTTTGTCGCTCATGCCCGCGTAGCGGCAGAGTTGGCAGGCTTCTTCCAGAAAATACCCGGACGGCGAGGCGTTCTCCACGCCCGGCGCTTCGCTTTGTTTGAGCGCGCCGAGGTGAAAAGCCAGCAGGTCGGCATCCCGGATGATGGGTTCCGTTTCTTCGATGGCTGATCGGGATTTACCCAAACGCAGCGCGTCGAAATTGTTTTTTTGCAAAAAATCCAGCACGACGGGCGGCGTCTGGTGCACCTGGTAGCCGATCAGTTCGTAATGAAACAAGGACGGGTGCCGCGGATTCAGGATCGCGTCGTAGGCCTCAGGGGCTTTTTTATCGAGGGAGAGGCGCGGGCGCTCGTCCACCACGGCGAGGTTGGCGAGGGCTTTGGCTTCCTGGTAGGCCAGAAATTGGGCGGGCGCCAGTTCGGCGGAACCGCCGATGAGCACGGGCAACACTTTGCCGCTCAGCAGTTCGAACACCACGGGAATGAGCAGGGCCGCGTCGGGTTTGCGCAGGTTGCCGAGGTCGGCCACGGCGCCGGCCGGGAAGGCGCCAGCCGTCCGGTACAGGGCCGAGCGGATCTCGTTGGCTTCTTTTTCATCCAGCCCGATCAGGGCGATACGGACCTTTTTCAGGTCGGGCAGCGTGTCGCGGAAGGCCAGCAGGTTTTTACCGAAACTATACGCCGGCAGGGTTTCGACAGACTTGAAAAAGTTTGGCGGTCAGGGGTTTGAATGAGTTTTGCAGCATTTTGAGTGTTTTGAAGCCGGATGTTCTGCTCCTCGGTGGCGCCAAAGAGTAAAATCTTTTGCACAACCGCTTTCCAGATCGCTTTTCTCTACTTTTTGCGCGCGTTTTGAAACCTGCCCGCACCGCTAACCAACACCACCAATTACATGGACGAGTACCACGTTATAAAGAAAAAAATGAAATCGTTTTTGAATGGGCACGACGCCGAGACGGGCGCCGAAGGCTGGATCGTTATTAATTCATTGCGCAACGGCGCTGCCGGAGGCGGCACCCGGATGCGCAAGGGCCTGACCCGCGAAGAAGTCATTTCGCTGTCCAAAGTGATGGAAATCAAGTTCAGCGTATGCGGCCCCGACATCGGCGGCGCCAAAAGCGGGATCAATTTCGACCCTGCCGACCCGCGCCGTGTGGAGGTGCTCACCCGCTGGTACAAAGCCGTGTTGCCCATTCTCAAAAACTACTACGGCACCGGCGGCGACCTCAACGTGGACGAACTCAAAGACGTGGTGCCCATCACCGAAGACCTCGGCCTCTGGCACCCGCAGGAAGGCATCGTCGTGGGGCATTTCAAGCCCACGGAGGGGCAAAAAATCAACATTATCGGGCAGTTGCGCTACGGCTGCACCAAAAGTGTGGAGGATACCGACTTCATACCGGAGGGCGACAGCGCCCACCACGCGGTGGCCGACCTGATCACCGGCTACGGCGTGGCCGAGTCGGTGCGGCATTTTTACGACCTGTTCCACCACAGTAAAATCGCCGGCAAAAAAGCCATTATCCAGGGCTGGGGCAACGTAGCCTCGGCCGCCGCCTGCTATCTGGCCAAGGAGGGCGTCCGGATCGTCGGCATCATCGACCGCGAAGGCGGCTTGATCCGTCCCGAGGGCATGACGCTGGAAGAGGTCAAAATCCTCTTCAACTCCAAGGACGGCAACCGGCTCAGCGCGCCCGACGTGCTGCCTTTCGAAACCGTGAACGAAAAAATCTGGGATCTGGGCGCCGATATATTTATCCCCGGCGCAGCCTCCAAACTCGTGACCCGCAAACAGGTGGACGCCCTGCTGGCCGGCGGCATCGAGGTGATCGCCTGCGGCGCCAACGTGCCCTTTGTCGACGACGGGGTGTTCTTCGGCCCCACCGCCCGGTTTGCCGACGAACACACGGCCGTCATCCCCGATTTCATCGCCAATTGCGGCATGGCCCGGGTGTTTGCCTACCTGATGCAACCCGACGCGCAGATGACCGACCGCGCCATTTTTACCGATACTTCGAATACCATCCGGCAGGCTTTGGAACAACTTAGAAAAATTAGTGATTTGCCAAACAATATTTCATCCAACGCCCTATATTTGGCGTTAAAGAAATTGATAGCATGATTTTTTTGAAAAAAAATTAGGCCGGCAGCACATTTTTCCATCAGACAACTCATTTAGACAAACTCTTGATTTTCAAGAATCTGACGTTTTTTAACACAATTTGCTGCGCTTCACGCAACTTTGCCATTTGCACATCCTATTTTTGCCACATCTTTTGAACAATTCGTTTAAAACGAATATTTATTAAACACTGTAAACATCATCTTATCACTAAAGTCGTGACCCTATGACAGTGAGAAAAATTTCACTTTTCGTTCTTTTTATCGGCGCCAGCCTCGGCCTGAATGCTCAGGATGCCGCCACCGGCGGTGGTACCTACCGCTCGCTGACGCCCGCTGACCAGTGGGAACTCGGCATTCACGCTGGTACGCCTTTCATTATCGGCGACCTCGACCCTAAATTCCCCGGATTTGGCGGCGGTTTGCACATCCGCAAGTCGCTCGACCAGGTCTTCTCCGTACGCGTCAGCGGCCTGTACGCGCAAATGAAAAACGAAGGCGACGGCGACAACCGCAGCTCCGAAACCACCTGGATTTCGGGTAGCGGCCAGCTGGTGGTGGCTTTGAACAACATCCGCTTCAACAAGCCCTACCGCAAAATCCTCGTCAACGGTATCGTCGGCGTAGGCGCCAACAACTTCGAAACGGACTACAAAAACATCCTTCAAGCCGACGGAACGACCAAAAGCGACACCTATAAAGGTGAGCTGACCGGCCATTTCGAACTCGGCGCAGGCCTTGCTTTCCGCTTCAGCCCGAAATTCAACCTCGGCGTGGAATACACCGTGCACTCCGCCTTTGGCGCCCGTGCCGACTTCCTCGACGGCGACGACAATGCCCGCAGCTCCGGTACGACCTACCGCGACTTCCTGCACTATCCGCACGTCAGCTTCAACTTCAACCTCGGCGGTAAAGACAAAAAAACCGGCATGAAAAAATCGGAGCCCCTCTACTGGGCCAACCCGATGGCCATGACCAACGACGCGCTCGCCGCTCTGGAAGCACGCCCGGTTTATGACCCGACCGACACCGACGGCGACGGCATCATCGACGCCATCGACCAGGAAGTCAGCAGCCCGGCCAACGCCCGCGTTGACACCAAAGGTGTGACGCTCGACAGCGACATGGACAAAGTGCCCGACTACAAAGACAAAGAACCGTACTCCCCTCCGGGCTACTCGGTCGACGGCATGGGCGTGGCACAAGTGCCGAAACCCATCACCGAAGCCGACGTGAACCGTATCGTGGATGCCAAATTGGCTAACTTCAAAGTGCCCGAAGTCAAAATGGCCTGGTTCTTCCCGATGATCAACTTCGAGCTGAACAGCTACTCCATCCGCCGCAGCGAATACGCCAACCTGTACCAGGTCGCCCAGGTGATGAAATCCAACCCGAACATGAAAGTCGTGGTAACGGGCTACACCGATGCCGCCGGTTCCGAAGGCTACAACAAAGTATTGTCCTACAACCGCGCCAAATCGGCTATCGAATACCTGGTGGCCCAGCACGGCATCGCCCGCGATCACCTGATCCTGAACTACGGTGGCGAAATGAACAACATCGTCGCCGCCAAAGGCTCGAACTACACCAACCGCCGCGTTGAATTCAAAGTGGCCGGCAGCGAAACCGAACAAGCCCGTCCGGAAGGCAAAGAAGCCGGCAAAGGCAAATTCGGCGGCAACAACGCCGGATACTAATTCCACGGTGACCGGTCCTTTACAAGGGCCATTCAAATGGGCAACTCCTTCCGGGGAGTTGCCCATTTCTTTTTTATCTTGGCCCTATGACGGTTTCCGGGTTTCTCCCCCGCATCAGCCTCCGAGGCCTTTTGGCCAACGTACTTCTGCCCCTGGCGCTGGCCGGGATGCTGGTGTATGAACTCAGCCGGGAAGAAACCCTTTCCCAGGTGAACCGCATATTCTCCTACACTTTGCAAGCGGAAAACCCGCTTTGGCTGCTGGCGGCGGTCGTATTGATGCCCCTGAACTGGTGGACGGAAATGCAAAAATGGCACCGCTTTGTGCGCCGTTTTGAGCCGATGAGCCCCGCCCGCGCCTGGCGGGCCGTGCTGGCCGGGGTGGCCGTGTCGCTTTTTACACCCAACCGCGTCGGGGAATACGGCGGCCGGATCCTGTTTGTGCGGCCCGAGCACCGCTGGCTCGCGGCATCAGCCAATCTGGCGGGCAATATCGCCCAGGCTGCGGTGCTGGTCTCCGGCGGGGCGCTGGGGGGCATTTGGTTGACGGAGCGTTTACAACTTATAGGTGGCTCCGCTACAAAAGGCCTGGCCGCTCTGGCGCTGGCGGGAACGGCGACCGTATGGCTGATGTATTTTCATTTGCCCCAAGCCGTGGCGTCGATGTGCCGTTTGCCTTTTGTTAAACGTCTCAAACGCCTCGTTAATGCCGCCGCGGAAGCCTGCGCACATTTCAGCCGGCGGGAGCTGGGCGGACTGGCGCTTTGGGCGGGCCTTCGCTACGCGATTTATTCCACGCAGTATTTTTTACTGTTGCATTTTTTTGGAGTAAAAACAGGCATTTTGGACGGTTTCGCAGGCATTTCCGTGCTTTTTTTGATACAAACCGGACTGCCTTTGCCGCCGCTGACCGGCCTGCTGGCGCGGGGCAATCTGGCCGTGGGGCTGTGGGGTTTGTTCGGGGCCTCGGCGGCCGACAGCCTGGCCGCTACTTTTTCCCTTTGGATAATAAACCTGATTTTGCCCGCGTTTTTTGGTACTTTTTTTCTGCTTTACGTCAAAACAACCAAAGATTCCCACGTATGAAGACATTCAAGTTTTTAGCGCCGGTGGTTTGTTTGTTTTCCATGGCTTTCGTGTTCCCGCATGCGCAGGAGCCCGCCGAAACGCGTTTGGACACCTTCGAACCCTGCCAATCGACCAACAACACCTTCCAGAACGGCGAGGTGCTTACCTACAAGATTTATTACAACCTGAATTTCGTGTGGGTACCCGCCGGCGAAGTCATGTTCAAGGTTTGGGACGAAGGCAACCAGTACCACTATCAGGCCATCGGCCAGACCTACGACTCCTATGAGTGGTTCTTCACGGTGACGGACCGCTACGACTCCTGGGTGGACAAAAACACACTGTTGCCCAACTATTCCGAGCGCGATGTGAACGAAGGCAAATACCACATTTTCGAAAAGATCTCCTTCAACCAGGGCGCCCGGAAAATGACCGTCTGGCGCTCGCCCAAACGCGGCGAAGCGGAGAAAAAAACCGAGCATTCGGTGACCGACTGCGTGCACGACGTGTTGTCGAGCCTCTACAACCTGCGCACGATCGACTTTGCCAGCCAGGCTCCGGGCACCGTCGTGCCTTTCCGTATCTTCATGGACCAGGAAGAATTCCCCCTGAAAATGCGCTACCTCGGCAAAGACGACCGCAAAAAAGTGTACGGCATGGGCCGCTACCACACCCTCAAATTCCAGCCCGACGTGATTGCCGGCAACACCTTCGACGAGGACACGAAAATGACCGTTTGGGTCTCCGATGATCAGAACCGCATCCCCCTGCTTATCGAATCGCCCGTGTCGGTGGGTTCGGTGAAAATGGTGCTCAAGGAATATAAAGGGCTGAAATATGAATTTACGGCCAAAGTGAAGTGATGAGTGATGAGTGATGAGTGATGAGTGATGAGTGATGAGTGATGAGTGATGAGTGATGAGTGATGAGTCTACACGATTGCGAAATACTCATAGCTCATCACTTATCGCTCATCACTATTACCCCCTTCACTCTCCAAAAGCAAAACCTCCGCGGCGCGTTGCCGACGGAGGTTTTCTTTTTGTGGGCCCAGCAGGGATTGAACCCGCGACCGTCTGATTATGAGTCAGCTGCTCTAACCATCTGAGCTATGGGCCCGTCGCATTGCTGCGAGAGGGTGCGAAGGTAGGGGATTTTCGAGGCGCTGCAAAACTACCGGCAGCATTCCGCTCAGCGAGCAGACGAGGAATGTCTGTTTTTTACCACTTGAAACGCCCTGGCGACCGGCAACTTTGTTGAAAAACAAAACTACCCATGGAAAGACGTGACTTTCTGCAGGCCGCCGGCTTGTTTGCCGCCATCGGCATTTTGCCCAAACCGGGATTCGGTATTAACCCGGACGCGATGACCGCCATACTCCCTCCCGATGCGTTGCAGCCCTTCTATCTTCCGCCTTTACCTCCTTTGGCGCACCATGGAAATATGGACATCCGGGTATGGGTGCGCTCGAAGATGACGGGCGGCGTATATTCATGCGTCGAATGCGCCGTCGCGCCCAAAGTCATGGGGCCGCCGCCGCATTTTCACAAAGAACTGGACGAGCTGATGTACGTCCTGGAAGGCACCGCGAGTGTTATGGTCGAAAACGAGGTGGTGGAGATTGCGGCGGGCGGCTGGCACTTTCGTCCCCGCAACCTGCGGCACACTTTCTGGAATGCCTCCGACCAGCCGCTGCGTTTCGTGGACATGTACTTCAATCAGCCTTTTGAGGATTTTCTGGAACGTATTTTCCATGAACTGACTCCGGAAAAAGGCTACCCTCAGGGTTCGGACCAGCTCAGACAGGAACACGAACGTTTAAACGAACAATACGGACTTGTGTACGCACCGACGGCTTTCGAGGAGCGGCAAGCCATTGTGAACAAATATGGCCTGCGGTAAAAGCGCTGTGTTGCCAGGTCTTTTATCTGTTGCATTATGATGTTAAAAGACTTTCTGCCCAACCCTGCGCTTCGCGACTTTGTGCGCTGCTACCGGATCGTCCACATGCGGTTCGATAGCCACGACTCGCCGCCGTTCAAGCCCTACACGCCGCGACCGGAACAGTGCCTCGCATTTTACCCGCACGAGCGCGAGAAAGTGGATTTTACCGCCAGTAAAAAAAGTATTGCCAACGTCCCCGTGGCATTGATCGGTCAGGCTTTGTCCGTAACCAACCGGTACATCGGCGGGCATTTTATGGTGATCCAGGTCCTGTTTCAGCCCGGCGGTTTGTTCCGGCTCACGGGTCTGCCCGGCTACGAGATCAACGATACCTACATGGTGGCCGATGCCGTGTTTTCGAAGGAGGTGCATTGGGTCAACGAAGCCTTTTTTCATGCGCAGAGCTACCCGGAAATGGTACAAATCGCCGATGGTTTTATTGGTCGCCTCGTGCGCAAAGCGGTAAAAGACATTCATCCAGTCGATCAGGTGTGCCAATGGATGCTGAGCAATCCGGCGGTTTCGCTGGACCATCTGGCCCAAAAATCGTTTTTGAGTGCGAAGCAATTCGAGCGGAAGTTCCAGGAGCGCACGGGTGTGAACCCCAAGTTGTTTGCCCGGCTCGTGCGTTTCGACCGGGCTTTCCGGGAAAAAAACCTGAATCCGCAGCGGGACTGGCGGAGCATCGCTTTTGACTGCAATTACTATGACTATCAGCACCTTGTGCGCGACTACAAGGATTTTACGGGGTTAAAACCCACCGATTTTCATCAATTGGAAAGCCGGGCGCCGGAGCGGCGGTTCGGGTTGGCGGAGCATTATTATGAGACGCAGGTGTAGCGGCTTTTGTTTCTTGGCAACTGCCTAGTCCTCTATTGCCTCAATTCCAAGTTGCTTGAGTCGCTCAAGGTGATCCTTCATCGTTTTGAGTTGCTCGGGGGAGTGCCCCTGCCAATCCGTGATCTCGCCAATGACCCTGAACGGGTGCTGAGAACGGTAGGACTTCGTTGGATTACCCGGGAATTTTTTGTCCGTCAGGTTGGGATCGTCCTCGATTGGGCCAGTTGGCTCTACGATATAGATTCTTTCACGGCCTTCGCCCTGGGCAAGTTCGGCGCCCCAGATGGCGGCATCCAGGGTGGCTGTCAGATAGATGTATTTCGCCTGCTTCTGTTTACCGTAGTTGGAGTTGAAGCCGACTTCGATCAGGTCGCCTGTATTGAGGTTGGCTTTGGTGCCGTGGTAGAATGTTTGGGAAGTGGGGGCGTTGTTGGGTTGCATTGCTTTGTCCTCAATGTTGTTTGGGTCCATTGGCGTTATATTGTTTGTGGGTTTTATTTACGGTTGGCCAACCCCATTGCCTCTTTATCAATTTTCATCACAAGGAGAGCCGCATTGCGCCTTATTCTGTAAGGTTTCCTCGTGGATTCTGCCCATGTTCTTCTCTGTATTTCAGAATATGCTCCCGCTCCGCCTTTTTCGCCTCTTCCCGTCCGGAAATACCTGAAATCAGTATCCGTGCAAAAAATCGCAGCCACCTGACGCCGAGATTCAGAAAATTAACCTGGGTGCGCATGCGTTCAGAATAGCCATCCTCACCGATCGGATCGTGGCTGATTCCATACTTGAAAACATCGTCATCCACTGAATCCCGAATCTCGTATCAATGGTGGAGTTTCGGGTTGCGGTTCGAATTGCCGTGCTCCGCCATAACTCACTCGTTTGTCCAGCCTTCTTTATTGCTGTATGTTTCGAAACCGAACGCAGATTGGGCCATAAACTCTTTGCCCGTTTTGCGTTTGTAGGCCTGACTGGCAATGTAGAGCAAGGGCTCGAAAGTCAAATCCTCGGGCATCAATGAGGGGTCGGCAAGTACTTTTTCATAATATTCCTTGCCATTGGCCACCACGGCGCATCGGGCATACAGAAAGTCATCGACGGATAAAATTCCTTGCGCCTCAGGGTCATTCAGAAAAACCCGGGCATGATGGCGCGTATCGAG
>JBGAJY010000079.1:0-22645 GCA_044224705.1 Saprospiraceae bacterium
CAAGCAGGAAGCAACCCGGATATTCGCCGGAGGCATTCAGGTCCCGTCTTAAATAAGTCCTTTCCAACTTCATTTTTGTCCTATCCCGCCGGTTGCGAGGGGAAATACCTTTGCCCCATCATTCATTCATCATTTAAAAGTAGTCTGCATGAAAACTAAAATGAAGCTCATTGCCGCATTAAAAATCTGGGTGGTCATCTACCCTGCCCTGACGTTTGCCCTTTATGCATTCAAGGAGCCGCTCTCCATACTGCCGATATATCAAAGGACCTTTTTGCTGACCATTGCCCTGGTCCCGCTGGTCGTATTCGCAGGCGTCCCGTTGGTCAATTTCATCCTCGGCAAATTCTCGTCCGGCAATGAAAAATAATAGAGATTTTGACGTGATCATCATTGGGGGGAGTTATTCAGGACTGGCGGCCGGTATGGCGCTGGGCAGGGCCCTGAAAAAGGTGCTGATCATCGACGCCGGAAAACCATGCAACCGGCAAACCCCTCATTCACACAACTTCCTCACACAGGATGGCAAAACGCCGCGTGAAATTGCTGTACTCGCCAGGCAGCAAGTGGACAAGTATGATACGGTAACGTTTTTGAACGACCTGGCCATTCAGGGAGAAAAAACCGTTAACGGCTTCGCTGTCCAGACAGCATCGGGTGGAACATTCGGCGCGAAGAAGCTGATTTTTGCCACGGGGATCAGGGATATCATGCCCGATATCGACGGATTTGCAGCGTGCTGGGGTATTTCGGTGCTGCATTGCCCTTACTGCCATGGTTACGAGGTCAAAAATGAAAAAACCGGCATCCTGGGCAACGGGGAGTTTGGCTATGAATTCTCGGTACTTATTTCCAACTGGACAAAGGATCTGACACTTTTTACGAACGGAAAATCTACCTTGACGAATGAGCAATCGGAAAAACTTGAAAACAACAATATCCGGATCGTAGAAACGGAAATAAAAGCATTGGAACACACCGATGGGCGCCTTCATAACATCCTTTTTAAGGATGGAGCAACTACTCCGATGGCCGCCATTTACACACGAAGCCTTTTTGAGCAACATTCCGGCATCCCGCAAAGCCTGGGCTGCGAGCTGACGGAGGAAGGATACATCCGGGTCGATCCTTTCCAGAAAACAACCGTCGACGGTGTTTATGCCTGCGGAGACAATACCACCAGGTTGCGCACCGTGGCCAATGCGGTGTCTATGGGAACAAGTGCCGGAATAAGTGTAAGCAAGGAAATTATCCTGGAAAATTTTTAGCGCATGTAAAGTTTTTCCCGCCGATGTATTTTTTAGCAATTTTATAAATGGTCAAACATGGTTTCAAAACGAAAGAATGAAATTATCACAGGCGTATTTTTTATAGCAGCCACGGTAGCGGCCATCATCGGGGTGCTGCTCTATGATCCGGTATTAAAAAATGCCGACTTTCTGAGCATTGCCGCCCATTCATACCGTCAAATTGCACTGGGGGCTTTTTTCGAATTGACCCTTGCCTGTTCGGCAATGGGCACAGGTATTATGCTATATCCCCGTTTAAAAGAATACAGTGAAAGCTGGGGGCTGGGATATGCCCTGTTCCGGCTATTGGAAGTTGTTTTTATTTTGACGGGTGTATTAAGCATGCTTACCATCGCGAAAATCAGCCTCGAATCTGCCGGCTTATCCGGGCCGGAACGGCTATCTTTCCAATCGCTCGCAAACATGCTAAAAACGATTTATAGCTGGGCCTTTATCCTGGGACCTCATTTCATGCTCGGCATCAACACATTCATTTACAGTTACATTTTTTATCAAACCGAACTGGTGCCGCGCAAACTTTCTGCAGTTGGCATGGCGGGCGCCATGTTAATATTCGTTGCGGCTTTGCTGGAATTGTTTGGCGCCATTCCGCACTTTTCAAGTCAGGTAATGGTATTGGCTCTGCCCATTGCAGTGTATGAAATGGTGCTGGCCGCACGGCTGATTATCACTGGGTTCAACCGCAATGCAGCGGATGTATGAACAACTTACTTTGATCTGTTTATTAAATCCTTGAATAATGAAAGCAGTTATTTATAAAAAATATGGCGCTCCCGATGTGCTGGAACTCACAGACATCGACAAACCAATACCCAAAGAAAATGAGGTTTTGATCAAAATACACGCGACAACCGTCTCGGCAGGAGATTGGCGGCTGCGGAAAGGCGAGCCGTTTTTAGCCAAAGTTTTTAACGGACTGTTCAGGCCCAAAAGGGTGAAAATCCTCGGATTTGAACTGGCCGGAGTAATTGAAGAGGCAGGAAGCAAGGTTCAAACCTTGAAAAAAGGCGATGCGGTTTTTGCTTCCTGCGGCCTGCGATTCGGGGGATATGCCGAGTATACGTGCCTGCCCGTCAATAATCTGATCGCCGTAAAACCTTCGAACATGAGCTTCGGAGAAGCCGCAGCAGTTCCAATTGGAGGCCTCACAGCATGGCGGTTCCTGCGGCAAGGCGGTATAAAAACGGGAGATCAGGTCTTGATATACGGAGCATCGGGCAGCGTAGGCACTTTTGCCGTTCAGATCGCAAAGTCCTTCGGCGCTGAGGTGACCGCCGTATGCAGCACAGCCAATACCGATCTCGTACAACAACTCGGAGCGGATAAGATCATCGACTATAAAAAGGAGGATTTTACAACAACGGAGGCGCGTTTCGACATCGTTTTCGATGCCGTGGGGAAAACTTCCAAATCCGCCTGCAGGCATCTGTTAAAACCCCGTGGGAAATATTTAACAGTGACAAAGTCTCCGAAATCTAATCCCGGCGATCTTTTGGCATTAAAGGAACTGATTGAATCCGGGAAACTGATTGCTGTAATCGACAGAACATACCCGATGGAACAAATCAGGGAAGCCCATGCCTACGTGGAGTCCTTTCGAAAAAAGGGCAACGTGGTCATCTCTGTCCTGCCCGATCAATGACCCCCACATCTCTTCCTGTTTGCTTATTCCAAAACACTACCGGGACGCCGTGGGCACGCCAGTATGAGACATGAGTCGTTCCGGGTTTTGGATTCAAAAAGTCCTGAAGGGATTTTTGAATCCAAAATCCGGAACGACTCATGTCTACCTTTCTCAGCATCCACCGCCCTTTATGGCATAAATCACCCGGCCCGATATGACAAAATTAAACGAGCCTTCGCCTTTGACCGGGAACACCTGCTCCCAGGTTTTGCCCTGATCCGCGGAACGGAAAATCCCGGTGTCGAAACTGCAAAAGAGGTATTGGCCCATCTGTTCAACATCATAAATGTCGCGGGCCTGCGAAAGGCGCGCATCCATCTGGTATTTGCCCCGGGCCGGCAATGGCGCAACGTCGCCGTCGATGCGTTGCCAGCTCTTGCCTCCGTCGGAGGAAATGCGAAGCCGGTTCGTAATGCCTTCAGGGCTGAGTTTCCAGGGGTCATCGGTGCCAAATATGGCGAAGAACCGATCGCCGATAATGCCTGTTTTTTTGGCCAGAATGTTTTCGTTCAATACGATCTCCCAGTGCTCGCCAGCGTCGGTCGAGCGCAGCACGCCTTTGTATCCGCCGCCAATCAGCACGCCATTGGACTGGACGAGGCTTAACACGTCTCCATCAAAGACCTGATTCCAGGTTTTGCCATTGTCGGCGGATTTGAAAATGCCGCGGTTGCTGCTGACTAAGATTGCACCGTCGGGGTTTTCCAAAATTTTGTGCACGAATTTGTCTTTCAAGGCAGGGTAAACGGGTTGCCAAACGCCCGACCCGGGCAGGGTTTCCTGAAACAACCCGTCGTCGATACTGCGGGCGTACAACCCGTTGCGACCCGGGAAAACCTCGTTGACGCGTTTGCCCAGGAAGGGCTCCTGGCGCCACGCCGGAGCGCTGGAGTTAGCCTCGCTGCGAAACATTCCGGTATTCGTGCCCAGAAAGACTTCGCCACCGACGCTGGACAGACCCCAAATCTCAACATCGGCGGGCAGCCCGGCGCTGACATCCTGCCAGCTCTGTCCGCCGTCCACCGATTGAAAAACCATGCCGGTGGCCGTTTCAGGCGTTTGTAGCAGGCCCAGCAGGCCCGCGTCTCCGGAGGTAAAACCGAGAGTGGCTTCCGCCGATGCCGTCGCCTTTTCCCTTGCAGGTTGGCTGGCGCATCCCGATGAGGAACAAACCCTGGCTTCCGCCAACGACTGAATGTTGCCCTGATTTTGCTCACAGGCAAGGAAGGATTGAAGAATAAGCAAGAAAGCGAGAATGCGAATCTGCATAACTGTTATGATTGGTGAAACAATGAGGCAAAGGTGCAGGCAGATATCGAAGAGGCTGATGTTGGGCTGTAAAATCTTGTAACGGATTTGTAAAACACTGTTATCGGCCAATTTTCAGATTTTGTTTGCCCGTACGTTTACACGAAAGCCTTCTTTGGAGGCTGATCAAGATTCTCCAGTTGCAGTATTCTGGACGTATGCAAAGTTCGGGAATCGTTCAAAATAAACGCAACCAGCCGCTCACCACCAATTTTCACGAACAAAGATGAATAAGCGCCTTGCCATCTGCCCGCTGCTGTTACTGACCATTTTTGGCATTTGCTGTATGCGACAAAATGCAACCCATGCGTCCAAGGACAGTAACCCTGAGCCCCTGACCAATGCCGCCCCAGCGCCGAAGATTCTGCCGCTGAACGACGATCCTTATTTTACCCCAGTCAGTGAAACAGCCAGCTCCTTCGGACCGCGCAACATCACCCGCAATGTGATGCAGGACAAAACCGGCAACATGTGGTTCGCCTCCTGGGAAGGTATCGTTGGCTACGACGGACGAACCTTTACCAACTATACCAACAAGGCAGGGCTTAGGCGTTACCATGTTTTTTCGATGCTGGCAGACTTATCCGGCAACCTTTGGTTTGGCACGATTGGCGCAGGCGTATACCGCTATGACGGGACTTCCTTTACCAATTATACAACTACCGACGGCCTTGCAAACGACATAGTTCTTTGCATTTCACAAGATCAAAACGGAAACATCTGGTTCGGTACGGATGGCGGGGCGAGTTGTTTCGATGGCAAGTCCTTTATCAACTTCACCACGCAGGAAGGCCTCCCCGGCAATTCGGTGAATGCCATTGCAGCAGATAAAACCGGAAAAATCTGGTTCGGCACTTTTAATGGCGCCTGTTATTACGACACGAAATCACAACCGGTCGGGCAGGTAATCTTTACTAATTTTGCCAACAAGGACGGTAGTCACCTAAGAAATGTCCGTTCAATTATCGAAGACAAGACGGGAAAAATCTGGTTGGGGAGCGAAGCCGGACTTTGCTGCTACGATGGCAAATCCATCAGCAGCTTTCCAATGAATTTTGTCGGCTATGTTTTTGAAGATAAAAAGGGGAACATCTGGCTAAGCACCAGCGTTCCGGAATCTCACAGCATGGTGCTGGGCCGGATTGATGAAAGTACATTGTCGCGCGGACTGGCAAATTTTACCACGGTTACCAATGAGGCGATGGGCCTGAATCAGGTTTTTGGCATTTTAGAAGACAAAGATGGAAACATATGGTTTGGTACGGACAAGGGCGTGTGCCGCTATGACGGAAAAACCTTTAATTTTTTCAATGCCGAATAAGAAGCTGCACAATCGAGATTTATAATGGATCATAAAGCAAAATCAATACGCCCCTTCCTTGGCGCCCGAAACTTTGACTTGTCCAGAAATTTTTACCGTGACCTTGGTTTCGAGGAAAGTGTCCTGACCCATCAACTGTCCTATTTCAAAACGGCAGGGCTGGGGTTCTACCTTCAGGATGCCTTTGTGAAGGACTGGGTCGACAATACCATGGTTTTTATGGAAGTTGAAGATGTGGGCCGTTTTTGGGACGAGCTGTTGGCGCTGGACCTGGGCTCGCGCTACGATACCGTAAAACTCACTCCGATTCGGGTAAATGATTGGGGCAGGGAATGTTTCCTTCACGACCCCTCCGGAATCCTCTGGCATTTCGGGGAGTTTTTTTAATTCAGGTATGCTTTATCTATCCGGGATCATTATCGCCTTTTTTCTGGCCATTATCCTGTTCAGCAAAAAAGGGCAAACACTTTCCGATAAAATCCTTGCTTTCTGGCTGGTTTTTATTGGGTTGCACCTGTTTTTGTATTACCTGAATTTTTCCGAAAAAATATTCGACCTGCCGTTTTTGCTAGGTCTGGAGCTGCCCCTGCCCCTCGTCCATCCGCCTTTTTTGTACCTGTATACAGCTTCCCTCTGTGCTCCCCGCCAGCTTTCATCAAAGCGTTGGATACTCCATTTTGCCCCCGCTTTGATTTGTTACCTGTACCTGATTGGCTTCTATGGTTTGCCCTCCGACCAAAAGATTCTGGTTTACCAAAACAAAGGCGCCGGGTACGAATTGTTCACAGCTGTCAGAATGCTGGCCATCTCCATTTCCGGGATCGGGTATGTGGGCTGGTCGAGTGTGCTGTTGCACAGACATTCGCAAAACATCCACAACCTGTTTTCCTACGAAGAAAAAATCAACCTGAAATGGTTGCAATACCTGGTTGCCGGAATCGCCGTGATTTGGCTGGTGGTTTTTACGGGCATCGACGAGGCTGTTTTCGCCGCGGCTGTTTTGTTTGTCCTGTTTATCGGGTATTTCGGCATCCGGCAAGTGGGTATTTTTACCAATATCGCTCCGATAATGCCCGCCCCGCCGGGTGGCGACGATCCAACGCTTCAAACGGAGAAACCGGGCGCAAAGTCAGCAGCGAAACCCGACAGCCCCGATGCCGATAACACGACGGACAACGAACCACCGCCCGAGAGCCAGCCGGACAAAAAGAAATATCAAAAATCAGGGCTTACCGAGGAATCGGCGGACCACCTGCACCGACAACTCAAACACCTGATGGAGACCCAAAAAGTGTTCGAAGAAAGCGAGTTGTCGCTCACCGACCTGGCGGATCGCTTGAAAACCCACCCCAATTACCTCTCCCAGGTGATCAATGAAAAAGAGGGCAAAAACTTCTTCGATTACGTCAATACCCTGCGCATCGGCGAATTCCTGAAACTGGCCGCCGACCCCAAAAACAAGCAGTACACGATCTTAGCCCTTGCCTACGATTGCGGTTTCAACTCTAAATCGTCCTTTATCCGGTATTTCAAAAAAGTGACGGGGCACGCACCTTCCGCGTATTTGCAAATGCAGGAATGAGGGCGGCCGGGATGAAAAAGGGACCTGATAACCGAGGCCAGGAGGGGAGTGGGTTATCCAGTCCCTTTTTCAAATTCCGTATCTCTAAGAGCATGTTGAGCTTTTCCTGCCGAGGCGAAAAGCTCAACATGCTCTAAAACCGTCGGTTATACCCCAGTTGAACGGAAAACGGAATAAGCGGCGTCGTTTTAAAATCCTGCGTAACCCATTTTCCGAGTGATACATTCAGGTCATTTTTTCCAAAAGAAAGGCCCGACTGAATGCCGTAGAGGAAATTGCCGCCGGTAGGGATGTACCAGCCGTCCTGAACGTTCGGGTTGTATTCCCGCACCACGGCGCCGTGTTTTACATTCGTCGTAATGGCTTTATCGAAAGTGAATTCCGTGGCCACGTACCATTTGCGTTTGTAAAAACCGATGACGGCGCCCGTTTCACTGCCGAAGTTCAGCAGGCGAACGTAATCGGACTCCTGGCGCCTGAACACGCCGTACAATTTGACGGCGGCGGAAAAATGACCTGCCCGCCAGAGTTCCGCCTGGCCACCCAGTTTGGATTTGAAATCGTCAAAAATGTTGTTTCCAGACGGAATGGAAACCTCGGCAGCCGCCAGGACAGGGAGCCTGATCGGGAGTCGGTAGGCGTATCCTGCGGAGGCTACCATGCCATAATTGATACCGGCGCCGAGGTACACCAGGTGTTTGTTTTCGGGGCTCACCCGTTTCCAGTTGACGTTTTGGGCGAAACCGTCCGTTGACATCCGACAGGTGAACAGCAGGGCCAACAGGGCAATGAAATATTTATTCATGACAGGGTTATTTTAAATTGTTGAAATAGTTGAGTGCAAGAGGATAAAAAGCGTCCCAGGCGAAGTAGAGCACTTCGTGCCCTGAGCCGGGGATTCGTTCGATCTGGACATTGGGGTAGGCGGCGGCCAGCAGTTGGGCGTGTTCCAGGCCGTAAGCCCGGTTCAGTTCGCTGTACATCAAGATCACTTTGGTGTCGAAGAGGTGCAGGTTTTGGGTCCAGTCGAAGCCATTCTTTTGAGCGAGTTCAATCATGGCGCTGTTCACCACCGATCCGTATCGCCAGAAAGGATAAGGGCCTGCATTGCCCACTACGTTGCCGTCGGTCTTTTCGAAAGCCGCGGAGGCCAGTTGGAATTTGTAATCCAGGATTTCGTGCTGGTTTTCTTTTCCCGTAAAAAACTGGTCGGTGAAGAAAGCGTCGTTCGGGGCTTCGGAGAAGAGCTGAAAATCGTGCACCCTTTTTTCGAAAGCCTGGGTCTGCTCCCAGGTGAACCCGCCCGGCTCCACAAGTATCGCGCCGTCGATTTGTTCCGGGTGCTCGTTGATGTACGCCGTAGCCAGCATTGCGCCCCAGGAGTGGCCCAGGAGGAACAGCTTTTGATCGGGTTGTTTCCGATATTTCTGGATCACGGCGGCCAGGTCGTCCAGCATCGTGTGCAGGTCGTACGATTCCTTGGGATGCCGCTGCGACAGGCCGGAGCCGCGCTGGTCGTAGAACACGACAAAGTAGCCATCGTCGGCCAGTGCTTTGGCATGCAGTATGGACCGGTAATCGCAGCCGGGTCCGCCATGCAAGGCGATGATGATGGCGCTGTCGGGGTTGCCGAAAGTTTCCGCGTGGAGCCGTGTGCCGTTTACGTCGATGGCCGGCAAGGAAGGATCCTGGTCGACGGTCATGGGCACCAGGTTGCCCGGTTCGGTGGGGTCGAGTTCCCGCTCACAAGCGCCAAACAAAAGGCCTGCAGCAAGGAGCATTGAAAAGATTGCTTTTTTCATAAACATAATTTTTTCGTTTAAAATTTGAGGCAAAGTTGGGGGTGTCAAAAGCCCTCAGTCGTCCCTCCTTGTAAGTTGACACCTGTTTCTGGCAATAAGGCAGCTGGCGGGTTCTGAAACGCCCCTGCAAAGAAGCGCGCAAGCCGATCGGGCGGGAACGGCCGGTCAGGCAACTTGGATATTTACTGCGGAAGGCATAAAATTGGCGCCCCAAAACACCGGGCGGGTTCTGAATCGGCGCGAGCCGCACCCCCATTTCATGATCAAAACGACTCTGGCCATGCACCCAGCTTTATTGCTCGTCAGCCTTTTTTCCGTTCTTTTTCTAAACTGTCAGGCACCCATGAACGACGCCATCGCCATTCAGCAACTCCTTGAAAAAGAATCCGCCACCTGGCGGGCCGGCGACTTTCAGGGCCATTCCGATTGCTGGCATATTCAGCCGTACAGCAGAATTCTCGTGTCCACGACCGGCGGGGAAACTTTCGACGTTTCGCCGGCGTTGATGAAAGACCCGCATGCCAAAATGGGCGACGGGGGCAGTTCCGTCAATTCCAATTACAAGATGAGCATCCATGGCGACTACGCCTGGGTGAGCCATGATGAAGTATCCACCGCCCAAGACGGCCAAAAGACCTACTCCCACGAGATCCGCATCCTGGAAAAAATCGGAGGTCAGTGGAAACTCGTCGGACAATCCGTTCATGCCTACATACCCGGCTAAGTGGGTCGAAGAATAGAAGCGGTCTGATTTAAGCAGCTGTTTGAGTCATTTTATCCCTAATGCGTCTTCCCCATGGAAGTGTTCCCGGAATTAAACACCGAAAGACTCCGATTGAGAAAAATCCAGAGCGAGGATATCCCCGCTTTGGTCAAATACGCCAACAACAAAAAAATCTCGGACCAGATCATCAACATTCCATTTCCTTACCAGGAAATGGATGCGATCCTGCGCTTGAGTTATGTGGTACAGGGATTCAAGCAGAAGACGCGTTTTGTTTTCGGCATTTTTTTGAAGGGACAGGCGGAATTGATCGGAGAGATCAGTCTGCATCTGGAAAACGACCGTTCGATTTCCCAATTGGGATACTGGGTGGCCGAGCCGTTCTGGAACCGGGGCATTGCATCTGAGGCAATCGCAGCCATCGTAAAATTCGGCTTTGAAAAACTGGCGCTTCGGTTGATTTATGCCACCTGCCACGCAGACAACATCGTTTCCGCAAAAATTTTGCTGAAAAATGGCTTTGCGGAGCACAGCGCTGCCGGAAACGTGATCCAGTTCAGACTGATCCCGGAATAGTAAAAGAAAACAACGCCCCATTTCAAGGGAATTCTCTCATTTATTCTTAAAATTCTCATGCTGGCTTTTCTCATTATTTGCTGGGTGATTGACGTGCCGCTGCTTTACTACCTGTATAAGGAAGGTTTCGTTGTGCGTTCCAACATGAACCGGAAGTACAAAAAAAGATTCGCCGCCTTGGCGGCCCTTTTGATCGCCTCGATCATTGCGGCGGGTTATTCCCTTCAATGGGCTGGTCTGATCGCAGGAATACCGGCTGTTTTGACCCTTTTGTTTTTCGGAGCGCTGTTCCTTGCCGCCAGCAGGCACAAAGGGCCCTGGAATTGATAACTCATCCCGAATCAGATTCAACAATGACGACTCCATTCCCTGAGCAGCAACCGCCGGAAGGGCAAAACCCGGTTTTCTCCCGTGAAAACGAACCCGCCGATTTGTCCGGAATCCTCAACGTTTTCGATTTCGAAAAACTGGCGGAGCGGCAAATGAGCAAAATGGCTTTCGAATACGTGGCGAGCGGGGCAGCCGACGAAGTGACCCTGCGCTGGAACAGGCAGGCCCTGGACGATATCAAACTCCTCCCCAACGTGTTGCAGGATGTGACCCGTATCGACACGAGTACCACCCTTTTCGGGCACCGGCTCGCCTGCCCTGTTCTGATCGCACCCGCCGCCTACCATAAGATCATGCATCCCGAAGGCGAACTGGCGACAGCCCGAGGCGCCGGGGCAGCGAAGACCGTTTATGTGGTGAGTTCCTTTACAACGACGCCTTTGGAGGAAATCGCCCAGGTTGCCACCGAACCGCTCTGGTTTCAATTGTATGTGCGCGACGACCGTGAATTCACCCGGGACCTCATTCAAAAAGTGGAATCCCTGGACTGCAAAGCCTTGTGCATCACGGTCGATACGCCCATCACCGGCGTGCGCAACCGGCAGGTCAGGGCCGGATTTCAGTTGCCGGACGACGTGCGCGTTCCGTACAACAACGGCGAAATCATCCTGAAAAACCCGCCCACCTGGAAGGAAATGGAATGGATCATGTCGTTTGCGAAAATACCGGTGCTGCTGAAAGGCATCCTGCATCCCGACGACGCGGAGAAGGCCGTTCAGGTTGGCGCATCCGGCATTATCGTTTCCAATCACGGCGGCAGAAACCTGGACACCGTGCCTGCAACAATTGAAGTTTTACCCCACATTGCAGCACGCGTGAACGGAAAAATACCCGTCCTGATGGACGGCGGGATACGGCGCGGCACCGATGTTTTAAAAGCCCTCGCCCTGGGCGCCCATGCCGTATTGCTGGGCAAACCGGTCTGTTACGCCCTGGCTGCCGGGGGCGCGGAAGGCGTAGCCAAAGTCCTCGGCATCCTGAAAACCGAATTCGAAATGGCGATGAAATTGTCGGGAAGAACTACTGTCGCCAGTATTGACGCATCCTTGATCTGGAAAGGCAGATGATTTTTTACTTTAAACTACAATTGAGGCGCATGGCGCGGGCGCTGCTCGAAGCGGGCATCCGGCCGGTGTTCGGATTTCCGCTGATCCTGGCTGCCTTCATCGCTTTGTCGGTCTACCTGTTTTACAAAACAGACTTCGCCCAATGGATTTACACCGCCATTGCTGTCTCCGTTTTGCTCCGGCTGGGCGAAAGCGGGCGGACCGATACGTTGCAAACCATTTTTCCGGGCAGGGAATATTTCGCCATCCGGTTCCTGGAAAACAGCCTTGCAGCCTTGCCTTTCCTGTGTTTTTTGCTCTTCGAACGGCAATATCAGGCAGCGGCAGCGCTCTGGCTGGCTTCCGTTCTTTTGGTGCGGGTGCGTTTCAGGCAAGTGTCCGGCCTGGTGTTTCCGACGCCGTTTAAAAAATTCCCTTTCGAGTTTTTGGTGGGTTTCCGGAAGTCTGCGTGGCTTTTTGGACTTGTTTTTTTCCTCCTGTTCAAAGCCGTTGAGGTGGGGAATCCCAACCTCGGGCTGGCGGCATTGGGCATGATTTTTCTGATTTGCATGTCGTTTTATTTCAAGCCGGAGGATGCGTTTTTTGTTTGGATATTTGCCGCGAACAGCCGCGTATTTCTCCGGAAAAAGATCATCGACGCCCTGGCCTGCTCCTCGATGCTTACCCTTCCGGTATGGGTAATACTGGCATTTGTGTTCAAGGACCATTTTGCAGTTTTGCTCGGCATTCAATGCGCCGGATATGTTTTTCTCATCACCGTTGTTTTGGCGAAATACTCGGCTTTCCCTCGCGAAATGAGTTTGCCACAGGCGCTGTTTTTAGGCATGAGTTTGTGGTTTCCGCCGATGTTGCTCGTCGTGATACCTTTATTTTACCGGCAATCCGTCAAACAACTCCAACCCTACCTCGGATGATCCGTATTAAAGACCTGTCCAAATCGTTTGGCCAAAAGACGGTGCTCCGGGGCATTCAACTTGATCTGGAACCCGGCAAAGCCTACGGCATCGTGGGAGAGAACGGCTCGGGAAAAACCACCCTGTTCAGGTGCATCGCGGGGCTGGAAGGTTTTGACGGCGCGGTCACGTCGGATTTCCGCCACATCAAAGACCATATCGGTTTTTTGCCCACCAATCCGGTTTTTATGTCGAAGATCACCGGATGGGAATACCTGAAACTGATGTGTGTCGCCAGGGGCATCCGGGAGGATCATTTCGAAGAACAGAACATTTTCGAACTTCCGCTCGGGCAGTATGCCGAAACCTACTCCACGGGCATGAAGAAAAAACTGGCCCTGTTGGGCATTCTGCTGCAACAAAACGACCTGTTTATCCTCGACGAGCCTTTCAACGGGGTCGATATTCACAGCAATATCATCATCGCCGAGGTGATCAAAAGGCTGAAAGCGAAGAACAAAACCATCGTCATTTCCTCGCACATCTTCTCCACGCTGAGCGACAATTGCGACGAGATATGCCTGCTGAAAGACGGGGCCTTCATCAAACGGGTGCTGCCCGAAGAATTCCGGCAACTGGATGAGGAAATGCGGGAGTTTGTGGTCGGCAACAGGATCAACAACCTGACCATTTGATGTAATGGAATCTATCATTTTTGACAAAATTTCTATCATGAAATTCTTCATCATTACAATAACCCTCTTTGCAGCAACTGTATTTTCCTGTACGAACACCCCCGAGCCGAAACCCGTTCCGGTAACGATCGGGCAACTCAGTTACACAAAATCGGAAGGCCCGGACTGCGACAAACCGGACAGCCTGCGCCTCAATTGTGCTGCCATCCATCTCCAGTGGCCGGAGACCAAAACCGGCAGTGACGCCCTCAAAAAAACCGTGACCGCCTGGGCCGAAGGGTTTCTGATCAGCCTGCTGGCGCCGCCGCTCGACTCTGCTGCCCCCCAGCTGACAACCGTGGACGCCGCGGCGCAAAACTTTTTCCAAACGCACCGGGAATGGACGAAAGAGGCCCCCGAATCGGTCCTTTCCTATTACGTGGCTGAATCCACGGACTCCGTGCTGCTCAACGACGGCCGACACCTGACGCTGATGATCAACGGTTATGCCTACATGGGCGGAGCGCATGGCAGTCCGCAGGAGGCGGTACGCAGCTTCGACGTTCAAACCGGGAAGTTGCTCGCATGGCCCGACCTCGTCACCGACACCGTGGCTGTGAAGACTCTGGCTGAGAAAAAATTCCGGACGGTGCGGGCGGATTTGTTTCAACAGTCGGCAGACGGTTCGCCTGGCTTCGACTTTGATGACGTGTTCGTTTTTCAGCTCCCCGTGTGCTACGGCCTGACGGAGCAGGGCATTTATTTCCACTATCAGCATTATGAGGTCACGCCTTATGCTTTAGGCACGACCGATTTTGTGATCCCGTTCGCTGAACTGGGGGCGCTCAAAAAATAATGATTGTACATAAAAAGGCGCAGTAGAAGCCGTTAAATACCAACTTATGAAACATCTATTATTCACCTTGCTGCTGCTTTCCCGCATCTTTTACCCCGCTGGCGCCCAGTCCCAACAACCGCCCGGCGTCCTCTCCAAGACACCATTCACCCTGGGCCAAACGATCCAGATCCAGTCCGAACAGCTGCATGAGCCCCGTACCCTGAACATCTACCTGCCGCCCGGCTACGGACAGGATTCCTCCAAAAAATACCCGGTCATTTACCTGCTGGACGGCTCCGCCGACGAGGACTTTATCCACATCGTCGGGCTGGTGCAATTCGGCACTTTCCCCTGGGTGGATATGCTGCCTGAATCGATCGTGGTGGGTATCGCGAACGTGGACAGGAAAAGGGATTTCACTTTTCCGTCGCACAATCCTGACGACCTCGCGGCGGAGCCGACATCGGGCGGCTCCGCCGCGTTTATCGGGTTTCTGGAAAAAGAACTACAGCCTTTTATCAACAGCCATTATGCCACGGACAGTGTGCGGATACTCATCGGGCAGTCGCTCGGCGGGCTCCTGGGCACTGAAATCCTGTTCAAAAAGCCGGATCTGTTCAGTCATTACATCCTTGTGAGCCCCAGTTTGTGGTGGGACAACGAATCGCTGCTGACCACCAAACCCTTATCCGGCAGGATGCCGAAAACCGTCTATCTGACAGCCGGGAAAGATGAACATCCCGTTATGGTGCGTACGGCACAGGAACTGGCAGCCCAGCTCGGCAAGGACAATACCGGCCGTATTCATCTGCTTTTCAAGATCATGGAGGGGCAGAATCATGGAAACATCCTGCATTTGGCGGTGTATGATGCTTTCAGCCAGATATTCAGGAAAGCAAAAGAATAGCGGCATAAAGTCGGATTTGACCCTGAAAACTGTCGGGTTCGCACAGCGGACCACCGCCTGTTGGCCTGTATTTTTGTAGGTAAAAAGGGCCGGCCGGCCCGGCCACAACTCAACGCAATTGACATGCAAAAAGGATTCGCCAACGTAGAAGAATACCTCGTGGCCCAGCCCGAACCCCAGCGCAGAACCCTGGAACACTTGCGGCAAACCATCAAAAATGCCGCCCCGGAAGCCCAGGAAGTCATCAGTTACAGCATGCCGGCGTACAAATACTTCGGCATGGTGGCCTATTTCTCGGCGGCAAAAAACCACTGTGGTTTTTACATCCGGCCGAGTGTTATGCAGGTGTTCAAAGAGCGGTTGGGCGCTTACAAACTGAGCAAAGCCACGATCCAGTTCCCCTGGAAAACACCTCTGCCGGTAGAATTGATCACCGAAATAATCCGGTACACCACTCAACACAACCGCGAGGAAAAGGCCGCAAAGGACGCGAAGAAGCAGAAAAAGGCCTGACCACGCGCAAAAACACCTGCGATGAACCACGAAGAAGCCGGCCAATTCTGGAATGAAAATGCATCAGCCTGGACGCTGCTGGCCAGGGCAGGCTACGACATTTACCGCGATTACCTGAACACGCCGGCCTTTTTCGACATCCTGCCGGAAGTGAGCGGCTTGTCGGGCATCGACATCGGTTGCGGCGAAGGGCACAATACCCGGCTGCTGGCACTGAAAGGAGCCCAAATGGAAGCCGTGGATATTTCACCGGTCTTCGTTGATAAAGCCGCAGAGGAGGAAAACAAGGCGCCCTTACACATCAACTACCGGGTAGCCAGCGCGGTAGAATTGCCCTTCGAAGACCGGAGGTTCGACTTTGCGACATCTTTTATGTGCCTGATGGACATTCCGGAAACGGAAAGGGCCGTGCAGGAAGCCTTTCGTGTATTGAAACCCGGCGGCTTTTTCCAGTTTTCCATTACGCATCCCTGTTTCAACACGCCGCACAGGAAGAACCTGAGGAACCTGCAGGGCAGGACGTATGCTATTGAAGTCGGGCAGTATTTTAAAAAACTCAACGGCGAATTGGATGAATGGATTTTCAGCGCTGCGCCGAAGCATTTAAAGCTGTCCTTGCCTAACTTCAAAACGCCCAGGTTCACCCGGACGCTCACACAATGGATGAATGCCATCCTCCGCGCCGGTTTTTTCATTGAACAAATCAACGAACCCTATCCGGATGACGCAACCGTGCGCCAGCACCCCGACCTGCAGGATAGCCGGATAGTGGCTTATTTTCTACATTTCCGTTGCCGAAAACCCAGTTAGAATATATGCCCCCGAGGCTCGGAATGGATGTATATTTCCAGCAAAATCGTTGCCTTGTCAGCCCTGCCAAAGTCCGTATTCCTCTGGGCCCTTGCCCTGCTCTTCGCCTTGCGCCTCTGGCACTTCGGCCCCGAAATTGATGCGCCGCACGACTGGCGCCAATGCGATACGGCCTGGTACATCCATGATTTTTACCAAAACGGCATCGACCTCCTGCACCCGGCCGTATGCTGGATGGGCGCCTCCGATACGCTGGCCCTGGAATTTCCCCTGCCCGAGGCCGTTGTGGCGGCGATTTACCGGGTGTTCGGCGAATCGGTGCCGGTGGCGAGGCTGGTGTTTTTATGCTTCTTCGGCGGGGCGCTCTGGTATTTTTTCCAGACCGCCGACCTGCTGTTCGGGCGGTCCACGGCACAATGGGCCACCCTGGTTTACCTGGCCTTGCCGTTGAGTATTTTTTACTCGCGCGCCATTCACATCGACTTTGCGGTACTCCTGGCAGCGCATGCCATGTTGTATTATTTCCTCTTAGGAATAGAAAAAAGGCGTTGGCGATATATGCTCCTGAGCGGCCTGGCGGCAGCAGCGGCCTGCGCAATCAAAGCGCCCTATGCCTTCTATTTCGCGCTGCCTATGGGTTACTTCGCCGTGCAGAAAAAGGCGCTGGCATGGCTCCTGAGGACGGGCGTCTTTTACGTGCCGGCCTTGCTGGCATTCGGGCTTTGGCAGTACCACGTGAACCGCATCAACAGCGCCTCGCCCGACCTCGGCTACATCCTGCACTACCACAAAATGACGCAGAGCGCTTCCTGGTATTTCGGCACTTTGAAACAGCGCCTGAACCCCTATTCCTGGTGGATTTTACTGCAAAGGGGTACGCTGGAAGTGGCGGGTATCGGCGGCCTGGCCTTTTTTCTGC
The DNA here is from genome assembly GCA_044224705.1 of Saprospiraceae bacterium. Taxonomy (GTDB): domain Bacteria; phylum Bacteroidota; class Bacteroidia; order Chitinophagales; family Saprospiraceae; genus M3007. The sequence continues at coordinate 17,319 of JBGAJY010000079.1, forward strand.
TGGGCTGGCGGAGGCTGAACCAATTGCCCAACTGGCGCTTTTTACTGTTCTGGATGGTCGGACTGGTCGCCTACATGCTCCTTTTTTTCAACCTCAATTTTGTCCACAACTACTATCAGCTCCCGCTGCTGGCGCCGGTGGCGATCCTTTGTGCCAGAGGCCTGCAAACCGCCGCTTCCGGAAAGAGCTGGTTTTTGTACGGATTTTTCAGTTTGCTGCTGGCCGTCAACGTGGCGTATTCCGAGCGTTATTATTTCAAAATATCCGCCGAACACGTGGAAATAGGACGTTTGATCCGTGAAAACACAGCCGACTCCGCGCTGGTCATCGTCACGTACCGCGACCTCGACTGCCGCAATCCGAAGATTTTGTACCGGGCCCGGCGCAGGGGCTGGTCGGTCGAGGAAGCGGCCCTGAAACCCGAGGTGATCGAGCGGCTGCACCGCGAAGAAGGCGCCCGTTTTTGGGTGTACGTCGGCGCCGGTTTGCCGGAAGAAAAGATGCAGGGTTATGGGGGAACTTTGCCGCCGCCGAGGGTTTTTGCGTTGAGCAGCGTACCGGAGAAACTGTACATTTTTCAACTGGCCGAGTAATTTTCACGCCCGCAACAACAACGTTTTTACAAATGATTCAATTGATACGGACCGATTCCGGGCACCCCGATTTCCAGGATCTGATCGCAGAACTGGACAAAGAACTGCGCATCCGGGATGGGGAAGACCACGCTTTTTACGCACAATTCAACAAAATCGCCGCCATCCGGCATGCCATTGTTGCCTTCGAGGGCGGCAAAGCCGTGGGCTGCGGCGCCATCCGGGAACACCGGGAAGGTGTCGTGGAGGTGAAAAGGATGTTTGTGGCGCCGGAATATCGGGGCAAAGGCATCGCCAGCCGGATTTTGAGCGAACTGGAGAACTGGGCGCGGGAGCTGTCCTGCACTGCCTGCATCCTCGAAACCGGGAAAAACCAGCCCGAGGCCATCGCATTGTACAAAAAGAGCGGATACGGGATCATTCCGAATTACGGGCAATACGAGGGGGTGGAGAACAGCGTTTGCTTCAAAAAGAAGATGGAATAAGACAATCACCTTACAACTAAACACACGCTTTGCAATACGACTACATCATCATCGGCAGTGGCTTTGGCGGCTCCGTCAGCGCGCTGCGGCTTTCCGAAAAAGGTTATAAAGTCCTCGTGATTGAAAAGGGCAAGTGGTACCGCACGGAGGATTTCCCCAAAACAAACTGGTCCTTCTCCAAATGGCTCTGGCTGCCATCCCTGCGCTGGTTCGGGATCATGAAGATCACCATCTTCCGGCACGTCGGCATCGTGTCGGGCACCGGCGTGGGCGGCGGCTCGCTGGTATACGCCAATACGTTGCCGGTGCCCAAACCGGCTTTTTTCCAATCGGGCAGCTGGGCCGGACTGGCCGATTGGCAACGGGAACTCCTCCCCTACTACGAGCTCGCCCGCCGCATGCTCGGCGCCACCAAAAACCCGCGCTTTTTCGACGGCGAACACGCCCTGCAGCAACTGGCCAGGGAGATCGGCCAGCAGGACCAACTCGATGCCACCGAAGTCGCCGTGTATTTCGGCGAACCGGGCCAGGCACACCCCGACCCCTATTTCGAAGGGAAAGGCCCCGAACGCAGCGGCTGTACCTTCTGCGGTGCCTGCATGACCGGCTGCCGCCACAACGCCAAAAACACCCTCGACAAAAACTACCTCCACCTGGCCCAAAAAGTCGGCGCCGAAATTGTGGCGGAACAGGAAGTGACCGACGTGCGCCCGCTCGGCATGGCCGACGGCTCGGAAGGTTACGCGGTGAGCTTCCGGGATGCCACGCGTTTTTTTAAAAAGAACAAAACGCTGCGCTGCCGGGGCGTCGTCTTCTCGGGCGGCGTGCTAGGCACCGTGAGCCTCTTGCTTAAACTGAAAAAAAATGCCCTGCCGCGATTGTCCGGCATGGTGGGCCAGCAAGTCCGCACCAACAACGAAAGCCTGATCGCCGTCACCCAACTCGACAACTCCTCGGACCAGTCGCAGGGCATCGCCATCGGGGCCATCCTGCACACCGACGAGCACAGCCACCTGGAATTGTGCCGATACGGGGCCGGCTCGGGCGCCTGGCGACTCACATTCCTGCCGTTTGTCGATGGCCCGAACCTGGTCGTCAGACTGTTGAAAATGATCCGGGACCTCGTGCGTCACCCAAAACAATACTGGCGATATTTCCGGGTAAAAGACTGGGCCAAAAGCTCATCCGTCATGCTGTTCATGCAAACACTGGACAGCACCGTCACTTTCACCCGGGCCTGGTGGGGCGGCATGCGCACGGCCGTGGTGGGCGCCGAAAAACCCACGGCGTTCATCCCTCGGGCCATTGAACTGGCCCGCAAATTCGAGGTGATCCTGAAAGGGAAAGCCGTGGCCTTCGGTCTCACTCCGCTGGTTGGTATTCCGGGCACCGCCCACATTCTGGGCGGCGCCGTGATGGGCGACAGCCCCGAAACCGGTGTGATCGACCGCGACAACCGGGTGTTCGGCTACGACAACATGTTCGTCTGCGACGGTTCCATGATCTCCGCCAACCCGGGCGTGAATCCGGCTTTGTCGATTACGGCGATCAGCGAGCGGGCAATGGACCGGATTCCGGAAAAAATTGCGCTGAAAAGGATGTAAGGGAATATCCAGGGTAAGGAGTGTGCCGCAGCTTCTTTCCGAACGCGCCATTCAATCAATAATAAAATGTAACGTGAGCAAACCTTTTTGAAACGGCAGCGAACCCGCCGTTTCAAAACTTGACCGCATTTTTGAAGCTGTTAATGTTTTAATATCAACATTTTTCATTCATCAAAAATGCTTCTGTCATGTCCAAACCATCTTTTGACGTTGAAAAACGTCCCAATTTGCTCCTTCTCATCACCGACCAGGAACGAGCCGTCATGCATTTCCCGGAAGGATGGGCCGAGGCCAACCTGCCGGCCACCACGCAACTGAAAAAATACGGCGTGGAATTCCTCAACGGCTGCTGCAACGCCTGCATGTGCTCCCCGAGCCGCTCCACCTTGTTCTCCGGACTGTATCCGGCGCAGCACGGCGTGACCGACACCCTGACCTTCGGCGGCCGGTATTCCGTCACCGAGTCGGTTCTGGACAGCAGTCTTTCCCATATGGCGCAAATGCTGTGGCCACACTACGACGTGCAATACCGCGGCAAATGGCACCTGAACAAGGGCGGCATGAACACCGTACACCCGGAAAAATCGCTGATGTCGGCCGAGGTGGCCCAGTTCGCTTTCCGGGGCTGGATCCCACCCGATGCCGGCGAAGACATCGCGCTGCCTAATTTCGGCGGCGGCTACGCCAACCACGATGAAAATTACATCAACCAGGCCCTCGATTTCGTACGCCAATGGAAAGCGGACGAAGCCGCCGGGAAAAACCCCAGGCCTTTTGCCCTGGTCGTATCGCTCGTGAACCCGCACGACGTACTGTCGTACCCCGATACTTACCAGCAAGGCGGCTACACCGATCCGAAATGGCTGGAAGGCGACATTCACCCGCCGGTCAGCGTGGAGGAAGACCTGCTGCACAACTGGAAACCCGCGGCCCAATGGCAGTTGAAAGCCGTGATGGCGGCCTCCCTGGGCGAGGTGAATACCCGCGAGAAAAAACACGCCTACCTCAATTTTTACGGCAACCTGATGCGCTGTATCGACCTGGAAATCGGGCGCCTGCTGGGTGAATTTTATGAGCAGGGACCGGACGGCGCCTTCGGGAAGCCGAAAGAACTGGCCAAATCCACACTGATCCTGCGTCTGGCCGACCACGGCGAAATGGGCCTGGCCCACGGCGGACTCCGCCAAAAAGCCTTCAACGCCTACGACGAAACCCTGCGCGTGCCCTTTATTTTTTCCAACCCCGAAGTCATCAACCCCAGCGGAGAGCCGGTCTACACCACGGAACTGGCCGGCCTGATCGACATTATCCCGACCCTTTCGGACCTGCTCCACCTGCCCGCGCCCTCGGGTATCAAAGGGACGAGCGTTGCCCGGGCAGTGCTGGACCCGCACGGAGCCACGGACATTCAGGAATCGCACCTGTTCACCTTCGACGACGTACGGGCCGGGAATAAAAACGCCAAAGCCTCGGTGGCCGCAGCCGACCGCATCCGTTGCGTACGTACCAAAGACTGGAAATACGCCCGATATTTCAACGCCGACGGCAGTTACGCGGAAGAATTCGAACTCTATTACATCAAAGGCATCGAGTTCAACGAGGTGCATCCGGGCGACGACCCCGGTGATCCGCTGGGCATGGCACTGCAAGGCAAACCTTACGAATACGTCAACCTGGCTTATGAGGCCAATCCCTTGTTTCAGCAACTCCCCGATGCCGCAAAAGCGGTGGCGAGGAAAGCCCTGGTTGATATGAAAGACCTGTTGCACCGGCGTGAACGCGACATGCTCACCGGTAAGGAACTGGCTTTGCGTAAAAAAGCCTCGGCCGTTCACGCCAACATGGCTGCCGCGATCAACTGACGTAAACTACTGTTTATCAGTCATTCAGGAGGTGTTTGAATCGGTTCAGACACCTCCTATATTTTGACTACCCGGAAAATCTGTTCTCCCCTGCGCCCGGCGATTCGGACAAAGTAGGACCCAGCCGGTTGTGCAGTAAGGTCTATCGTTCGGTTCAGGCCGGGAGTTTGGGAAAAGTATATCCTTTGACCGGTGGCATTGAAAATCTCGATGCCATCTTCCTGGTCCTGAGCCTTATCATTCCTGACCTCGATGGTGAAAATACCACTGTTGGGGTTGGGAATGATGGCGATAGCGGCTTCGCCGGGCGTCACTTCCGTTCCGGTATCGATAAAATCAAAAACAGCGGAGGCCGCCGTGCAGCCGTTGTTATCGGTGACCACGACGGTGTAACTGCCCGTTTGCAGAGCGTTGTAGGTTTGTAAAGTGGCGCCGGAAATCAATTCGCCGTTCAAAAACCACTGATTACCCGATGTGGAGCTGGACGTCAGGACCGGGCCGTTTGAAGTGATGGTTGGCACGGACGGCAAAGGATTCACCGCCACGGTGGTGGCCGCCGAAACGGCGGAGCAGCCCGCGGCATTCGTCACCGTTACTACGTAATTTCCTGACGTTGAAACGTTTATACTCTGGCTGCTCGCCCCGGTGCTCCATGCAAAACTCCCGCCCGCGCCCGCGCTCAGCGTCACCGAGCCGCCCTGGCAGAACGTCGTCGCGCCGTTGGGCGTGATCGTCGCCGCCGGCAAGGGATTCACCGTCACGGTGGTGGCCGCCGAAACGGCG
>JBGAJY010000321.1:0-2784 GCA_044224705.1 Saprospiraceae bacterium
TTTACCCTGAAAATCATGTCGATCCTGTCAAAAAACTACCTGTCTCAAATTTAATCCTCGTCAAATGCAGTCAAAATCCAATTGCCATGTTTGAAAAAATCCGCATAGCGATCGCCCGGAAGAACCTGCGCCACATCCTGGCTCACCAGAGCCGCCGCCGCCGCACCCATACCCTCGAAAGCGCCCGCAGCATTGGAATTCTTTTCGACGCCACCCCCGACCGCGACCGATGTGAAGTGCTCGAATTCGCCAAAAGCCTTGAAAAAAAAGGTAAAAAGATCACTTTGCTGGGTTTTATTGCCGACGCCAAGAACCCGGGCGAGCATCCTTTCGATTTTTTTACGCCGAAACAACTGCGCTGGAACGGTACCCCGAACAGCGAAAAAGCCGGCACTTTTTCCAATCAAAAATTTGACCTGCTCCTGAGTTTTAATCCGGCCGGCCGTCTGCCGCTGGATTGGCTCGCGGTGCGTTCGCCCGCTTCAATGAAGATTGGTTTCGTGACTACCATGCCCAATGATTTCGATATGCTGCTCGAAATCCCGGCCGACAAAGGCCTGCGCTTCTTCGTAGAGCAACTCGAACTTTATCTCGACAAAATCGTACTCACCTCTGCACATGAGCCTGCATCAGCGTCTTAGAGGCACCGGCGTGGCCCTCGTCACGCCTTTTCGGAACGGCAACATCGACTGGGAAAGCCTCGAACGAATTATCGAACACGTGATCGCCGGCGGGGTGGAATTCCTCGTCAGCCTGGGCACCACCGGCGAATCGGTCACCACTTCCGACGAGGAACACCGCCAAATCCTCGATTTTACCATCAAAACCAACCGGGGCCGGGTGCCGCTGGTAGCAGGAGTGTTCGGCGGCAACAACACCGCTGCCATGGTCGAAAAAATCAAAGCCTTCCACTTCGAAGGAATAGATGCCCTGCTCTCCAGCAATCCGGCCTATAACAAACCCGGCCAGGAAGGCATTTTTCAGCATTACATGGACCTGGCCGAAGCCTCGCCGCTGCCCATCATCATTTACAACGTGCCGAGCCGGACTTCTTCCAACATGACTGCCGAAACCACGCTGCGCCTGGCACACGCCAGCGACAAATTTATCGGCATAAAAGAGGCCAGCGACGACATTTACCAGGTGATGAAAATCCTGAAAAGCCGCCCTGCCGATTTCCTCGTGCTCAGTGGCGATGATTTTATCACCTTGCCGCTCATCGCCTGCGGCGGCGACGGCGTGATCTCCGTGATCGCCAATACGGTGCCCAAACCGTTTACCGACATGGTGCGCGCAGCCCTTCGCAACGACCTCGCTTCTGCGCAAAACCTCAATTTCAAGTTGCTGGAACTGTACAAACTCCTGTTTCTGGAAGGCAACCCCAGCGGCGTGAAAGCCGCCATGGAACTGCAGGGCCTGTGCAGCCGCGACGTGCGTCTGCCACTGGTGCCCATGAGCGAACAAGGGGTGCACCTGCTGATGTCGGAATTTGAGCGGCTGACTTAGTAAGTAATGAGTTTTTGAAATAAATGGTTGTGCCGGGGCGACTGATCAGTCGTCCCGGCACTTTCTTGTAGATCAAAGGAATGGAAGGATCGGCCTCATTGCTGCAAATGCTCCGAGCAAAACGCCAGAGAAATTTCGAGCCGCGAAAACAGCTTGTTGAAGTGCGTACCGGAATACGATTGAAAAGTGTGGTCTACCGACCTCGCAGTGAGCTGCTGGTGATACAAATTGCTGACTTCATACCAGGAATCCGAAGTGCCGCAGTCGATATAAATGCCCCTCAACGACTTGAGGTCGTCGGTATGGGTGTTTAACAGGGTAAAGGGGTCGTTTTCCAGCCAGCGGTTCCAGACCTCCGGGATGTTTGCCCCTGTGGGATAAACAAACGGTAAATCCACGTAATAGGGCGGATTTTGGAGGTTGGGCGACCAGGCGGCGGCCATGCCGTAGATCACGCTGGTCAAAAATTTGTTGTGCGCCGGCCCTGTCATGCCATCCGGGTTTTCAGCAATGACATAGGCCGTCGCGCCTTTCATCAGATCGAAGTAAAGCGGGCCGGCATGAGCGGCCACCACACTGAAAGTATTCGAATGTAGAAGCCCCATCCGCATTGCTCCATATGCTCCTTGTGAATGGCCAATGACGGCACGACCATCGCGTGTGGCAATGGTTTTATAATGGCCATCGATGTACGGGACCAAATCGTTGATAATGTAGTCTTCATAATTCCCCAGTAGTTCGGAGTTTGTGTAAAACGAGAACCCGTAATGCGTTTTCGTTTCCGGCATCACAATGATCGACGGAGCAAGGACGCCATGCGCGATCATGGTGTCGATCCAGGCGACAAATCCTTGTTGCGGGAATTCCGGGAGATCGGTGATCACATCGGCCCATTCTTCCCAGGGTTCGCTGGAAATAAAGGCGCTGTCGGAGAAGGGAAGGCTGTGAAAGAGGTAAATCACCGGGTATTTTTCGGACCCTTCCGGGTTGTAGCCCGGCGGGGTATACACCATTACCTTGCGATCAACCGGATCGCCGTAAAAATTACCGACAAGCGAAGGGCTGTGCACGATCTGCTGTTCCAGTTTGCTGGAAAAATCCGGCAACGGCTCCACGGGGTGGTCGTCTTTGCAGGTCCACAGTGTCAATACTGCAACCAAAAGGCTGAAAAGCATTAGTTTGGACTTCATGATAAGCGTTTTTTGTTGAAAAGATTCTTTGTAAGCGGAGGGACCCGGATGGCAAATTCATCCTTGCGCAAATTCATTATTGCACAAT
>JBGAJY010000080.1:0-22663 GCA_044224705.1 Saprospiraceae bacterium
GAGGTTGGCGCTACAGGTGGGCAATACGGTACACCCCCTCATCCAGCCGTCTTTTCACAAAATTGAAATACTCCGGCACAATCTCAAAACCCGTAAACTGCCGCCCTTCCAATTTGCTGACCACGGCCACCTGTCCCGAACCAAGGAAAGGATCGAGCACCACGTCGCCGGGCTGACTGCTGTACGCTAAAATCTTGCGGATGATCTCTGCGGGCAATTTGGTGGGTGTTTTGACGTCGCCGTTCCAGTATTCGCGGGAGATGGTCCACACGTCTTCCTTGTCGCGGTAATGCGCGCTGCCGCCCTCGGGCGCGCGCTCGTCCTTGCCGAAACGCGCGTAAGGATAAAACTGCCGCTGTTTTTCATCGATGCCCGCAAAAAGGATGTGATAATGCGAAGTGACATACTTCCGCTTGGTCACCAATCCGAACTGGTACTTCCACACCAGGTGGTTTACCAGGTTAAAATCCAACTCATCCAGCGCGATCAGCAGTTCTTTCAGGTAATTCCAGCCGGAGAAAATGTAGAGGCTGCCCGAGGGTTTCAACACGCGGCGAACCTGGCCGAGCCAGGCACGTGTAAAATCCAGATAATCAGTGCCTTTAACTTCGGAATAGCCTTCCAGTACGCGCTCGCCGCGGCGGTTGTAGTTGGCGCGTTTGGCCTGGAATTCGATCCCGAAAGGCGGATCGGTCACGACCAGGTCCACCGAGGCGTCGGGCAGATGAGCCGCCATGCCGGCGATGCAATCTTCGTTGAAAATTTGGTTGACCCAGTTCACAGGGGCGAAAAACGGGATTTTTACGCAATAACCGGCAGCGGAGTTTTTGCGTCACCCAAAGTAATTGAACCGCAAAGGCACGAAGACGCAAAGGATACTCGACCATCCTTTGCGTCTTCGCGCTTCTGCGGTTCAATGTCATTTCTGAAACACCCGGATATAATCCACTATCATATTCTGCGGGAACGGCGTGGAATTGTCCGGATTGCCCGGAAGGCTCCCGCCGACTGCCACATTGAAAATGAAGAAGAAATTTTTGTTGAAAGGATAAGCGGCACCATTCAAACTGGCGGGCGTAATGGTATGAAATACCTCATCATCTACGAGAAACTGGATCTTGTCGACCTCCCAGATGATCGAAAACACATGAAATTCATCCTGAAAATTATCCGTTCCGCTCAGGTATTTCGACATGCTGTTGTATTGGTGCTGGCTCACGTTGGCGCCGTAATGGACCGTACCCAGCACGCGGTTGGGCAGGTTGCCCGTCAGTTCCATAATGTCGATTTCGCCGCAGGCAGGCCAGCTCACGGCGTCGATATTGGAGCCGAGCATCCAAAGGGCCGGCCAAATTCCCTGTCCTTCAGGCAACGCGGCGCGAATGTCGATGCGGCCGAATTTGAACTGTTTCTTGCCTTTGGTCACCAGTCGTGAAGAGGTGTATTCCCTGGTGCCGTACTGCTGCTTTTTTGCCGTGATGACAAGATAACCACCCACCAGAGCGGTATTGTCTTCGCGGTAATACTGCAATTCGTTGTTGCCCCAGCCGCAGTTGTTCGGGCAGCCGTCGCCTGTTTCGAAGGTCCAGCTGGCCGGGTCCAGGGTGGTTCCGCTGAATTCGTCGGCCCAGGCCAGATGATAATCCGGGTAGTTGTCGGGAGTGGTGTACCCGGAGGCGGGAATCACCAGGCCGGCAGTGTTGTCGTCGTCGTCGTTGATCGTGATCGTGGCGGCGTCGGGGTTCAACCGGGCATTCAGCGGATTGTACATTTTCACCTGGAACGACTCTTTGGCCTCTTTGACCTCGTCGCCGACGATCCTGATGACGATGGATTTGGAGGTTTCGCCCGGCGCGAATACGAGCCGTCCGGTGGTCAGCACCTCGTAGTCAAAAACCGTTTCGGCCGTGCCCGGCACCACGGAAAAAGTCACGACGGCATTGGTTTTGTTTTCTCCGCTCAGGGTGACTTCCAGAGAAATGGTGTCGTCGAGGTCCGCTTCATCCAGGCTCAGGTCGTGGATCGAAATAACCGGCAGTATCAGCGGATCCGGAGTACCGTCGTCTTCTTTGATACAGCCGTACTGCGCGACCGAGAGGATAAACAGGCCCATTAAGAGGCTGAAAGACAGGCTTTTGCCCAGTATGGAAATTGTTCGTGAAGATGTCATATTTGAAAATTGATGTTTGGCTTAAAAATTCGGATGTCGGGATGCAGCGGGGCGTCATTGATACACCCGTACGTAATCGATCAGCATTTTCTGCGGCCAAACCGCCGGGTCGACGCCCATTTTACCGCCCCAATTGCCGCCGACGGCGATATTGAGCAAGAGGTGAAATTTACGATCGAAGGGCCAGGCCGGCGAGCCTTCGTGCAGGTTTTGAAAAGTCAAATACTTCCTGCCGTCGAAAAGGAAATCAATTTTTTCGGCGTCCCATTCAATGCTGTATTCGTGGAAGGCGCTGCTCAATGTGCCGGAACTCAGTCCTTTCGTTTTTTGCGTGCCCATGATATGGTTGAAGCGGGTCGTGTGCACTGTTCCGAAAATACTGTCGGGCAGGTAGCCCACATTTTCCATGATGTCGATTTCGCCGCTGGCGGGCCAGTTGCCGTAAGCCCACTCGGTGGGCAGCATCCAGATAGCCGGCCAAACGCCGCGTCCGCTGGGCAGTTGAGCGCGCACCTCGATGCGGCCGTAGGTCCAGTCGCCTTTGTTCCGGCTCACCAGGCGGGCGGAACTGTACTCCTTGGCGCCCATTTGTTCTCGACGGGCTTCGATCACGAGGTGGCCGTTTTCGACGCGGGCGTTTTCCAGGCGTTTGGCGCTGTAGTATTGCAATTCGTTGTTGCCCCAACCGCAATTGTCCGGACAGCCGTCGGCGAGGTCGTAGCCCCATTTTGTGCTGTCGGGCAGGCCCGTGTAGTTGAATTCATCCGACCAGACCAGGCGCAGTTTCGGCTTGCCGGAAGCCGTCCGGGCACCCGAGCAGGCGCCGAGCAACGCGGCGGCGGTGAAAAGAATGATGATGAAAAAAGGATTTTTCATGAAGTGCAGTCGGTTGGGTTATTGCCGTACAAAATGCAATTCGAACCAGCCTTCAGGCTTGGCTGTGCCATTTTGCTCGCGTTGACGGGCGCGGACGATCAGTTCGTCGGCCGTGAGTTTGACCACGTCCAGCACGTTGTCGGAGTCCCAAACGCCCATGAACTGGTCGTCGGGCAGGATGATCTGGTCCCGGCCGTTGATGCCCGTTCCTTCCTGGAAAATGAATTCGCTCACGCCCGGGTCGTAAGGCACCACGGCATAGCCCGCCCAGGGATCGACCGAAGCGCCCTGGTTGTTGTTTTGAAAAACCAGTCCGTCGAAGGTGAAGCAGAAGCCGTCGTCGTATTGCGCGGCCTGCAAGCCATCCACGGGCGAGGTGTACCAGGAGTAGTCGTCGTAGGTCGGGCCCACTTTTACCGCGCCGGCGGCGTGGGAAAAAGTCCAGCATTTGCCCGTGGAACCGCAGTTGGTCAGCAGTTCCAGTTTCGGGTTGCAGCTCAGCGGGGCGTCTTTCACAATAACGACCTTTTTCGAGGCCGAAGGCGTACCGCTGCCGTCCGATTTGGATACAAAAAGCGTGATGACGTATTCGCCGGCGCGGCTGTACGCGACGGTGTCGACGGCTTTCGTCGAGGTTTTGGGCGCGCCGCCGGGCAGGTCCCAGAGCCGCTGAAAATTGCCCTCCGAGAGGTCGGTGAGCACCACGCGGTTGGAGTCGCCTTCGACAAAAGTGATGCTGAATTGCGGAGCATCCGGCGCCGCTGGCAACTGGATGTCGTTATCGCGGTCGGGTTTGCAGCCCGCGAGGAAAATGCCGCAGAGGGCTATGAGCAGAAGTGTTTTGGTTGACATTTTTCAATAATGAATTTTGTCCAAAAAAGATTGAATCGATGCCTCATTAGTTGTGATCGTGTGCTTTTTGTCATCCTGAAAGGACCTAAGAATCACCCTCTTTTGAGGAACATCCGAAGGAAGGGTGTTGGGAAGGTCCTTTCAGGATGACAAAAAATACGCGATCGCAATTCTTTCATCAATATCCCGGATTCTGCGACAGCGCCCCGTTGGTGGCCTGAATTTGCGACTGCGGGATCGGAAACAGTTCGTGAATGCCCGCGACGAAGCCCAAGCCGCCCAGCACCTGCGGGGCCTGCCCGGTGCGCACGAGGTCGAAAAAGCGGTGCGCTTCCAAACCCAGTTCGAGGCGGCGTTCGCGGTAAATGGCATCGAGCAAGGCCTGACCCGTTGCGGTGATCGGGGGGATGCCCACCCGTGCCCGGACCTTGTTCAGCGAAGTGCGGGCCGCTTCTTCGTCGCCGGTGTGGTAAGCGGCCTCGGCGTGCATGAGCAGCACGTCGGCGTAGCGGATCACGCGGTCGTTGGAGCCGCCGTTCGGGTTCGGGTCGCCGAAAGGAGCGTCCTCGCTTTTGTTGTTGAAATATTTTTTCGGGTAGTACAGGTACGGAAAACCGCCCGTGGCGTCGAGGGTGAAAATACCGCGGTCGCCCATGGCGTCGCCCAGGCGAAACACGGTGGATTTCAGGCGCGGGTCTTCAAAACCTTCCTTGAAAAATTCGTCCACAAAATCTTGCGTCGGGATGTTGAAGCCGTAGCCGCCGAACTGCCCGCGGGCACGCTGGAACACGTTGGTGAAGCTGCCTTCATTGGCGTTGTTCTTGCCCCAATTGCCGCCCGAGGCGTTCATGTACTGGATTTCGAACACCGATTCGCTGTTGTTTTCGCCGTAAACGGGAAAGATGTCGGCGTAATTGGCCACCAGCTGGTATTCATTTGAATTGATAATGAGTTCTGCGGTGGCTTTGGCTTCCGCCCACTTCTGCCGCCAGAGGTAGGTTTTGACCAGAAGGGCCTGTGCCGTACCCTGCGTAATGCGGCCGAGATCGGCCGGCGGGTACTCGCTGCGTTTCCAGAGGTCGCGCGCCGCATCGTTCAGGTCCTGTTCGATCAGGTTCCAGATGTCGTTGGCCGAGGCGCGCGGGATATTGTACTCCGAAGGCGCCAGCACGTGGTCGGCGAGCGGTACGCCGCCGAACATCGTGACGAGGTTGTAATAATTCCAGGCGCGGATGAAGCGCGCTTCGCCCAGGATACGGGCTTTCAGGTTTTCGTCCATCACGATCGGCGGCACTTTCTCCAGCACCACGTTGGCGCGGTAAATACCCTCGTAATCGGCCGACCATTCGGATTCGAGCAGGTCGGTGTTGGCGGAGCCTTTAAAGGTTTCCAACTGGAGCAGGGTGTTGGCGTCATTGTCGCCGGAACCGCCTTTAATGGCGTCGTCCGACATGATGTCGCCCCAGAACCAGCGGAAATGGCCGGCCGGCGACAACTGAAATTGCAGGGTCGCGTAGGCTGCGTTCACCGCCGCGATGGCATCTTCTTCGGTGCGGTAGAAGTTTTCCTCCGTGACGCCGACGATGGGTTTTTTCTCCAGAAATTCCTTTTGGCAGGCCGTTAAGGCAAGGCCCAGGGAACAGATGAGGAAGAATATTTTTTTCATGTTAAATGATTGTCTTTCAAGTTATTGAAGAATTCATGGTCACCTTAACCCCACCCCCGACCCCTCCCCAAAGGGGAGCCGTGTCGGTCCGTGCCCAGTCTCCCCTCCCCCTTTGGGGAGGGGTCGGGGGTGGGGTTAAGATCAAAACGTCAGACTCACCCCTCCCATCACCGTCCGGGCCTGCGGGTAAAAACCCCGGTCGATGCCGATTTCCAGGCTGCCTCCGACGTTTCCGATTTCGGGATCCAGGCCGGAGTATTTGGTGAAGGTGAGCAGGTTTTGACCCGTCACGTAAATTTTGAATTTCTGAACGTGTACCTTTTTCAGCCAGTTTTGCGGCAGGTTATAACCCAGTTGCAGGGTTTTCAGCCGCAAATACGAGCCGTCCTCCACAAAGCGGTCCGATACCCGCGCATTCTGGTTCGGGTCGCTGAGGCTCACGCGCGGCTCGGTGTTGGAGGTGCCCGGTCCGGTCCAGCGGTTCAGCGCGCTCGAGGGGCGGTTCACGTAAGTGAAGTCGTAGCGGGTGGTGCTGTTGTAAATGTCGTTGCCCTCGGTACCCTGGAAAAAGACGTTCAGTTCCACGCCTTTCCATTCCACGTCGGCATTGAAGCCGTAGGTCATTTTGGGCGTAGGGTTGCCGATGTAGGTGCGGTCGTTGATGTCGATCACGCCGTTGCCGTCGAGGTCCTTGAAACGGATGTCGCCGGGCACGGTTTCATTGGTTTGAAAAGCCGCCGTTTCGACTTCGGCCTGCGACTGAAAAATGCCGTCGGTGACGTAGCCGTAAAACGCGCCGACCGGGTGGCCCACGTCGGTTTTGGCCGCATTGGCGTTGGCCGATTGGACATAGCCGGAGAGCACGGGCTCGCCGCCGCGGCCCAGGCCCGTCACTTCGCTTTTGATAAAACTCACGTTTCCGCCCAGCGAATAATGCACGGCGTGGTCGCGGTTGCGGTACTGGACCGAGAGTTCAAGCCCCCGGTTTTCAGCCGTCGCCACGTTTTGGATGGGCGCCGCTGTGCCGGCCACGAGCGGAATCGGCGCGGCATAGAGCATATCGGAAGTCTTTTTGATGTAGTAATCGGTCGTCAGGCCGATGCGGCCGTCAAGCAGTTCGAGGTCAATGCCCACATCGGTCTGGGTGCTGGTTTCCCATTTCAGGTCGGGGTTGGCGGCGCTGAGCGCCACGCTGCCGTTGGTAATGGTTTCGTCGGGACCGAAGGTGTAGTTCTGGCCGTTGTTGACCACGGTGGTGAAACTGTAATCGCCGATGCGGTCGTTGCCGTTCTGGCCCCAGCTGGCGCGCAGTTTGAAGAAATTGATGGCGTCTACGTGCCAGAACGACTCGTGGCTCGCGATCCAGCCTGCCGAGAAAGAGGGAAAATAGCCGAAACGGTTGTTGCGGCCGAAACGCGAGGAGCCGTCGGCGCGGAAAGTGGCCGACAACAAATACGTGTTGTCGAACTCGTAATTGGCCTTGCCGAACCAGGAGAACAGCGAGGACTCGCTCGCGTACTGATACGCGCTTTGTGAAGCGATCGGGTCGATGGTGTTCGAGATGTAAGCGTCGTCGGGGTCGTTGGAAGGCAGATTGGTATTGGCGCCGCCGCTGCCGTCGAAGCGGTTGCTGAGCGCCGTGGTGCCGCCGATAAGGGTGAGCTCGTGTTTTTCGGCAAAAGTTTTTTGCCAGGTGAGCACGTTTTCGAGTTGCCAGTTGCGCCAGGTGTTGTTGGCTACGCTGACGCTGTTGACGAGGCTTTTTTCCGCCGCCGGCGCTTCGCTGATCGACGGAATATTGCTCAAATCAAATTTTGGATAAAAGCCGCGCTGCACGGCGAAGGTCACGTCCATGCTGTACGTGGAGCGGAACGTGAGTCCGTGGCCGAGTTTCAGGTCGCCGTACACGCTGCCAACGAGGCGGTTGCTGCGCCAGGTGTTGTGCGTTTGCTCGATGGCGTTCACCGGGTTGGCGATGTCGGTGTCGGCGTAATTCGAATAAGCGAAGGTCCCGTCGGCCTTGCGCACGGGCGTGATCGGGTCCATGTTGAGGGCCCGGATGACTGGCGAGTTGTACTGGCTGTTTTCGGTGAGGCCGTCGCGCTGCAGCCAGGTGAAGCCGAGGTTGTTGCCCAGGGTGAGCCAGCTCTTGAGGTCGTGGGAGCTGTTGAGGCGCACGGTAGCGCGCTGAAAATTGGCTTTGTCGCCGCCCACGATGCCGTCCTGTGTGAAATAATTGCCCGACAAGGTGTACGCCGAACGTTCGCCGCCGCCGGCAAAGGTCAGCTGGTGGCTGGCGATGGGCGCGTGCTGAAAAATGGCTTCCTGCCAGTCGGTCCCTTCGCCGAGCGCGGCCGGGTTCGCGAATTCGGGCAGCGGGGTTTTGCCTGCGGCGAGGTACGCTTCGTTTTGCAGGGTCGCGTACTCCTGGGCGTTGAGCAGATCGAGCAGACGGGCGGGGCGCTGCACGCCGTAGTAGGCGTCATAGCTGATGGTGCCCGCCTGGTTGCGTTTGCCGCCTTTGGTCGTGATGAGCACCACGCCGTTGGCCCCGCGCGAGCCGTAAATCGCCGATGAAGCGGCGTCTTTCAGCACGTTGATGGTTTCGATGTCGTTGGGGTTGAGAAAATCCAGGCCATCCACCGGTACGCCGTCGACGATGTACAGGGGGTCGCTGTTGTTGATGGTGCCCACACCGCGCACGCGCACCGACAGAGCGCTGCCCGGGGAACCCGAGACCTGGGCTACCTGCACGCCGGCGGTGCGGCCCTGCAGGGCTTGTTCGACCCGAAGGATGGGCCGCTCGGCGATGTCTTCGGAGCCCACACTCGACACGGCGCCGCTGATGCTCGAGCGTTTTTGGGCGCCATAGCCGGTCACGACGACCTCGTTGAGTTGAGAAACGCTTTCCGAGAGCACCACGTCGATGGTCGTGTTGTTGCCGACCGGGATTTCCTGCTCGACAAAACCCGTGTAGGAAAACACCAGAACGGCATCCCGGTCGGGCACCGACAGGATATAGTTGCCATCCAGGTCGGTGGTAGTGCCGAGGTTGGCGCCTTTTACCCGTACGGTGGCGCCGATGGCGCCTTCATTGCCGGTTTGAAGGGTTACGCGGCCGGTAATTTTTATTTGCGCCTGCGCCGTGACGGCGAGCAGGGTGAGGAGGAGAGGGAAGAGTATTCGCATGGTATTTACGATAATACGCTGTAAGTCAAGTTTTTGATAAATTTCAGTTGCCACAAATACTGTGAACCCAGCCCCCGCCCCAAAAGGAGGAGAGCCGTGTCGGCCCATGCCCAGTCTCCCTTCCCCTTTTGGGGCGGGGGCGGGGGTAGGGTTAAATGCTCAAAATCTGGCAGGAGCGCAGACACCTCGCCTGCGCCCCGCCAATCACTTAACCATTATCCTTTGATCAATTTGCGCGTGTAAAAGCGCTGGTCGACCTGTACTGTGACGAAGTAAACACCCGCATCGAGGCTCGTCGTCGGCAACTGGAAAGCGCTGCTGTAATCGGCCACCGTCCATTGGCCGATGGTTTGGCCCACGGCGTTGGTGAGGGTCACGAATTTTTCAGCGACAACGGCTGATCCGAAATCCAGCACGGAAAAACCGCCGGCGGAAGGATTGCCCAGGAGTTGGAACACCCCTGCGTCTTCGACGGGAGCATAAGCACCCGAGGAGCACAGGGCGTCGATGGAGCACAAGGCGTAGCAGGTCGCAACCACAGTATCCGCTTGAACGGCGGGCAAAGTGCGGTCGTAGTAGTTGTTCGGATCGCCGCAGGGCAGGCCTTCGAGGTGCTCTTTACAGCTGAAATCGGGGCAGGGGCCGTTGGCAAAATCGTAGTACGACTGGAAGCCGATTTTGCGCGGCACGACCAGTTCGTAAATGCCGTCGCCGTCGTCATCCTGCATTTTGTATTTGCCACCGGGCACGTCAAAATTGCCGCCGCCGGCCAGCCATACGCCTTCGGGATTGGGCGTGACCATGCCCATGCCGAGTTTGAAAGTGATCTTGATCTCTTCGCCACAGGCGTAACAGCTGTTGAAGCAGAATTTGGGCAAATCGGCGTCGGCGCTCACGAGCAGCAGGCGGTTCACAAACTGACCCGAGGGGTCGCGTTTGGTGCATTCCTCAGTGCCGATGAATTGCTCCTGTCCGGCCCAGTTGTCGAGGGTGACTTTGTACTCGTACGAGCCGTTGGGCACGCTGATGCTGCCTTCCCAGATGCCGTCGAACTCGGGATCGGCCAGCGGATTGGCGTCGCCCGACCAGTTGTTGAAGGTGCCGCTCACGTACACCTGGTCGAAGTTGCTGGTGTAATTGTTCATGTCGACCTTGAAATTGACGGTGCGGATAGCGGGCGCGCCGCTGCTTTTCGTCACGATATCGTCGAAATACGAGGTCACGTCGCTGCCGGTGCCGGCCTGGCCGAAGTCGAAAAAGAGGACGACCCGTGTGTACACGCCGGAGGCCGTTTCAAACGGCGCTTCGAGCGAGGGCAGGCTGGCATCGAAACAAAGTTCTTCCCACTCCCCTACCACGGTATTCGACACCTGCTGGATCCAGTTAGCCTGACCCGAGGTGCCGCCTTCGAGTTTCAGGGCGAGGTTGCCGATGTGGTCCATGTGCACTTTGATGCACACCTGGCCGCCATTGCTCAGATCGATCGGCGTGCTCAGGTCGGGCGTGCAAAACGCACCGGCCCACACCTGGGCGACACCCGGCTTGATGTACTGGCTCACCATGCTGCTCGTATTGAGGCCCGTGGCATTCGGGTTGGCGACGATCTGGTTCAGCGTGCCGTCGAGGCTGCTGCCGAAGTATTGAAAATTCGAGGAGGTTCCCGGCGTTTCAAAGTCGAGGATGGTCGTGGTGACGGCTGCGTTCGGCAGGGCCGTGATGTCGTCGAAATAAGAAGTCACCTCCGTGCCGGTACCTGCCGTGCCGAAGTCGAAAAACAGCACCACGCGGGTATAGGTATGACCGGCCGCGGCAGTGAAAGGCGCTTCGATGGACGGCAAAGAGGCGTCGAACACCAGTTCTTCCCATTCGTTCACCTTGGTGTTAGGGACAGTGGTCACCCAATTGTCGCCGCCGTTCGTGGAGCCTTCCAGTTTGAGCGACACGGAGCCGATGTGGTCCATGTGCACTTTGATGGACACCTTGCCGTTGCCGATCAAATCCACGGGAGTTGTGGGGTTGGGATTGGAGAAACACCCGGCCCACACTTCGGACACCGCAGGTTTGACGTATTTCGCCACCGTGCTGCTGGTATTGATGCCCGTAGCGTTGGGGTTGGCGATGGTTTCGTTGAAGGTGCCGTCGAGCCCGCTGCCAAAATACTGGAAGACCGTGCTCGTGGCTGGCGCTTCAAAGTCCAGGATGGTCGTTTGTGCCGTCGTAAAGGCTACGGCACCCACCAGGAGGACAATGGAAAATAGAATTTTTTTCATGCTTCGATACTTTTGAATTTTAAAATAAAATTTCAGACAGAGCGGGTTTCGGGAGTAAAGGTGAAAGGGAATGCGCCCTGAGAGGTAATTATGTACCACGGCACCACTACGGCACGGCGAATTTTTCATTACGGCATCACTACGGCAAAAGGGAAAAAACGACTCGGCAAAAGCCTACATTTATCCCGCGCCGGGGACAGCCCGCGGCCGCGCGAACGATGACCCGACACAGATTTTCAAAACGCATTTTTTTCTGGATACTGGCCCTTTTCTGCGGCCCGGGACTGGCTGCGCAAGGCGTCAATTTCGGCATTCCGCCAATGTGGAATTTTCCCAAAAAATCCTACCAGGCAGGTACGCAAAACTGGGACGCCGCGCAGGACAGCCGGGGCATCATGTACTGGGCCAACAACAACGGCCTCCTGCGCTACGACGGCACCAACTGGAGCTGCCTGCCGGTGGCCAACCACACCATCGTCCGCTCCGTGGCCATCGACGCAAAAGGGCGCATCTTTACCGGGGCGCAGAGCGAGATGGGCTATTTTCAATCGGAAAAAAACGGCTGCCTCGCCTACCATTCACTGGTGGAACTGCTGCCGGCCGGACAGCGCACTTTTGAAGACGTGTGGGACATCGCCTTCGCCGGCGACGAGGTGTTTTTCCGCACCAACCGCGTCGTGTTCCAGTACGTCAACGGCCGCATCGCGACCCACGAACCCGGCGGAGAACTCAGCGCCCTTTTCGCCACGCCGCGCGGACTGGTTCTGCAACAAAACCTCAACCAACTCCTGATCTTCCGGAACGGCCGTTTCGAGCCGTATTTGGAGGTGCCGGAGCTCAAAAGCGCTTTTACCGGCGCGATGCCCTGGACGGGCGACACGCTCCTGTTCAGTTCGCTGAAAAACGGGCTGTTCTACCTCAGCGGCGACCACGCCGGCCGCTGGGCCACGCCGCACGACGCGCTGTTGCAGGAAAAACGCATCTACACGGCGACAGCCTTGCCCAAAGGCCAGATCGCCCTCGGCACCTCGCTCGACGGCCTGATCGTGATGGACCGGCAACGGCGCGTGTTCCGCCACCTCACCAAAAAAAGCGGATTGCAGAACAACAACATCCTCAACACCTTCTGCGACCGCTCGGGCAACGTGTGGCTGGGCCTCGACAACGGCATCGATTGCGTGGTGCTGAATTCACCGTTCAACAGCGTCATTCCCGACGGAGAACTGCAAGGGACGGGCTACACGGCCGCCGTTTTTCAAAACCAGCTCTACCTCGGCGTGTCGAACGGCGTGTACGCCGCGCCCTGGAAATCGTTTTACAATCCGCAACAGGAACCGTTTTTTCAAAAAATCGGCGCCACGGACGGGCAGGTGTGGAGCCTGAACAGCCTCGGCGACGAACTGCTCATGGGCCACCACGAAGGCGCGTTCCGGATTTCCGGACAATCGGCCCGCCGGATTTCCGCTGAGCCCGGCGCCTGGACTTTCGTGCAATTGTCGGACGACTACCTGCTGGGCGGCGCTTACAACGGACTGCTGCTCTACCGCAAAACCGCCCAGGGCTGGGTGTTCGATCAAAAACTCGAAGGCCTCGACGAGTCCTGCCGCATCATGGTCAGGGACGAGGACGGGGCCCTGTGGGTCTCGCATCCTTACCGCGGTCTGTACCGCGTCAGCTGGTCGCCGGAGCGCAAAAGCGAGATCACGGTGCAGTTTTACGACTCCACAAAAGGGCTGCCCAGCGACCTGAACAACTACGTTTTTCAAATTGCGGGAAAAGCTGTTTTCGCCACCGAAAAAGGCGTGTACCGCTACGACCGGGCGCGCGACGCCTTTGTCCCCGACGAGGATTTTAAGCGCATGCTCGGCGATACCCAGCGCATCCAGTACCTGCGCGAAGACGCCAAAGGCAATATCTGGTACGTCACGGCCGGGGAGGTCGGCATCCTGCTGATCGACGATTTCGGGCTGAAAAAAGAGGTGCGCAAAAAGGTGTTTCCCGAGCTCGCCGGCAAACTGGTGGGCGGCTTCGAATTCATTTACCCGGCCGACGAACAGAACGTCTTTTTCGGCGCCGAACAGGGTTTTATCCACTATAACGCCGCCGCGGGGCCGGGCAGCGATACGCTGTTGCAGGTCGTGTTCAGCACGATCAGCGCCGGCGGCACCCGCGATTCGCTGCTCTACGGCGGACTATGGCCCGCCGCTCCGGACGAGGAATTCCCCGTGCTGCAGGCCGGCTGGAACAACCTGCGTTTTGACTTTTCAGCGACGGACTACACCAACCCCGCCCTGCTGCAATACCGCGTGCAACTCATGGGCTACGAACGCAGCTGGTCGGACTGGACGAGTGAAACCACCGCCGCGACGGGCTCGAAAGCGCCGTGCTGAGCTACGCTTTCCGCATCCGGCCACCCTGGTACGCGAGTATGACGGCCTGGGTGCTGTACGCCCTCGCGCTGGCCGGCGGGATCGCCTGGATGCTGTTCCGGCAGCGGAAAAAATTTGAAAGCGAAAAGGAACAACTCACCGTCACGCACCAGCAGAAGGAGGCCCAGCACCTGCGCGAGGTGGAACAGTCGAAAGCTGCTTTGACTGATATTCAGAACGAAAAACTGGAAGCCGAGATCCAGTTCAAGAACCAGGAGCTGGCCTCGGTCACGATGCACCTCGTGCAAAAAGGCGAAATCCTGCTGACCATCCAGGAGGCGCTGAACCAGATTTTGGAAAAATCGACGCACCCGGCGGTCAAGAAGGAAATCCAGCAACTGCTGAACCTGCTGAACTTCGACGCCAAACTGGACGAGGACTGGGAGCAATTCGCCTTCCGGTTCGATCAGGTGCACGTGGATTTTCTGAAACGGCTGCGCGAGCGCTTCCCGCAACTCTCCACCAACGACCACAAACTCTGCGCGTTCCTGCGCATGAACCTGAGCACCAAGGAGATCGCGCCGCTGATGAATATTTCCGTGCGGGGCGTGGAGGCAAGCCGCTACCGGCTGCGGAAGAAACTGGATTTGCCGAACGATGCGAATTTGACGGATTTTATGATGGGGGTTACGGGGTGAACGAGGGTTTCGCGCAGATTTTACACGGATTGGTGCAGATTTTTTACGCAGAAAAGTTACCCGATAAATTTCTGTGTAAAATCTGCGCAAAAAATCCGTGTAAAATCTGCGCGAAACACCTGCGCGAAACATCTGGCTAATCAGCTTTCACTACCTTCCCTGCCCCCAAAACGCCCCCCTTCTCGTCCCTCATCCGCAAAAAATACACCCCAGCCGGAAAGTCCTGCATCAGCAATTCCACCCGGCTCTCCCCTACCCCAACGGTTTGTTTTCCAAAGGTTTGCACTGCCCTGCCCTGCGCATCGATCAGGGAAAATTCTACCTGCACGGCCCGCGCTGCGGTCACTTCCGCCACCAGGCGCCCGCCGGCCACAGGGTTATTTAAAATGCGCAATGCCGCCATCCCGGCTGTCCCGGGCTCGCTCGTCGGCGTGGCCAAAGTACCGTAGCGCATCCCGTTGCCGAAGCTCGCCACCCACAGTTCATGCGAGTTGTTTGGGTTGAAAAACACCCGCTCCGGGTGCTGGAACGGATACTGCGCCACCAGTTCCCAGCTGGGCTGCGCGGCGCTTTTGTTGTGCGTCACCCAGAGGCCCTGGGTTTCGGTGGTCAGGTACATTGTCTGGGCGTCGTTCGGGTCCACGGTGACGGAGCTGACGCGCAGGAACTGGTCGTCGGCCGTCATGGGTTGCCAGCTCTGGCCGCGGTTGGTGGTGCGGAACAGTCGCCCGAGGTCGTTGGCCGGGCCGCCCCAGCCGCTCCAGACGCAGGCGTACCAGGTGTTTTGCGCGGGGTCGAAAGGGTCGACGACCAGGTCTTTGGTCCAGTAGTTCATGTCCGGGTGGTTGCGCTTGATCCAGTTCTGACCGCCGTCGAGGCTGATGAATACCCCGCTGCTGTCGCTGAACGTGCTGCCGTTATTCGATTTGCGGGCCGACCAGGTGGTAACCAGCGTGCCGTCGTTCAGGCAGTGGATGTTGAAAATGCGGCCCCGGTTGGCGGCGGGGCTGGGCAGGTGCGTCCAGGTGGCCGTGGCAGGCGTCGAAATGCCCTCGGCTTTCCAGACGCCGCCGATGGCGGGATTCGTGGAAATGACGCCCGCGTAGAGCCGGTCATTGTTCGAAGGGTCGGTCGTGACCCAGATCACCGGGTAGTCGAAATCGCGCATGACCGACCAGTTTTTGCCCTTGTCGGTGGAAAACAGCACCTGACCGTCCTTGTACGCGGGTTGCAGGCGCAGGTCGGTGACGTAGGTCGTCTGGTAAATGTCGTGCACCGAGGAGGTGGCGCCGTACCAGATGGCCTGTGTGTTGTGCTTCGCGATGCGGTACATCGTGTTCAGCGTGTGGCCGTTGTAGTCGAAGCTCCACGCGTCGCCGCCGTCCTGGGAGCGCACGCCCTTGATGTCGGTGAAGCAGCCGAAGAGGGCGTTTTGGTCGAACCAGTACACCTGCCAGCAGGTCGTTTGCTCCATGCCGACGCCGTGGTAGTATTTTTTCTTGGGTGTGGGCGCGCCGGCGGGGTTTTCGTCGGCCGGGTCGAGGTAAGCCTGGTGCCAGCTCGTGCCGCCGTCGAGCGTCTGGTGGATGAATCCGAAATCTGTGAGCACCGCGTGCTGGCTGTTGAGGCGGTTCACGGCGAAGCCCAGCGCGAAGCCACCCCAGGAATAGCCCAGGTCGCCGCCGGAGCCCTGGTAGCCGGTGAAGATGTTCTGGTTGTTGTTGCGCAGGTAGATGTGCTGCCAGGAGTCGCCGCCGTTGGCCGTTTTCATCACGATGGCTTCTTCGTTGGGCGTGCTGCCGGCGAGGTAGCAGGTGTTGGGGTCGTTGTCGGCCATGGCCAGGTACACAGCGAAGTCCTGCGAGATGTCGATGCCCGTCATGGCGGGCGTCCAGGCGCCTGCGACGTTGTCCATTTTGTACACGCCGCGGATGGTTTCCCAGTAGTTGTAGCCCATGTTGGTCGCCCAGATGTTGCCCGGATCGCCGGTGAGGGCAAAAAAGCGCGTGAGGTTGCCCGATTTCGCGCCGCCGAAGCCCATGATGGCCTCGCCCGCCGGGATGCCCGTGAAATTGGCATTGGCGAAACTCGTGCCGCCGTTGTGCGACACCAGCACGCCCTCGTTGGTGCCCAGCCAGACGTCGTTGCCGTTGAAAAAAGCGCCCGAGAGCAGGATGCCTGTGCCGGAATCGGCGGCCGTCCATTTCAAAGCGCTCGTTTGTCCGCCGTCGGTGGAAGCGTAGAGGTGGTTGTAATCGGTCCAGAGCACGTGGCTGGGGTTGGCGTAATCGACGTAGAGAAACAGTTTTTCCTCACCCGCATCGGTGTCGCCGGGCAGGAAGTTCCAGGTCGTGCCGCCGTCGGTGCTTTTGGCGGGCCGGGTGGCGTAGTTCGATTCGTCCCAGAGCAGCGCGTAGCGCAGGTTGTTGTTTTGGGTAAAACAGACCTTGCCGTAGGGATTGACGACGGCCTCGGTAAAATGCACCACGTCGTAGGACTGGCCGCCGTTCTGCGTCGTATACAAGCCGCCGAGGTCGCTGGCGAAGTACATCTCCTGGTCGTTCGCGGGATTGACGGCCGGGGAGAAGAGCGCGCCACCGCCGCCGATGCCGGTGGAGAGGAAGGTCGCGGGTTGGGCGGAGAGGACGGTTTGGAGGAGGATGAGGGCAGGGAGGAGGAAGGATTTCATTGTGCGGATCGGATTTGGATGAGCGGGTGGTAAAGTATTGGAACGCAAGTTCGGGGGGATTTTATTGGGATGGCGGGTTTTGATTGGAACGCGGACGACGCGGACGACGCGGACTTCACGGACCTTTCCGCGGCAGTCCGTGTCGTCCGTGTCGTCCGCGTTGCAGTCATTAATCGAGATCTCTGGAGTAGAATACCCTGTGCAAGCGCTAGAAGGAAGTGGGTTTACTTCATTTGCTCCTTTTTGTAAATGACCCGACCGACCCGCTCGATATGGCCCCGCAATTCCGGGTTATCGATTTTTTCATAAATGGACAGGTCAATTTTCACTGGCAGCAAGAGGTCATCCAGTTGCTCCTCGATCCGAAACTGATCCTGCAAACTCAGGGCAGGGCCCGTCATGGTGAGGTCGATATCCGAGGAGGGCTTGTGCTCGCCTTTGGCACGCGAACCGTACAAGATGACCGTTTCGACCCGGGGGAAAGCGCCGAAAACCTGTACGAGGCGGTCGAGGTAATGCGGAGGGAGTCCGGTCAGTTCTTCCTTTCCCATAGCGTCTCCATTTTTTGTAAAAAAGCGTTGAAAAGGCCGAAGTAAACTGAAACGATCTTTTCCAGGATCTCGTTCGCCACGCTTTCATTATAGGAATGAGAAGTCTGATTGCGGCTTCGAATGGTGGCCATCCAGCCTTCTCCATCTTCGATCAATCCCGCCTCGTAGGCTTCGCGGATGGCGTCGCGGGAGCCTGTCATGTCTGTGATGCCCTGGAATTCGAGGTAATCCTTCATGACATTCCAGGCCAGTTCGTGGGTGTATTCGAAGCGATGGATCAGGCCTTCTTTTTCCAGGTCCGACATACGGGCAAGGCCGGGGAGTCTATCGGGCATGCCTGCCTGCAGTTTCGAAAGCGCTTTTCGGTAATTGCTGAAACGCTGTTGCCAGCGGATGTCCGGGTTTGCCATTGGACAAAGATAAGAGATTAAGGATTGTGGCCCTTCCGGCACTTCATCGCAAGGCAAAAATGAAGTGCGGAATCAATCCTTATGCCACCGTACACACTTTACGCCACAGCTTTGCCACCCATCTTCTTGAAAAGGCGTCGATCTTCGGTATATTCAGGAGTTATTGGGACACGAAAGCAGCAAAACCACGGAAATTTACACGCACATCACCAACAAAGCGATGAAAAATATTAAAAGTCCCTTGGACAACTTGGACATTTGAGATGGATGGCATAAACTTACAATGCAAAACGCCGAGCGAATGGCGAAATACCCGCCATATGGCGGGTATCGGCAAGATTTCGGCACACTACCGCCATTGGAGTGGCGGGAATACAATAGTCAGTGCTAATTATAAAAGATGAAGAGAAAAGAAAAATTAATTGAAGTAGTCGAAAAGTATGCTGTTGAGCCATACAAAGAATTGATATTAAAGGAAATTCGACCTTCAATCAGATTGAAAACAACCGGAGAGCAATGCAAAGAAACAGGTAAGACTAAGTTAGGCGGACATCCTGATTTTTCAAAAAATATCAGTTGGGCGAGAAGTAGTTATGACAGCCGATACCTTTCATTTTTGGGGCAAGTCAATCTTAGGGAAGTAAAGATGCTTGATGAACTCGACTTACTGCCAAAAAGCGGTCTTTTGTATTTCTTTTTCAATTTAGATTCAGGAGACGATGGAAAAGTAATTTTTTCAAAGGAAGAAATTGGATTAGAGAGAGCCAATCCACCAGATGAATTAATAGAGGAAAAGAAATCTTTTTGGAAACAACTCCTGACCGGGAAAGGCAAGAAACGAATTCTTAAAGAAAGTCAAGTTGAGATTTACAAAGAATATGATTTGCCTTCTTGGGATTCATTAAAATTGGAAAAAATTCAAAAAGAGACTAATACTAATATCAAACCAATAGACTCTTTTAAAGAAGGTATCTTTGAGGATGCTTACGAGGAAGGAGAAACGGAAACAACGTCTAATCATCACCTATTAGGTCATTATAAAGGAATCCAGAACGAATATCACGAATTGAACTTTCTTGATAAGAATACAAGTGATTTGCAGAATTTGACACTTACTGAAATAAATAAAGCATTAAAATGGAAACTTTTGCTTCAATTTGATTCAGACAATAATCTCGAAATTAGTTGGGGCGATTGGGGAAGGATTTATTTCTTCATTCACGAAGATGATTTGAAAAAACAAAATTTCGATAACGTTAAAATATCGGCAGACTGCTATTAAAAGTATAAATGGCACTAATCGAGTAGGGAGAGGCGGCCCTACGACCACCCCTGCCCTCTCACACCACCGTGCGTACCGGTCTGGTACACGGCGGTTCATGGAATAACATCCTGCTGCCGTACATGATGGTAGTAATCCTTGAATGACTGATAGCCCCGCTGTCGTAGTCGCTCCTCCGTCACGGTCATTTTCATCACCGGGCTGCACGACAGGCGCCAACCGCCTTTGCGCGACCATGCATAACGCATCGCCCACGCATGGCTTACGCCTAACTGCCGGAAGGCCCGATAACGACGACGGGGGCGTTTCCATGACTTCCAGATACAGTAACGCAGTCGGTTTCTGATCCAGCCGTCGATCTGGTCGAACTTCTCGTAACCCGTGGCCCGTTTGAAGTAGTTGACCCAACCCCGCATCAGCCGGTTCAGTTTTGCAATGCGTTCTGTCAGCGGTACAGGGTCGGTCTTGCGCGTCAACGCTTTGATTTTGCGTTTCAGCGAATCCCAACTCTTCTTCGCAATGCTCAGCCGGTAGGTGGCCCGTTCGCCCCGTTTGTAAGTCGGGGTAAACGTGTGCCCCAGCAGCACAAACTTCACCGGACGCACGATCTTCGTCTTCTCGCGGTTGACTTCCAAATGAAGGTCGTCTTCCAGAAAACGGGTGATGCTCGCCAGTACTCGTCGCGCTGCCGCCCGGCTGCGCAGGAAAATACTGCAATCGTCGGCATAGCGCACAAACCGATGGCCCCGACGTTTCAACTCCTGATCGAACTCGTTGAGCAAGATGTTGGACAGCAGCGGGCTAAGCGGGCCGCCCTGTGGCGTCCCCTCTTCCCGTGCCTGCTCCACTCCGCCCAGCAGGATGCCCGATTGCAGAAAGCGACGAATCAGGCGCAGCAGAGACACGTCCTTGATCTTCTTGCGGATAATCCCCATCAACTTGTCGTGGTTCACCCGGTCAAAGAAGGATTTCAGGTCGAGGTCAATGATGTCCTGATAGCCTTCGTTGAGGTACGCCGTGGCCTGTTCCAGCGCATGTGCCGCGCTCCGGCCGGGGCGAAACCCGTAACTGTACGGCGAAAATTCCGGCTCCCATATCGGTCCAAGCACCTGGTGTACAGCCTGTTGTATCAGTCTGTCCATCACGGTGGGTATCCCCAGCAGCCGTACCCCGCCGCTCGCTTTGGGTATCTCAACGCCCCGTACCGCCGATGGACGGTATGTCCCCGACAGCAGTTCTTCCCGCACGCGGGGCCAGTGGGTACGCAGGTATTCGGCCAGTTGCCCGACCCCTACCCCGTCCACACCGGCGGCCCCGCCATTGCGTACCACTCGTCGGTACGCCGCCAGCAGGTTCGGGCGTGACAATATCACACCCATCAGTCTTTGGTACTCCATCTGTACACAGTTCGTTTGTTTGCCTTCCTGCCTGCCCCACGAAAACCCGATCATTCCCCATACGGGTTCAGCGATCCGGTTTGTACAGGCCGCCGTCCGGCCATTCCATGTTTGGCCCTTCGGGGGCACCCTCTCGAACGCTCGCCTACTACCAACACGGGATTGGTTGAGCATTCGGTTTGGCTCCCTACTATGGCCTCGGCTGACTTCTGCCGCCCAATCTTTGCCTCGGCACTCGCGCGCGCCTCCGCCTCCAATGTGGTCGGCAGATCTCCCCGGGTAAGGTGCATCGCTTTCGGATGATCCCGGGCGCATCTACTTGTACGGGCCCCGGCAGTCCCAGCCTTCGGTGTGTTGTGCCACCTCGACCCGTCCGTACAAGCCTCCCTATGCGCTTCCTGTTCGTCCGTACCATCCTTTGCAGTCCCGCTTACTTCAGACCAGAGGTCGCCCTCCAAACCCTTGCGGCTTGCTACGCGCCCGCTGCCCAGGCGCGGGGAAGACTTTCACTTCCCAAGTTCATCGTCCGATACATTTTGGTTATATTTGCATCAGAGGATTCGATGCCCGTTCCGGGCACACACAATGGCTTGCTGTCCATGCCGCCGAACAGCCAACCCGCAAACCCAACGCACAGCGGCACGGCAGCAAGCCAACCGTTACTCCCAACTAATACCCCACAAAAGGCACCCAAACCCACCAAAACAGCAATTAAACCAACATCAACTCGCGATAAAAACAATACCCATGATCTCCTTTTTTAAAAACCCAAGTAAACGTCAATTAATAAAAGCCCGATTCAGGGCTATTTTTTTATTGAGCATCATTTCAGGTATAGCCAGTAACGCTAATGCCCAAATCGTGGATGGATCACAATCCGGCTTCACCTGGATATCTACGGAAAACACAGCAGACACGACCCTGGGGGCAGGCTATACCATGTATTGTGCCGTATGGCCGATATTCAAGCACTACCCCGGGCCGGATCGCTTTCAGACCGGATTGAGCAGCAGCTGGTTGACCACCCAGCGGACGGATAATGAACCTGATCAATTTTATACGACCATTGAAGGCGGCCTGGGCTGGTGGCACGACACACGTTTCGGCACAAAAGTCCCCAAGTTTATCATGGGCGGGGTGGCTTATAATTTCTTTTCCTGGGCGAACGGGCCTGGCGCCGGAAGTACCAGCATGTTGCCCAACGGACAGCGGGACTGGAGCACGCCCGGAGGCAAATACGGCGTAGCGCAATTGTCCAACAGACTGCTTTGGGCGCCAGACGGCTTGAATATGGCACAGAGCTTAAATGGTGAAATGCTCGGATATGGATATATCCCTTTGCCCTTAACAGAACCTATATCAAATACGAACGGAACGGATGTCGAAACCGGGAATCAATGCTGGACGCTATTTTTAAATTCCACCAACTTCAAGGGTCCCGCCACCTTTTTTCTGCCTACTTTCTGGACCGAACCCGCCTTGCTCGACCCCAGTTTGGAAGGACTGTTTCTGGATTCAAGGCCCTCCGATCCGAACGTAGCGTTTGGCGTGGAACATGCTGGCTCTCCGGCAATTATCGCCCAGGATGGCAACGGCAACCGGTATGCTAAAGTAGGAAGGTTACAGTACCCGGCAAACAATGATGACCAGTCCATGATATTGAATCGAATCTCGGTCTATTCCCCCGATGCGCTTTGGAATGACCTGGAAGCCTGGTTTAATGGAGGGCCCGCGGTGCCGCCGGGCATCAATGTGGCCGCGGTGAGCGGAGTTCCGTTTGTCAATAACGGAGGTTCCATGGTTGCTGAAATCCAGGAAAACTCGCCTAATGGAATAAAGAAAAACATTGACCTGAATTATATCAACAATGTTCAGCTCAATACGAACATTATGGGTTTTGAATATAACCCGAACATTGTTGAGAAAAATGAAAAGGTCTTCAAAATGCCAGAGTATTTCAGACTCGGCTCTGATAGTTTATGGCATGCCGTCGACAAAAATGATGTGCCCGCTTCTACCAATTTGTTAAACACCGCTGTGCCTACCTCGCCCCGGCCGGAAATCACCTATTTAACACCTTTGGACCCGGAATGTACCTGGCAAGACCCCGACGGCCCCTGGAACAATCCCGGACCGGTGGCAGGTCCGTTTAAAGCAGACCTTGGAGACGGCACCACCGTGACGTATTACTGGTATCGTTTTGTGGATCAACCTGCCATCATTCATGCCAACCTTCCGGAGGAT
>JBGAJY010000081.1:0-22563 GCA_044224705.1 Saprospiraceae bacterium
TGCCGTCTTATAAAATGGCCACCACCACCATTGGAGGCCAACCTGCGCTGATCCAAAGCACCTACCTCAATGGCGCTTCCGCCTTCGACGTTTGGAATGCCCAATTCAGCATCCGCTATATTTTCAACTGATTGAACCGCTTTTAAATGTTCCAAGGGCCGCACCGGGTTTGCCGGTGCGGCCCTTTTTTCTGGCAGCCCGGAATTTATTCCGGGCATATCCAGGGTGGGATTGCCCGGAATAAATTCCGGGCTACCGGTTATTTTCGCCCCGCACAAACGCTTTATTTATGCAAAAACTGCTCATTTTTCTTCTCCTCCTACCCGCCCTGCTGCGCGGTCAGGGCATGTGGCTGCCCTCCCAACTCGAAAAACTCAACGAAAAAGATATGAAGGCCCTTGGCCTTCGCCTCGATGCCGACGATATTTATTCGCCTTCCCAGCCGAGCATCAAGGATGCCGTTTGCTGGTTCGACGGCGGCTGCACCGGCGAGATCATCTCGCCGCAAGGACTCGTCCTGACCAATCACCACTGCGGATTCGATGCCATCCAGAGCCATTCCACGCTGGAGCACAATTATGTCGAAAACGGTTTTTGGGCAAAAAACAGAACGGAGGAAATTCCCTGTCCGGATATGTTTGTCATGTTCGTGCTGCGAATGGAAGATGTCAGCGCCCTGGCCCTGCAAGGCGTGGCCGATGGCATGGGCGAACGCGACCGGCAGGCTTTGATCGACAAAAACCTGAACCAGATCAAAGTGAACACCAAAAAGGAAGCCTGGGAGGACATTATGTTCAAACCCATGTACAATGGCAACCAATACTTTATGTACGTCACGGCGACCTATACCGACATCCGCCTGGTGGGCGCTCCGCCCAGCAGTATCGGCAAGTTCGGATCGGATACCGACAATTGGGTCTGGCCACGACATACGGGCGATTTTTCCATGTTCCGCGTGTATGCCGATAAAAACAACCACCCCGCCAAGTACGCCCCGGACAACCAGCCTTACCAGCCCCGCCATTTCCTGCCCATCTCCCTGGATGGCGTGGACGATGGCGACTTTACCATGGTTTACGGGTTTCCGGGCACCACCAACGAATACCTCCCGGCAGCGGCCGTGCAACAAACCGCCGAAGTGCTCGACCCGGTAAAAGTCGCCATCCGCGACCGTGCCCTGAAAATCCTCGACGGTTACATGCGCCGCGATCCGGCGATCAAAATTGCCTACGTGGCCAAATACGCGAGCATCGCCAATGCCTGGAAAAAGTGGCTCGGCGAAATGGAAGGCCTCAAAAAATACAAAGCCCTGGACAAAAAACGGGCTTATGAGACCGAATTCACCCGCCGCGTGCAGCTCAACAAAGACTGGCAATACCGCTACGGCAACCTGCTTCCGCGGCTCGAACAATCCTACCGTGAAATCGAACCCTATGCCCGAGCACGCGATTATTACCTCGAAGTATTCGTGCGCAACACCGAACTGCTCGCCCAGGTCGCTTCCCTCAACAATTGGCTCAAAACCTACGACGAAGCCGGAATGAGCGCTTTTGCCTCCAAAATCAAGGACGTCGGCGGCAGCATGCCCGGTTTCTTCAAAGACTACCGTCCGGAAGTGGACCAGACGGTTTTTGCGGCATTGGTAGAGATGTACGCTGAAAACAACCGCGACGATTGGGGCGCGGGATACGTGAAAGCAGAAGCCGCCAAACACGGCGGCTACGCCGGCCTTGCCGAATTTATTTATAAAAACAGCGTCCTGACGAGTCAGGACAAAACCACCGCGCTCTTTGCGGGCGACGCCAAAACCCTGGCTGAAACGCTCAAAAACGACCCGGCCGTTGTGTTCTGGCGCGGCGTCAGCGCGGCTTACCAGTCCAATGTCGTGCCGAAACTGCAGGAATTGCAGCCCCAGATCAACCTCTTGCAGCGCATGTACATGGCCGCCCAAATGGAGGTTTTTAAAGAAAAACGCTTCTTCCCCGACGCCAACAGCACCCTGCGGCTCACCTACGGCCGCGTGAAGGAATACTCGCCCCGCGATGCAGTCGAATACGAAGAGCGGACCTACCTCGATGGCGTCATGGAGAAATACATCCCCGGCGACTACGAATTCGATGTGCCGCAAAAACTCATTACCCTTTGGAAGACAAAGGATTATGGCCAGTACGCCGATGCCGAAGGCCGCATGCCCGTAGCATTTATCGCCACCAACCACACCACCGGCGGCAACTCAGGCAGCCCCGCCCTGGATGCCAACGGAAACCTGGTGGGCCTGAATTTCGACCGGGTTTGGGAAGGCACCATGAGCGACCTGAATTTCGATCCCGCTATTTGCCGCAACATCATGGTCGACATCCGTTACGTACTTTTTATCGTCGACAAATACGGCGACGCCAAATGGCTCGTGGATGAAATGAAACTGGTGAAAGGGCAGAAGAAGAAAAAGAAAAAATCATAAACGATGACGATCAGCGAAATCCTCACCCATCTCGGGGAAGACCGGGAGCAATATTTCCAGGCCGTCGCTCCACCGGTGATCCAGTCGAGCAATTTTGTTTTTCCCGATCTCGCCAGCTTCCGGGAGGTGTTTGCGGATGAGTTGCAGCACCACGTCTACACCCGCGGCAACAACCCGACGGTGGAGATATTGCGAAAAAAACTGGCTGCACTTGAAGGCACTGAGGATGCCCTGGTTTTTTCCAGCGGCGCCGGCGCCGTGGCGGCGGCTGTGATCGGAAATGTCGCGGCGGGCGACCATGTCGTGTGCCAGCAGGCGCCCTATTCCTGGACTTCGGCCCTGCTGCGCAAACTGCTGTCGCGCTTCGGCGTGGAGCACACTTTTGTCGACTGCACCGACATACAGAACATTAAAGCGGCTTTGCGCCCCAACACCTGCGTGTTGTACCTCGAAAGCCCGAATACGATGACCTTCGAATGCCAGGACCTGAGCGCCTGTGCGGCCCTGGCCCGGGAGCACGGGCTGGTCACGATCATCGACAATTCGTACAGCTCGCCGATTTTTCAAAATCCCGCTGCGTTCGGCATCGACGTTGTGGTCCACTCGGGCACCAAATACCTCAACGGCCACTCCGACGTGGTGGTAGGCGTGCTGTGCGCGAGCCGGGCAATGGTGAAAAAACTGTTTGAGTCGGAGTTGATGACCCTGGGCGGCATTCTCGGTCCGCACGATGCGGCCTTGGTGATTCGCGGACTGCGCACCTTGCCGTTGCGTTTGCAGCGCAGCGACGAAAGCGCCCGTTTTTTGTTGTCCAAACTGGAAAACCATCCCAAAGTAGCCCGCATCTGGTATCCGTTTCATCCCAGCTTCCCTCAACAGCAACTCGCCAAACGCCAAATGCGCGGCTGCGGCGGACTTTTTTCCGTGGATTTCAAAACGGACAGCATGGAAAAAATGGAGGCTTTCGTTCACCGACTCCGGCGCTTCCTCATGGCAGTCTCCTGGGGCGGCCATGAGTCGCTGATCATGCCCAGTATTGGCTTTTACAACATCCCCGGCCGGCCTAATACCTCTTTGCCCTGGACTTTTTGCCGCTTCTACATCGGCCTGGAAGACGCGGAATGGCTGTGGGAAGACCTTGCACAAGCCATGGAGGTGCTTTGAAATGGCGGTATTTGATATAAGATTGACGATTACATGAAATTAGAAGCTGTTTGAGTTAATTTTTGGAAAAGAGAAAGGCTGGTGGTGTAAGATTTGGTGTGAAAAAATATTCCACCGACCTGAGCCTTTCCCAATGGCAAAGAATATCAGGATTATTCAAAGTACAAAGGCGTAGCAAATGGAATTTGCAACGTATCGTAGAAGCCATTTTCTACGTGAGCAAAAACGGTTGCGTGTGGCGGGATCTGCCACAAGAGTTTCCACCCTGGGCAACGGTGTACTGGTATTTTCGCAAGTGGGGAGCAGATGGCACTTGGGAATTAATCAGTGCGGAGATGAGCCTGATGAATCGGATAGATCACCACAGGCGGGCTTGCCCAAGCGTAGTAATCATTGATAGTCAGAGTGTTAAGAATAGTTCAAGTGCTACTCAGCAGGTGGGTTTCGACGGTGGCAAACGCATCAAGGGCAGAAAGCGCTTCATCGTGACTGATACGCTGGGTAATCTGTTGTGGACGCAAGTGACGGCAGCCAACTGTTACGATGCAACCACGGCGGCTAAGTTTTGGCCTGAGGCTGCTCATCGCCAGCCTTTGCTAGACGAGGTGCGTTGTGTACTGGCCGATCAAACCTTTGGAGGCACTTTCAGAAACCTGCTCGCTCCGCGTGGCGTGAAGGTGGAACTGCTGAGTAAAACGGTGGCTCGAAAAGGATCTATGGCCATCTCGCAAACCCGATGGGTGGTCGAACGAACTTTTGCCTGGATAACCAACAATCGAAGACTGGCCAGAGAATTCGAACGTAAAACCCTTGTTACTCAACTCTTTATCCACATCGCTCACATCCGACGGGTCTTGAAACCCAAACCGCCACCTTTTTAACTCAAACAGCTTCTTAGATTTTTCATGTAATCGTCAATCTTATATCAAATCATCTGCCCGCCGCAGCTCGATCCGGCGCCGGCGGTACAGCCGTAGCAGTGTTGGTTGAGCACGATATGGCGGTTTTCGAGGGCGAAAAAGTCGAAATCGTCGAGGTGGTTCTTCCGGTCGGGAAGGGCCACTTTCAGGTCGAGCATCTGGTTGAAATCACAATCGTAGAGGTAGCCGTCCCAACTCACCGAAATAGTATTGCGGCACATGACACCGTTAACGGCGCCGGGGTTGAAAGCGTCGAGCAGTGATTGCATGTAGCTTTCATAATGCCCATGTTCCAGTAAATAGTCCAGAAACCGGCTGATCGGCATGTTCGTGATGGCGTACAGGCTGTTGAAGTCGACATTGTACTTGCGTTTAAGCTGGCGTTTGAAATCAGCTTCGAGGGAGGCCTGATTGCCGGGCAGAAAATTACCGGTAGGATTGTACACGAGGTTGATTTTCAGCCCGGTGTCAGGCTGTCCATAACCTGCGGCATTCAGCAGTTGCAGTGCCTTGATAGAATCTTCGAACACGCCTTCACCGCGCTGGGCATCTGTGCGCAGCGCGCTGTAATGGGGCAGGGAGGATACGATTTCGACCTGGTGTCGGGCAAACCAGTCGGGCAAATCGCGAAATTTAGGATTGGACACGATGATGGTCAGGTTGCAGCGGTTCATCACGTGTTTGCCCAACTGGCGGCATTCTTCCACAAACCAGCGAAAATGCGGGTTCATTTCCGGCGCTCCGCCGGTAATATCCACTGTTGGAATATCGTGGCGGGCGAGGATATCGAGACATTTTTCAAAATTATCCCGGCTCATGTTCTCCTCCTTGCGGTCGGGGCCCGCGTCGACATGGCAGTGCGCGCAGGATTGATTGCAGAGCTTGCCCACATTCACCTGAAATATCTCGATCCGTGCCGGCTGGATATGCCCGTGTTCAAAACCCGCCGTTTTTATCTTTTCAGAAAATGCCGGGAATCGCGCATCGCTCAGCTCCTTGCCGTTTAGAACCTTTAATTGAAAAAATGTATCCGCAAGCGCGCTCTGCCGCGACGCGAGGGATTTACTGCGTTGGTGGACACCCATTTCAAACAGGGGAGTTTAAACGATCACATCGTCAGGTTTTTGGTATGGTTCATCATTTGCGTGGAGAAAACCAGGCTGCTGCCTGCGCGAATGGCGGCGGCTACATGTACTGCTTCCATCATTTGCTCCTCGTCGGCGCCTTTTTCGAGGCAGGTCGAGGTATAGGCATCTATGCAATATGGGCACTGCACCGTGTGGGCGACTGCCAGGGCAATGAGGGATTTTTCGCGTTCGGTCAGCGCGCCTTCTTTAAAAACTTCACCGTACCAGGAAAAGAATTTATCGGCCATCGGTTTTTGCCAGTCGCCGATATGGCCAAATTTTTTCAGGTCTTCGGGGTCGAAATAGCGTTTGTCGGACATGAGAGGATTGTTTGAGAAAGATTTACGAAGAGATTGTGTCGCGGGACGTTAAAAGGCCGGGCAAAAAAAATTTAAATTCCGGACAGGGCAGCACAACTTTGCCAGTGCGGTAACAAATATTGTCGCCCTGTGTTTTTTCCAGAACTGATTTTCCATGGCCAAACAAAATCTTCTCGAATTACCGTCCTTCACGCCTGAGGGCTGGCTCAACGGCGTCATAGAAATACCTGCCGGCACAAACCATAAGTTTGAATACAACAAACAAAGCTTTGAGTTTCAGAACGATCTGCGCGACGGCCAACCCCGCGTGATCGATTTTTTGCCTTATCCCGTCAATTACGGCTTCGTTCCTTCCACGCGGATGGACAAACCCCGGGGCGGCGACGGCGACCCGCTGGACGTGCTGGTGCTCGCCGAAACCCTGCCCACGGGCACGCTCATCGCCGTTCAACCGATCGGCCTGCTGATGCTGCAGGACCATGGAGAGTGGGACAACAAGGTGCTGGCCACCCCGGCTGACCCCTCGCTCCGCATCATTCGGGCGACAAATTGGCGGGAATTTCAGCAGGAATACAGTGCGGCCCGACATTTGATTGAAACCTTTTTCCTGTACTACGACGGTTTGGGAACCATGACCCTCATGGGTTGGGGCGATGAATCGGCTGCGGTTGCAGAAGTGCGAAAATGGGCATTGACGCGTTAAAACCCAACCATTTTCACATCCGCCTGTTTTTCTTTGTCTGACTTATGACCAGCTCTACTCGAATGAATCCGACGACCGCCAGCACAACTATGTCGACTGATTCCCGGACCGCCGATTCCTCCGAGGTGTTCCGGCACGTTTTTTTTCGTTCCATCGAGGCGGCCGCCAGCGATTGGGATACAGCTGCGCCGCCGGACGACCTGTTCCTCCAACGGCCATTTTTAACGGTGCTGGAAAGCAATCCGCCTTTGGGCATGCGCTTCGGGTACCTGATTTTTTATCGCAATGAAGAGCCGGTCGGGGTGGCGCTTTGCCAGTTCAAATACTTCAAAGGCGACGACAACATCAGCGAGAGCGAACATGAAAGCAAAAACGATCCGTGTTTTTTCAACGGATTGGCCAAATGGTTCAAACGCTGGGTGGCCGGTATTGTGGCTGCCGATATTCTGATTTGCGGCAACATGTTGCTCACCGGAGAGCACGGTTTTTGGTTCGATGCCCAAAAAATCAGCCCCGAAAAGGCCACGGGCTTGCTTGAAAAAGCCCTCACGGATGTGGTGGAGAAAATGGAAGGCGAAGGCATGAAATTGCCGGTAACGCTCGTAAAAGACATCGCACCTGGCCGGAAAGCGGAAAGAATGACCTTAACGAAATCTGCATTTGCTGAATTTTGTATCCAGCCCAATATGGTAATGGAGTTACCGTATGCCGATTTTGATGAGTACCTCTCGGCCATGTCGACCAAATACCGCACCCGCGCCAAAAGAGCCTTCAAAAAAGCGAACGCGATCGAAAAAAAGGAACTCCACCTGGCCGATATTCAGCGCGAACTGCCGCGGATTTATACCCTGTACACCGACATAGCCCGGAATGCCGGGTTCAACATGGTGGACCTGAATGAGCATTATATTCCGGCCTTGAAAAGGGACTTGCCCGATCATTTCCGGCTTTTCGCCTATTATCTCGATGGCCGGTTAGTGGCGTTTTTTACGACAATCCAAAATGGGACGGAGCTCGACGCCCATTACCTCGGCCTCGACAAAGACCTCAACCACGATCTTCAATTGTACCTGAACATCCTCTACGATATCGTGCGGGCAGGGCTTGAAAGCGGCAGCGAACGCATCGTATTTGCCCGCACGGCCCTGGAAATCAAAAGCTCCGTCGGGGCAGTGGCCGAAGACCTTTATTGCTACTTGCGCCATCAAAACAGCATTGCCAATCATTTCACAGGCCGGCTGCTCGACTACCTGAAGCCGGTGGAAGAATGGCAGCCCAGGCACCCGTTCAAACACGGTCCGGACACAGAAGAAGCTTGATCGAAATCTAGCGAATGACGGTGAATTGTGCAACCTGCAGGTTGTTCGATTCTTTGACCCAAAGCAGGTAAAGACCCGGCGACGGCTTTTCCAGCATCACCGCATTGCCTGCCGAGGCGGCGTTGGCAACCGAACCGTCCCACACGTTTTTTCCATGAATATCAGTAATCCACCATTCCGCATCCGCTGCGGGAGAACTGACCACTTGATTGGCATCGACGTGCCGTACTTCAAACTGGCCGTAATTCGGATTGGGTACCACGCGCAGATCGCGAACGGACACCGGTTCATTGGCTGTAGCGCCATCGTCGATCCACACGAAGGCTTCATTGGTGCAAATGGACGGGCCGTTCTCGAAAGTGATAAAAGCATGGTTGGGAATTACTTGTCCGGGGGCCAAAAAAGGCTTGGGCTGAACGGTAAAAAGGATAAATCCCAGGGACCCTGGATTGTCCGTTGCGCTGTCGGGTAAGGCAATATGGTTAAAGTACCAGCGCACTTCGCCGTCGCCGTCCCGAAGCAGGTCATAGTCGTGGCTGGATGCCATCATCGTGAAGGTGGAAGGATCGAGGCGAGGATCGAGGGTGTCGCGGACAACGACCTGCTCGGCGGTGTCGGAACTGATGTTCTGGAAACGGATGAAATAAGTGATGGTAGCGCCAGTGGCGATTTCATCAGGGGTGAGAACGGCATCGCCGATCACCTGTTTGTCGTTTTGTGCGGAGAGGGGGAGTAAAAGGGCAAGCGTAAGTAAACAGGCCAAAAAGGTGCGAAGAAGAAGGTAATGCATGGCCAAGAATAGTTTGATTTTGGTAGTGCTGAGAAGCTGGCCGGATTAAAGTGCATTCTATTTCACCCGAAGGTAGGAAAATTATCTTTGCCCAAAAGCATTTTAACACCTGATCCCATGGCCCTGCAATGGCGTATTGCCCAATTTTTTGAACTGCTCTGGTGGCGATACTACCTGTCCGGACGCGATAAAGCAGCTTATTTAGCCTGGAAACGAGCATATTGGCAGCGCTTGCTGGACCGCTTCGATTTGTGGCCTGTTCAGGATTCCTGCGTGCTGGATGCAGGCTGCGGGCCTGCCGGAGTCTTCATTGTTTTGCAGGATATGCGGGTAGATGCGCTCGATCCGCTGCTTGAACGGTATGAGCGGAACCTGCCGCATTTTTCGCAAGCCGATTATCCTGAAGTACGTTTTTTCCAAGCCAGATTGGAGTATTTTTTACCCGGGAAGAAATTTGACACGGTATTTTGCTTCAATGCACTGAATCACATGGAAAACCTGTTCCAAAGCGCTCAGCAACTCTCCCGGCTGCTTCGACCGGGAGGAAAGCTGGTGCTGAGTATCGATGTACATCGAAAAAAATGGGTACGGAGGTTGTTTCAACTTTTTCCGGGAGATGTTCTTCACCCACAGCAATACACGGCGAGTGAGTATCGCCAGTTGTTGGAACAACGGGGCTTTGCTATCGAAAAAGAAGCGCGGATACAGTCCGGGCTGATTTTTGATTACGTGCTTTTTGTTGCTCAATTGCCTCAAAACTGCGCCGGCTAGGCATTATCAGCAGGGTTTTCTTCCCGGAATCCGTGCCTTTCATTGGTCGTGACATTTTCCAGGTTCCAGCTGAGACGTTTTTCGAAAGGCGCCTCCCGTTCTGCGCAATGTTGCAGTGGACAAACCCGGCAGGAGTGCGGCGGGATACAATCGTCCATGTGGATGAACATTTCCAGCGATTGCGGAAAATTGTTGCGGATCAGGCTGTCGAGTTCG
The DNA here is from genome assembly GCA_044224705.1 of Saprospiraceae bacterium. Lineage (GTDB taxonomy): Bacteria > Bacteroidota > Bacteroidia > Chitinophagales > Saprospiraceae > M3007. The sequence continues at coordinate 9,792 of JBGAJY010000081.1, forward strand.
TCCATTTCCCAGTGGGCTTCCCGAACGTGCAGGTACCAGGGCACGGTCAGGTGACAATCCAGGTGTAAAACCGAGCCGTATTTAATGATGCGCAAATTGTGCAGATCGATCCATTTGTCGTGCTTGTGTTCGTCCAGCACCTTCACAACCGATCTGAGCAGGGCCAGATCGGCCTCGTCCATTATGCCCGAGGTAGTTTCACGGATAATCTTATAGCCTTCATAAATGATAAAAACAGCAAACACCAGCGCTACGGCGCTGTCGAGCCAGGCGATGTGAGTGAGGTAAATGAGCCCCAGACCGGCAATGATGCCAATGGTGGTCCAGGTATCGGTGTGCAAATGTTTGCCGCTGGCCACCAGTGCAATCGAATTGTTTTTCTGACCGGTGCGAATGCACAGCCAACCGGTGGCGTAATTGATGCCTGCGGTGATACCCACTAGGAGGATGCCGTAGTCCAACCTCTGGAGCGGGTGTGCGTGAATGAGGTTGCTGATCGATTCATAAATGATCACCACGCCCGCCACAATAATCAGGATGGCTTCGAAGGAAGCGGACAGCAACTCGGCCTTGCCGTGCCCGTAAGGGTGATCGAGATCGCGCGGTTTTGCGGCTACTTTGAGGCTGTACAGGCCGGTAAACCCGGAAATTACGTTGACAATTCCTTCCAGGGCATCCGTGAGTATGGCCACGGAATTGGTGAGATAGTAGGCGGTAAGTTTTGTTGCAAACAATACGATGGCAATGACGACTACCAGGCTCTGGACGCGGATATTGGTTTGTGCGGATGTATTTGTCATGGCAAATGGCCGGTATAAACGGCCCACAGTGTTTATTCGAAAAATGTTTCCTGAATTTTTTCCACAAATGGCAAACTGGCCAGATCGTACAGCACCCGTTTGAAGCGCGGCTGATGGGTGTTTCCGATGACCAGCCAGCGGTCGGGCTGGCATCCGGAACGCCCCGAACTGCCCTTCATCAATCCGGCGGTGGGATCGATCTTTTTGACTCGTTTCCACGCTTTTTCATCTGCCGGTATGCAGAATTCATAGTGTGTGGAAACCTTCCCGTCGGCGGGCCCTGAAAGGCCGGTTTCATCGAATTTTTTGAAGTCAAGTTTGATTTTTTTCCAGACAAGCGGATCGTTGTCGGTCGCAGGCCGCGGTTGGCAGGAAAGAAAGCAAATGGCCAGCGTCAGAACTAAAAAGAGCGGTTGGGTCATTTCATGTATTTTGCGCCAAATTAAAACCTGTAACCGACTCATGAATTCCCGTCGTCAATTTTTAAAACAGGGCTTTTGGGGAACCCTGGCCGCCAGCTCGACAGATTTTTGGACCCGTAACGCACCTTTATGGCCGGGCCAGGCGGACAAAGACGCCTTGCCAGTCGTCATTGCCACCTGGGACAATCGCAAAGCCACTGCCGCAGCCTGGGAGGTGCTCGCTCCCGGCGGGCGAGCCCTCGATGCTGTGGAAGCAGGGGTGCATATCCCCGAAGCCGATCCGAAGGACACGAGCGTTGGCTACGGCGGTTACCCCGATCGCGACGGGAATGTGACGCTCGACGCCTGTATCATGGACGAATTTGGGAATGCCGGTTCTGTATGCTTTTTGCAACACATCATGCATCCGATCAGTGTAGCGCGCAGGGTGATGGAAAAAACGCCCCACGTCATGCTGGCAGGAGAAGGGGCTTTGCAATTTGCACTGGCCGAAGGTTTTAAGAAAGAAAACCTTCTGACGGAGGAAGCGCGCAAAGCCTGGGAAGACTGGAAAGTGAAGTCCGAATACAAGCCCGTCATCAATATCGAAAGGCACGATACCATCGGCATGGTGGCCCTCGACGCCCGGAACCGCATTGCAGGCGCCTGCAGTACCAGCGGCCTGGCTTTCAAAATGCATGGCAGGGTGGGCGACAGCCCGGTTATCGGCGCCGGTATGTTTGCCGACAACGAGGTGGGCGCCGCCGCCGCCACCGGCTTGGGCGAAATGGTACTTCGTACACTCGGTTGTTTTTTGATCGTCGAAGAGATGCGCCGGGGCCATCACCCGCAACGGGCCGCCGAATTTGCCATTCGCCGGATCGCTGAAAAATACCCCGAACAGTCGAAAATCAACCAGATCGGTTTTGTGGCTCTCGATAAAAAAGGCCGCCACGGCGCGTACAGCCTGCACACGGGATTTAACTATGCGATCTACCAGCGCGGCCAAAACCAGGTGTTCGAAGCAGGGTATTTGTTGCAGGATAAAAAGTAAAAAGCCGCGATACGGTTTTAAATGACCGTCTGAATTTTGCACTCGGAGCTTTGCCCTTTCTTATCAATTACCTATCCTCATGAAAACCGCGTAGCGGTGGCATTTTGGTAATAGTAGTGACAGCGTTTAGAAACCGCGTAGCGGTGACATTATAATCACGTTTCATAATGTCACCGCTACGCGGTTTCATTTTCAAAAATCGGCTAATAGTGCTACCAAAATGCCGCCGCGATGCGGCTACGATATTGACTAGCCGTGGCTTATGCCCCCGGGCGCTTCCCAGCATTCAGGAAGTCCTGATATGCTTTGAGGTTGTCCCATTCGCCGTTGGCGGCGAGGAGAGCCTGTGCCGACCAGGTGCCGGGGTCGTGCATCGCGAAGCGGGAGCCCGCGGCCACGAGGATGTTCCGAATTTCTTCCACGGGCGTTTCGGCGAGTTGCTGGTAAGTGTACACGCCGTTCTGGAACAACAATTCCTCGATTTTCGGACCAATTCCTTCCACGATTTTCAGGTCGTCGCGGTGCCCCGGAGCAGTGACGACGATGGTTTGCGGTTCGCCCGCAAAAACGTTGGTCGACTCGTCCACGGCCTCTGTGGGCTCTTCCACCACTGGGGCGGAAACCGGGGCATCTTCTTCGAGGGTAAAAGCGGGCGTTGTGTCGCCAAATTCTGCCACCAGTTCGTGTTCCGCTGTTGCGGCCTCGACGGCCATGCCGGCGAGATCGCCTTCCGGGTCGGCCAGCCATTCGGGATCTGGAGCGCTTTCCGTATTGATTTCCAGGGGAATATCCGTGGCGATGTCGGACTCCGGCGTAAAGGAGAGCCCGAGTTCGGTCTCCAGTTGACGGTTGCGGTCCTGGGTTCGGGACGTTTCGCCTTCGCTTTGATTGAGGCGCTGGCGCAGTTCGTTGTTTTCGCGTTCCAGAATGTCGTAGCGCACATTGAATTCGGAGCGTTCCGTTTCAAGGCCGGCGAATTTTGCGCGAAGGGTATCGATTTCTGCGCGCAGGTTGTTCACTGTGAGCGTGAGACTTTCGTTGTCGGTGCGAAGCCGTTCGGACATTTGACGGAAACGGTTCCACATGGCCCAGCCCATCCAAAGGCCCATTAAAAAGGCCACGAAGAGCATGATAAAGATTTCGAAAGTATGGGCTGTAAAGGTTCCGGTTCCGGGGCCCAGGGTAATATCTTGTTGAAACATGGTTGGCGAAGATTGAATGGAGAAAAGGGAATTTGAGCCTGAAAAAGTGGGATAACCGGTCGGGGGTTATTCCAGCCGGATCACCACGCGGCGGTTTTTGTAGCGCCCGGCGGGTGTATCGTTGCTGGCCACAGATTTGCTTTCTCCGTAGGAAACAACTTTGATCTGGCTGTCTTTTACGCCTTTGGCCACCAGAATCCTTTTGATGTTTTTGGCGCGGAGCAGCGCGAGGGTTTTGTTGGAACTGGCGTCGCCGATGCCGTCGCTGTGTCCGGCAATGGTCACATTACCTCCCGATGCGCGCAGGGTGGAAGCCAGCCTGTTGAGGTAGTCGTCGATGGCGGCATTTTCTTCTTTCTGAACGGAATTATAGGGAAAATGGATTTCCACACGATCCTCCAGTTCGACAACCTGTACCGAGTTGATGTCGTTTTCGGCCAGCTGGGTTTGGCGCTCCGGTTGTTTGGCAGGAGCCTCGACCGGCGCTGCCTGAAGGGTGTCGGGTTCAATGGCCGGAGTGGTCACGACGGCGCTTGCAGTGGCGGGCCGACAGGCCTGTTTAATCCCGCAAACATACCAGTACCAACTGATCAGACACCAGGTGGCGAAGGCGATCCAAATGATTGTTTTTGAGTTCATAAAGTCTGGTTTGGCGATTGGTTGCGCTGGTGCAAATGTAGGTTTTGCAGGAATTTTCCAGCACTTTGTCGCGGTCTTTTCAAAAAATGCACAGCTTGGCGAACTTTGCCAAGATTTGTCTACCCACCTGTCTTTATGTATGTCAGAAATTTCCTATGATGATTTTTGGAATGTAGAACTCCGCGTCGGCACCATCCTCGAAGCGCAGGAATTCCCGCAAGCCCGCAAACCTTCCTACCGGCTTCGCATTGATTTTGGACCCGAAGTGGGTATCCGGCAAAGCAGCGCGCAAATCACGCACCACTATGCGCTGTCCGAACTTCCCGGCAAGCAAGTGATCGCTGTTTGTAATTTCCCTAAAAAGCAAATCGCCAATTTTTTCTCCGAAGTTCTGGTGCTCGGCGTTGAACAATCCGGTGGCCAGGTGGTCTTACTGCAGCCCGAAAGAGCGGTGGAAAACGGCACGCGGATCAGTTAAAGTAAATCGCGAGCTGATTCGTCTCTATTTGAACCGCGAAGGCGCGAAGGCGCGAAGAAATTTCGCGAACTCTTAGCGCCTGAGCGGTGAAAAACCAGGCTTCATCAAATTATCGCAATATTTCAACACAATCCTCCGCCGGGCGGCGCATCTTGAATTTTCTCGCCCGACCTTTGCCAATTATGGATCAACAAGAATCATCCCGCCCAAAAATCTCGCGCGAAAGCCTCCGGGAAGCCCTCAAAATTTTTGCTTTTGTAAAGCCTTACCGATGGCAGTTTGTCGCCGGCCTGGTGCTGCTTTTTTTGTCGAGTACGGTATTCCTGGTTTTTCCCAAGATCATCGGACAAATGCTCGATGTGGCCCAGGGCGTGGCGCCCAATATCGACCTGCGGCAGATCGGATTCTGGCTGGTTGGCATCCTGATTTTTCAGGGTATCGTATCGTATTTCAGGGTCATGATGTTCGCCCAGGTGAGCGAACGCGGCACGGCGGACATCCGTGTGGCGTTGTACAAGCGCCTGATCTCGCTGCCCATCGTTTTTTTTGAAAAAAGCCGTGTGGGCGAGTTGGTCAGCCGCGTCACGAACGACGTGGAAAAGTTGTACAACACCTTCTATTTCATCCTCGCCGAATTCATCCGTCAGATCATCATCCTTATCGGCGGCATCGCCGTGCTGCTGTTCATGTCGCCCAAACTCGCAGGTGTCATGCTCACCATTTTCCCGGTGATCGTGATCGGCGCCATGGTCTTCGGGCGCTGGGTGCGCAAACTTTCGAAAGAACGCCAGAACCAGCTCGGAGACGCGAACACCATCCTCGACGAAACCCTGCAAAGCATCCATGCCGTCAAGGCATTTACCAACGAACTCTTCGAAAGCCGCCGTTATGCCCGATCCAACGACACGGTAGTAAAGGTGTCCATGAAATATGCCAAAGGCCGCGCTGCTTTTTCGGTGTTCATCATCACCATGTTGTTTGGAGCACTGTTTTTTGTGATCGGCTACGGCATGTACATGGTGCAGCGCGATGCGGGGCTGCCACCTGAGCAACATCCGTTCACTGCCGGGCAACTCATTTCCTTTGTCACGTACACGGCCATCATTGGCGGCGCTATTGCCGGTCTGGGCAATTTTTACACTGAACTGGTGGGCGCCGTGGGCGCTACGGACCGGGTGCGCGAAATCCTTAACACCAAAAACGAAGCCGAAAGCCGTCCGCCCACCAACCACTCCGCCGGGCACCTGCGCGGCGACGTGTCTTTTGAAAACGTGTGGTTCTCGTACCCGACGCGTTCGGACGTAGGCGTACTGAAAGGCGTGAGCCTCGACATTCCGGCGGGTAAAAAAGTAGCGCTCGTGGGCCAGAGCGGCGCGGGGAAAAGTACGATCATGCAGTTGTTGCTGCAATTTCACAAAGCCGATACTGGAGAAGTGCGTGTCGACGGACGGCCGATTATCGAATACGACCTGGAATCATATCGCTCCAATTTTGCCATCGTACCGCAGGAAGTGATCCTCTTTGGCGGCACTATCCGGGAAAATATCCTCTACGGCAAACCGGAGGCTACGGAAGAAGAAATCGTGGCAGCAGCCCGCAAGGCCAATGCCTGGGATTTTATCTCCACTTTCCCGGAAGGGCTGGAAACGGTGGTCGGTGAACGCGGCATCAAACTCTCGGGCGGACAACGTCAGCGCATCGCTATTGCCCGTGCTATCCTGCGCGACCCGGCCGTCCTGCTGCTCGATGAAGCCACCTCATCGCTCGACGCCGAAAGCGAAAAAATCGTGCAGGATGCCCTCAACAACCTGATGGAAGGCCGCACGAGCATCATCATAGCCCACAGGCTGGCGACCATCCGCGACGTGGATTGCATTTACGTGCTGGAAGGCGGACGGATTGTGGAACAAGGCACGCATGAAGAACTGTCGAGCCGCTCCAGCGGCACGTACAGCAGTCTGGCCAAATTGCAGTTTGAGCCGGTACTGAATTGATATAAGTCCAAACATGACAACTACCCTGTCCAAGACCGGCCTTCTGGTCGTCAACCTCGGCACGCCCGATGCTCCAACGCGCGGGGCCGTATACCGCTACCTGAAGCAATTTCTGCTCGATCCGCGTGTGATCGACATCAACCCGCTGGCACGGAACCTGCTGGTGCGGGGCATTATCGCGCCGTTCCGTTCGGGGAAATCGGCAGCAGCATACCGGCATTTGTGGACGGAAAAGGGCTCTCCCCTGAAATTTTACGGCGAAAGCCTGGTGGCGCAGTTGCGCGTATTGCTCGGAGACAATTTTGAAGTTGAATTAGGCATGCGTTACCAAAACCCTTCCATCGAATCGGCGCTCGATAAATTGACGGCTGCGAAGGTGGACCGTATCGTGGTTTTTCCGCTTTTTCCGCAATACGCCAGCGCCACGACGGGGTCGGTACACGAGGAGGTAATGCGGATTCTATCCCAAAAACAGGTGATCCCATCGGTTCAGATGCTGAGCGCTTACGCGACCCACCCGCCGATGATCCGCTTGTATGCGGAGAATGCACGGCGTTTTGACCTGGCGCAATACGATCATGTTTTATTCAGTTACCATGGCCTGCCGCAGCGCCAGTTGCGCAAAGCCGATGCCGATAACCATTGTCTGCGAAGTCCGGATTGTTGCCAAACACTGACACCGACGAATCAATTCTGCTACTCGGCGCAATGCTATGCCACCACTCATGCCATCGCAGCAGAATTGAATCTGAGGCAGGAGCAATACAGCGTTTGCTTTCAATCCCGCCTCGGCCGGGATCCCTGGACGCAGCCTTACACGATTCAAACCATCGAAAACCTGGCCCGATCCGGCGCCAAACGCCTGCTCGTTTTTTGCCCGGCCTTCACAGCGGATTGCCTCGAAACCACCATCGAAATAGGGCAGGAGTACCGCGAAGATTTTCTCCGCTGGGGCGGTGAACGCCTCGATCTGGTGCCCAGCCTCAACGATCAGCCGGCCTGGGTGGAGGTAGTGGCGGGGTTTTTGCACCAGCACTAGCAGTGGCACTTGCAGTTGCAGTCTACGCGGTTAGTTGAAAATCCGGAACGAGCGCTACTGCTACTGCCACTCACCAAAAATCCGGCACGATTTTTTTGAAGAGAACCCGCAGCCTGTTGATCACCAAACATGTTTGTCCCTGTCATATTGCAACAAATAGAACCTGATGAATTTTAGACTTATTCCCCGAATGCTTTTCGCCGCAATTCTGGCTATGTTTTCACACTTGGCTGCTGCGCAATCCAACGACGGTTGGGTGTTTAAAAATGAAAAAGAGGCGGTCAAAGTGTACCTCCGTAGAACCACTGACGTCCATGAAATCAAGTTGGTCACTTCGTTGAAAGCCCCCTTGTCGGGCCTGGTTCAGTTGCTTTCCGAAGTGGAGCATTACCCGGATTGGGGCTACAAGGTGGTCGAATCACGGCTCATCCGACGGGTCAGCGACCATGAATGCTACTATTATTCCCGCATCGATTTTCCCTGGCCGCTGAACGATCGTGACATCGTCATGCACTCTTATCTGAAGCAGGACCCCAACACGCGGGCCATTACCGCCATCAGCGAAGCCGCTCCCGATCTGGTTCCGGAGGTAAAGGACGTGGTCCGTATGCGCAATGCGCATACCCAATGGACCCTCATCCCGGGCGCAGGCGGATGGGTCTACATGGAATATTACATCTACTCCAACCCGGGCGGTAATATCCCCGACTGGCTGGTCAACATGGCAGTGGATGCCGGCCCACGGGAGACCGTCAAGAATATGCGGAGCTTGCTCCAGCAACCCCGCTACCAAAACGCCAAACTCGCTCATATCAAGGATTGAACAGCGTAGAAGAAAAATAAACAACAGCCCCGAGGCCAACAAACCGGCCCCGGGGCTGTTCATTTGCGCGAAAATCAAAGCATTTGATATGGCTTATCACAGTCTGCGGGAGGCCGTCCGGGACCTCGAACGACACGGGCATTTGTTGCGTATCCGGGAGGAGGTAGACCCCAATCTGGAAATGGCGGAAATTCACCGGCAGGTGTACGACCGTCGCGGGCCGGCTATTTTTTTTGAACGGGTAAAAGGCAGTCCGTTTCAGGCCGTCAGCAATTTGTATGGCACGCAGGAGCGCACGGCCTTTCTGTTCCGGCATACCTTGGAGCGTGTGAAACGCGTCATTGAACTCAAAAAAGATCCCGCTAATTTTTTTAAACGACCTGGTCGCTACTTGTCGGCCCCGTTAACAGCCCTGTCTGCCTTGCCCATGCGAAAGCGTTTCGGCGCACCAGTGACTTGGGGCACTACGACCATCGACCAATTGCCGCAGGTGAAAAGCTGGCCGTTGGACGGCGGGGCGTTCATTACGCTGCCGCAGGTGTACACCGAGGACCCGGAGACACCGGGGGTGATGCACTCGAACCTCGGCATGTACCGCATTCAACTTTCTGGAAATGCCTATACCGCCAACCAGGAGATTGGTCTTCACTACCAGTTGCACCGGGGCATCGGGGTGCACCACGAAAAATACAACCGGCTCGATGAGCCTTTCCGCTGCTCCATTTTTGTGGGTGGTTTGCCCAGCCATGCTTTTGCGGCCATCATGCCTTTACCGGAAGGGTTGAGTGAATTGACCTTTGCCGGGATGATGGCGGGCCGGCGTTTTCGCTACCTGAAAAAAGACGGCTATACCCTGAGCGCGGATGCCGACTTTGTCATCACGGGTGAAATTTTAAAAAACGTCAAAAAGTCCGAAGGGCCTTTTGGCGACCATTTGGGGTATTATTCGCTGGCCCACGATTTTCCGGTTATGCGAGTGCATCGCGTTTATCATCGAAAAGACCCGATCTGGCATTTTACCGTTGTCGGACGGCCGCCGCAGGAGGACAGCAGTTTCGGCTGGCTGATCCATGAATTGGTAGCGCCGTTGACGCCGCAGGAATTCCCGGGCCTCAAAGAACTTCATGCCGTGGATGCTGCGGGCGTACATCCGCTGCTGCTGGCCATCGGTCACGAGCGCTACATGCCTTTCCGCGAGCGGCGGCCGGAGGAAATTCTGACCATCGCCAACCGGATTCTCGGCACCGGGCAGACTTCTTTGGCCAAATTCCTGATCATCGCCGCATCGGACGATGATCCGAATCTGGATACCCATGATATGGCGCATTTCTTCCGCCACGTGCTGGAACGCGTGGACTGGACCCGCGACTTGCATTTTCAAACCCGGACAACCATTGACACACTCGATTATTCCGGCAGCGGCTGGAACGAGGGTTCGAAACTCGTCGTGGCCTGCCGGGGTGAGCAATGCAGAACCCTGGGCACGGAATTGCCTGCCGGGTTGAGATTGCCCGAAGGATTTTCCGATCCGCAGTTTTGTCTGCCGGGGATTATGGCCGTTAAGGCGCCGCTATTTGTGACAGGGCAAGCGGCCCGCGCCGCAGTAGAAGGATTTTGCAGCGAAATGCAAGGGGTTGATTTTCAGAAAATTCCGTTGATTATCCTGACGGATGACAGCCGCTTTGCCGCCGCCACGCTCAATAATTTCCTTTGGACAACTTTTACGCGCGCCAACCCCAGTCATGACGTATATGGCGTAAGTTCGTTTATGGAAAACAAGCACTGGGGCTGCCAGGGCCCGCTCGTGATCGATGCCCGCAAAAAACCGCATCATGCTCCGGAGTTGGTAGTGGACCCCGATGTGCAAAAACGGATGACGCATTTGCTGGAGAATTATCAGTTTTGAATTTTCACCGTGCCTCCGTGTCTCTGTGTTTATTTACCACGGAGACACAGAGAGGTTAACTTTGCTTTATGGAACGATACGGTCAGATTTTGCTCATCGCCATGCCGATTTTCCTGGCCTTGGTGTTGTTCGAAAAATGGTACGGCTGGCGCCGTGGCAAAGACACTTTACGCAGCATGGACATGGTTTCCAGCCTCAGTTCTGGCATTACCAACGTCGTTAAGGACGTGCTCGGGCTCAGCGTTTCGATCATCACGTATTCCTGGTTGTTGCGACACGTCGCGGTGTATCATCTCGATTCCACGGTTTGGACCTACTTGATCGCCTTTATCGTGCTGGATTTTCAGGGGTATTGGGTGCATCGCTGGAGCCACGAAATCAATATTTTCTGGAACAAACACGCCATCCACCACAGCAGCGAGGATTACAACCTGGCCTGTGCGCTGCGGCAAAGCGTTTCATCCTTTGTCAACCTGTTTACTTTTTTTCTGCTGCCGGCGGCAGTGCTGGGCGTACCGGCCACGGTGATCGCAGTGGTGGCGCCGATTCATCTTTTTATGCAGTTCTGGTACCATACCCAGCACATCGGGAAGCTGGGTTTTCTGGAAAAGATCATCGTGACACCTTCGCACCACCGCGTGCATCATGCCCTGAATCCGGTATACATGGACCGCAATCATTCCCAGATATTTATCATTTGGGACAAGTTGTTCGGCACATTTCAGGAAGAACTGCCCGGGGAGCCTCCGGTGTACGGCATCACCCGTCCTGCACGCACGTGGAATCCGATCAAAATCAATTTCCAGCACCTGTGGTTGCTCTTGAAAGATACCTGGCGGGCCGGGAGTTGGTGGGATAAATTGCGAATTTGGTTTATGCCCACTGGCTGGCGCCCTGCTGATGTAGCCGAGCGTTTTCCGGTGCAAAAAATTGAAGACATCCATCAGTTTGAAAAATACGAGCCGCGGAATTCGGGTCGCTTGAAAGCCTGGGCCTGGGTGCAATTCTCGTTCACCATCTTGCTGGTGTTCTTCTTTTTCGGCCATCTGGCCCGGATCGGCAGTCCGGGCATATTCTGGTATGGCGGCTTTATTTTCCTGAGCGTGTACAGTTTCACCGAACTAATGGATCGCAACCCTTTAGCCCTGGGCTGGGAATTTTTGAAAAACGGCATAGGCGTTTTCTGGATCATTCGGCTGGGCGATTGGTTCGGCGTCAACGGACTCTTCTCCGGGGCATCTCTGGCGGTAATGGGGTACTTTGTACTGGCTACGCTGACCACGGCCTGGCTGGTGTTTGCAGAAATATTACCGGAGGCACGGAACTCAAAAGGGCTTCGATGGAGTTTGTGAACGAATGTGCCGCCGAAAGTTTTTTAAGGAAAAAATGATCGGGGGCTTGGAAATAAAAAAGCGGAGCGCCTATCTTTGCCCCGCTTTCGCCAGAAGGCCCGTTCGTCTAGGGGTTAGGACGCAGGATTTTCATTCCTGTAACACGGGTTCGATTCCCGTACGGGCTACCACCTAATTTTTTGTAAATCCTTGCAAGTGAGCAACTTGCAAGGATTTTTTTATTTTGATAAACTAGGAGTAAGAAGCGGCACGGGTTTTTTGAATACCTTTAATGCCACTTGAATCTTACAATAAGAAGATATTTTCTTCAGAATAAAACGAAACCCATGTCCGAGCGATGACCAGCAAAAAAATCGCCATCATAGGGGCAGGCCCTGCCGGCATTACGCTGGCCCTCGAATTGAAAGATATCGGTTTTCAGGATGTTACCGTTTTCGGCGACTTTGGCGAAGCGCAATGCCGTACCCTGGAGGTGGATGGCGTGGTGGCCGATGTAGGTACTTGTTATGTGCACAGCGGCTATTGGAATACCGTGAAACCGCTGGTAAAACGTTACGGCTTTCACCTGAATTATCTGCCCGACGCCACCCTGGCAAACGATGACTTGCACAAACCGGCCATTTCGCCCGCTCAAAAAATACGGACCCTGCTGAACCTGTTCCGGTTTCTCGTCCTCTCGTTCCGGTACCTGACAGTCTATCGCACCGAACGAAGTCGCGATTACGGCCTGACCATGCAGGAATACCTGGATGCGCGCGGCTTGGGGGCGTTCTCGAGGTCCTTCATTTTTGGCCCCGGCGGTATTGCTCAGGGCTATGGATTTTTCGGAGACATTACGGCTTACGGCGGTTTGCGCTGGTTCAGACCGAGCATTTTTTTTACGCCTGTTGCCAATAAAATGCGCCGGGGCACGGCAACCATCCGCCAGGGATATGGGAAATTGTTTCAGCGGGTGTTAGCCGATTTATCACATCGCCAGGAGAAAATATCCGCTGTCAACCCCGTTGCTCATCCAGACAGCGGAGCACCGCAGGTGGAGATCGTTTCTGTATCGGGTGAACGATATGTTTTTGATCATGCAGTT